>REDH01000186.1 GCA_007693585.1 Deltaproteobacteria bacterium
ATCTGGGGAAAGGCCCTCCTGCTGCAGGTAGATGTGGCCGATTTCGTGAACGTACAGCGAGAGGATCGCGTAGGGTGGCCGATTCACGAATCCTCCCTGCTCGAAGAGGATGATCTCGCCTTCCATGGCGAGGGCGCCGTTGCCGCGATGCCCGAGTTCATTGCGCAACTCATCCGTATCCAACGGTCTTCGCGCCCTCTCGTCCAGACGCGCCAATGCCTGCCGCGCGAACATCGGCTCATAGCGATTCGGATCGCGTGTATCGGTGCCAAAGCCGCCGTCCACAAGCACGAGTGGTGGGTGTGCCAATCCTGCATCCATGGCCGCCGCGGCCGCGTCCCTCATGATTTCCTCATACTCGTTGACGAAGCGACGCGCGGTCTCCCCACCTCTCCGGGGCCGACGGATGCGGATCGGGTCCCCGCTATCCTCGGGGATGAGGGGCTCGAGCTCCAGCACACTCGGCACCCCCTCCATCCCCCACGGGTCCCACTTGCCCAGGGGGTCGCCCCCGGAATACAGCCAGACGTCGAAGGAGTCGACGTACCCCAGCGGGTCGCGGCTCAGGAACACCCGCAGTCTCGGGTCGTCGTGGCGGGCGCGCATGTCGTAGGCCCCCGTCACGGCGCTCAGCCGCGCGCCCTGCCAGCCCAGGGGGTTGCCCACGCGGGAGACGCAGGTCGAGGCCGCGCCGGCGGGCGCAGCGGGGCCGCTCACGTCCGCATCGCCCCCCGCGGGAAAGGGCGAACAGGACGCGCCGTCGGCGTAGGTCGCCCATCGGAGCCCGTGCACGTCGTACCGATACTGCTCCACGATTTCTCCGGCCTCGTCCACCACCGCAAGGACATCCTGCCGCAGATCCTGCAGCAGGGTGAACACGCGGACATCCTCGCTCTCGAGCAGATCCAGATCCAGATCCATCGCTGACGCTTCGGCCATCATGGACAGGAGCCCCGCCATCTCCTCGTCCGGGTCGTCCGCCTTCTCCATGCACGCCGGGTCCACGGACACCGTGTAGGCGTGCGGCCGATCGAGCAGAACACCTGGCCCCCAGGCTCGTTGGAGACACCCGGAGTCCGTCTGCTCAAGCAGGAGGCGGTGGCCATCCCACAGGCGCTCGACGCCGACACTCCATCGCATCCCGAACGGGCCGTCCACCTCGTAGACCACCCGCACCACGCGTCCGAAGGCGTCCATCACGCGCTCCTCCTGCGCCGGCGTGCCGAGTCGCGGCAGGTTCACCGCGTCCTCACCCGCGCCCCCTGCGGAGAAGGTCGCGGCGCCCAGTTCGTCGATCTCGAGCCCGCCCGGCACGAGGCAGCCTGCGGCACACGGGTCCACGTCCGCGTCCCCGTTGCGCCAGGCGCGCAGCAGCCGGTCGCTGGCGTGGCTCCACGCGTAGTGCAGCCCCGCACCGTCACGCTCCATGCGTCCGCGCTCGTCCCAGGCAGGCAGTGCGACATGGCCGCTGCGCTCATCCGCCACGAGTCCGATGGCGACACCGTCGTCGGCCGGCTCCGCGCTCCAGACCTCGCTCCCGTCGATGGTCTCTTCGAGCAGGGTCCCGAACCGGCTGCGGGTCCACTCGACGGTCCGTGCGGTGCCCTGGCTTGCGGCTGCAGCCCACGCGGCGTCCACGCTCGCGAAGCTCTCTGCGGGCCGGCGGGCGTCCGGCGCCTCCAGCAAGTGCATGAGGTGGTCACGCTCGTTGTAGCGCGGCACCCGCCAGCGTCCACTCTCCTCCGCCCCGAGGATCTCTCCAAGCCAGTCACTCAGGATCCGTCCCTCGGCGTCGAGCTGTCGGTCATGCGCGAAGGTCAGCGTCGCACCCTCCGCACGATGCACCGTATGTTCCACTCCGGTCAGCAACCCGGTCTGGTTGAAGGTGCGCGATTCCTGGCGCCAGAGGTCGGCACCTTTCCACAGCGTGGTCGACAGCAGCCGATCTCCTTCCCACTGGTACTGGGCGCGCAGTTCCGCGCCGTGCAGGGCCATGTCGTGCGTGCTGGGCCGCCCCACCGCGTCGAAGCTGGCTGTCCACGCCACCCCCGGTGCGGTGCTGTGTGCGTGACGGCCGAGGTTGTCCCACGCTCGCTCGACGCATCGTGTCGCCGTGCTCCACGGGGCGCCGAGGGGCAGGCGGTCGGATCGGCTGCACTCCGCACGGACGCGGCCGTCGGGGTACCGCTGGAAGGTCGTCTCGGCGCGCCAGCCGGCTTCGGTCCGCACGACTGCGCTCGGCCTCGCGGCGTCATCCCACTGCCACCGTTCCTCGGTGTCGGCCGGGCCGATCCGGCGGTCCAGCAGCGTGGTGCCGGGGAGCCACGTGAAGGTGGTCTGCGACTCGTCCGCGTGGATACGGGTGCTCACGCGGCCCAGGGCGTCCCATTCGATCGCTGTCTCCTCCAGTCCGATCCCCACGGCGGCGGGCACGCGCTGGCCGCGCAGGCGCCCGTGGCCATCCCAGAGCCACTCGGTCTCTCGGCCTTCCGGGTCGATCAGCCGGACGGGGCGGTTGGCGCTGTCCCACTCCCGGACGGTGACGTCGGGGGATGCGCTCGACTGGCCGGGAAGCGGCGAGCGTGTTTCCTGCACGAGGCGCCCGAGGCTGTCGCGCTTCTGTTCCCGGACGATGCCGCGGGTGTCCTCGCTCCAGACCGGGTCGCCCCAGGCGTCCAGCCGGACGAGGGTGGTGGCACTGTCCGTCCGGTCCGCGGACGATTGACGCGCCTCTGCGGTACCGTCGGCCCGATGGAACCGGTGCTCCACGAGCCGGCTGAGCCGGCCGACGGGCTGCGTCCCCTGGCTTCGCGTCCAGACGCGCTCCACGTGTTCCTCGCCGACGATCGCGGAGAGGCTGAGCATCTCCTGCCCGCGTCCATCGCTGGCGCGCACGAGGCGTCCGTCCGAAGCGTGGGTCCGTACTTCCTCGCGGCCATCGGGGTGGCGGATGGTGACCGTTCGGCGCTGGGCATCGTACGCGTACGCGGTCACGCGCTCCTGCCGCTCGGCGCCGAGCAGGGCCTTGATCTGCCGCTGCGGTATTCCCGCCGCGTCGTACTCCACCTGCTGCTCGGCGATTCGCTCGCCGCTCGCCGAGAATCGCTCCACCCGCAGCGGCAGCCCGGAGACGTCGAGTTGCCGCCGCTGGACCACGCCATGGGGATCCCTGGTGGCCACGAGTCGGCCGTAGCCATCCCAGACGTGCCGGGTCACGAGTGCTTCCGGGTGGCCGATGCCCTGTCCGGCGGGCGCCTGTGCGCTGGCGAGGATCCGGCCGTGGACATCGCGTTCGAGGACGGCATCGGGCAGGGCCGTGCTGTCGATGGCGGGGGCGCCCGGGCCGGGCAATGCCACCGACCGAACGCGTTGGCCGTCGCCTCGGCGGTGGTGCACCAGGGCGGAGCCGTCGATCCGCAGCTCCTGGGTGATGCGCCCCTCGCCATCGTGTCCGACGCGGGCGAGCTGGACCTGCCCGAACGCGGCGGCGGCCGGCAGCGCGGAGAGGGGCGTGCGGCACGCGCCCGGTTCGATCTCGCGACAGGTGGCTTCCACGCGGCCCGCGCCATCGCGGAACCAGGCCATCGCGCTTCGCGTGACGACGGACGTCCCGTCGTCACCGCTCTCCGTGACACGGAGGACGGAGCCATCGGTGGCGAAGTCCTGGCTGGTGACGAGCCCTCGCGGGCTGATGAGTTGAGCGGGGCGTCCATAGCCATCGAAGACGGTGGTCGTCACGGATCCGTCGGGGAGGATGGTGGCCTCGTGCCGGCCGCTGCTGTCGTACTCGTACGTGTAGCGGTAGACCGCGCGGGTTGGGAGGCTGCCCGGTGCGAGGCCCCCGACCGGGAGGTTGGCGGGCGATGCGGTGCTCTGGTCGACCACAGTCTCTCGCGCGACGAGCGGCCCGCCGCCGGCTCCCGTGCGTTGAGCAGGCCAGAGGCCGGGTCGGTGGGGTCGACAGGTTCGCGCTGTGGTGGAGGTGCAGCAGGGGTCGGTGAGCGCGCACCGCTCCGCATCCACGAGGTCTGCGTACTCGAACAGCTGGGTCGGTTCGTCGTCGCGCAGGTCGCGCACGCTCACTGGTTGGCCCCAGGCGTTGTAGGCAATGACTTGCTCGGGGTGGAACAGGGAGCCGTCCGCCTGAAGGCGGGCCGGCGCCCGCACGTAGACCGGCAGCGCGAAGGGGTGTGGTGCGGTCGCGATGCCTGCGGGAAGGAGCGGCAGCTCGTCGAAGATCTCGGGCAGCACGCCGAACCGTGCCATGGTGCTGGCGGCCCAGGCCCTTGCGGACGGCGTGGCCTGATACCCGAAAAGGATCTCCTCGACCCCGCCACGCCAGTCGGTCCGTTGGCGTACGGCGCTCGTCACCGGCTCCCACCGCATGGAGATCGTGCGGGTCGGCGGGGTGGGGACAGGGCCGCCGTCGACCTCGCCGGCGCCGGTCCCCGGATGCTCCGTGAGCTGCAGCAACTGGTGCGTGGCGAGGGGGTTGCGCGTGGTGTCCTCCCAGTCGTACTCCCTCACGCGCCCCGTCGCGTCGCGCTCGCGCACCACGCGGCCCAGCCCGTCGTGGATGCGGATGGCATCGATCCGCCAGGTGTTCGGTTCGACCCGGGTGGCTTCGAGCAGGGCCTGTCCGCGGTGGTTGAGCACCGTCAGGTGCTCGACCCCTCCGCGATCGATGGTTCGTGTGGCAGAGCACGCCACCTGCAGGGAAGTCGCGCGGATCTCCGCCACGCTCTGCATGAAGCGCCACATGGGCTCGCGCGCGCCGCTGGCGAGCCGCTCGCCGTTCGCGCGTCGCCAGCCGAAGACCGTGGCGCGAGAGCGCCGTGAGCGTTCTTCCTCGAACGCCTCCCGTTGCGACGGGCACGAGCCGAGCTCGACGGGGATCTCCTCCTCGGCCAGGGCGTCCATCACCTCGGCCGGCAGGCTGACCTCGTCCCCGGCATCGAGGTAGTCGAACGTGAAGTTCGCCAGGGACTCGGCGGGCACGGGCGGCGTCTCGGTAGCGCAGGTGAAGGCCGTCGTGGACGGTCCCGTGGGTACGGGCAAGCCGTCGATGCGGGTCCGAGACCCCCACGCCTGGTTGGTGATCCGTCCGATGGACCGGGCGTCCGTCAACGCCCCATCCGCATCCAGGCTCGCCTGCCAGGCATAGCAATTCGCCAGCTCCGTGCGCCATGGGACCGGCGCTGCTCCCGGCGAGGAGCCGGTCTCCCGGTCCACCATGCCCATCTGTGCCTCCAGTGGCGAGACGCGCCGCTCGATGGCCGTGAGCGCGGTCTCGTGCCGGAGCACCTCGCCCATCAGCTCGAAGATCTGGTCCTGCCGGCGGTCGACCTCGGTGGGCGGCGGCAGCGGGGCGCACCCGTCCTGCGGCGGGGTCACCACATCCTCCGGGTGCAGCTCGTCGTGCGCCGTGACCGCCCAGTCCCGGACATGCTCCCGGAACCCGCGGGTGAACGGGTGCTCGGCGTAGTGGTATCGCCGGGACAGCCACGGGGCGTCGCCGGTGGTTCCATCGGACAGTCCGGGCGGGCCGGATGACGGCAAGGCCCGAACTTCCCGCAAGCGGGCAAGCCCGGGGGTACGCTCCACCTCGACGGTGCCGCCCAGCCGTGCCGGGAGCGGCACCCGCGGGAGGTTCGCACCGAGACCCGTCACCAGTTCCACCGCCTCCTCGATCGAGAATCCGGCCGCCACGGCCACGTCCGAGAGCGATGCCGCGCTCCGGATCGCACCGCAAGTGGAGCAGGAGCGCTCAGTCCCCCCGCACCTGCCGGTGCGGGGACAGCCGCCGCAACACGAACGCGGGAAGCGTGGCCGGCGTGATCACCCCCCTTCCCCGCCCTCCGGTGCGGCGACGGCGACCATGCCGGGGCCGCGCTGGCGGCCGAACACCATCAGGAGGCCGGGCATCAGGGCGAGCACGGCGACCATGGAGCTGAAGATGCCGAAGAGAGCGAGCATGCCGATCGAGACGACACCCTGGTGGGAGACGACGACGAGACCGAAGAAGCCCGCGCCGGTGGTGAGGCCGCTGGCGAGCACCGCCATGCCCGTGCTGCGGAGCACGCGGACCATCTGGTCGCGCCCTTCCTCCAGGTAGCGGTGGTAGATGTGTACGGCGCCGTCGACGCCGACGCCGAGGATCATCGGCAGCACGACCATGTTGTAGAGTCCGATGCGCACGCCGAAGAGGACCATCAGCCCGGTGGTGAGGGCGGCGGCGGCGGCGAGGGCCCCGAGGCAGATGAGCGCGCCGAGGGGTCGGCGCAGGTCGATGAGGAGCACGAGGAAGAGGGCGAGCGCGACGTAGAGGGGCAGGATGCGGCCGTCGGCCTGCACGAAGTCGACGACGTCGGCGAGGATGAAGCTGCCGCTGGAGACGCGGACGTCGCCCTCGTCGGTGGGGATGAGGGCGAAGTGTTCGCGGAATCCGACGATCTCGCGCACATCGGAGCGGGCGAAGTCGCCGTGCAGCAGGCCGAGTCCGCCGATGGCGCCGTCGCGCTCGCGGATCTGGCTGGTGGCCCATTCGGGGACCTGTTCGAGTCCGAAGGGTTCGACGTGGGAGAGGCGGGTGAGCTCGGCGATGATGCGTCCCTCGTCGCCGTCGATGCGCTGGACGGCGCGGCGGTCGAGGGTGTCGGCGATGTCGTCGATGAGTTCCATGCGTTCGTCCTGCCCGCTGGGCAGGAAGCTCTCGATGGTGACGAAGCTTCGCAGCAGGGGGTCCCCATCGCGCAGGCGCTGGCGGAGCACCTGGTGTGCGGCGCGCATCTGGGCTTCGTCGCGTCCGACGAGGACGTTGGGTGCGGTGCCGCGCTGGGCTCCGACGGCGGCGCCATAGCTGATGGTGCGTCCGGAGCCGGGTCCGGAGAGGTTGTCGAAGTCGTACTCGAACTCGACGTTGGGGGCGGCGGCGAGGGAGGCGACGACGAGCACGGTGACGGCGATGGCGAGTCCCTTGAGGAGGGGCGCGCCCGCGCCGGCGTCGACGGGGGCGGTGGCCGCGTGGCTTGCGACCGGGGCCGGTCGCAGCCACTCGGTGAGTCCCGTGAGCAGGGGCACGATCAGCACCGTCGACGCGTAGCACATGGCGACGCCGGCGGCGCAGGCGATGCCGAACTCGCGAAAGCCGTCGAAGCTGGCCAGGGTGAGGGTGAGGAGCGCGACCACGGTGGTCATCGCGGTCGTCAGGAGGGCGCGGCCGGTGCGGACGAGGGCGATGACGCACGCGTCCTGCTTGCTGTGTCCGGCGCCGGCTTCTTCCTGGATGCGGCGGTAGAGGTGGATGGCGAAGTCGATGCCCATGCCGATGAGCATGGCGAAGACGAAGGCGGTGAGGATGTTGAGTCTTCCGAAGAGCAGGTCGAGGAGGCCGAGGGTCCAGACGACGCCGAGGAGGAGTGGGGTGAGGACGATGAAGACGGCGCGTCCGTTGCGGAAGAAGACGATGAGGAAGAGCAGCACGAGCCCGATGGAGAGCGACGTGGCGGTGCGGACGTCCCGGGCGACGGCGGCGACTTCGAGGTGTCCGCGGTAGGCGCCGACGACCTCGGCGCGCAGCTCGGGGTGGAATCCTGCGGGATCGAGGGCGTCGATGGCCGCCTCGCCGCGTTCGAAGGCCTCTCGGGCGTAGGTGAGGTCGGTTCCGCTGCCGAGGAGCTTGGCTTGCAGCAGGGCGACGGAGCCGTCGGGGGAGACGCGGTAGTCGCGCCAGGGGTCGGGCAGGCGCACGCGTCCGTCCGGACGCCGGACGAGGCCGCTCTCCTCGGTGAGGGTGCCGTCCTCGTCGTCGCGGTCGAGGAAGGGGAAGAGCGTGCCGTAGTCGCCTTCGTCGAACCCGAGCTCGCGCAGGGTGAGCGGATCGACCCACGCGGTGGGGTCCCGGAAGTCGAAGGCGTCCATTTCCGCGCGTTCCTCGGCGGTGTCGAGGTCCACGTAGAGGGGGTTGGCGGCGGCGAGCCGGTTTCGGATCATGCGGCCGAGGGTCTCTCGCACCCGGCGGAGGTCCTCCGGCGGGAGGAAGAGCAGGGCGTGTTCGCGAAAGAAGGCCTGGTCGTGCGACAGCTCGAAGAACTCCACCTCCTCCCAGTCGGCGAGGGCCTCGGCGAGGGCGTCGACGAAGCGCACGTTGGCGATGGGGTCGGGGGAGGTGACGGCGATGGCGAACATGTCGGCGCCGCCGCGCCGCTGGCTGGCCTCCTCCATGGCGATGACGGCGGGCGCGTCCTCGGGCAGCAGGTCGCGCAGGTCGGTGTCGAGCCCGATGGAGGCGCCCATGACGCCGAGGGCGATGGTCGGCACGAGGACGGCCACGAGCAGCAGCAGGGGCCGTTCGAAGCACAGGTGGACGTAGCGCTTGACGAGGGGGGAGGCCGGCACGGGCATGGGGGCGATCCTGCGGGAGTCGTGGGGGCGGGCCGACCGTGGGGCCACGGCACGGCGTCGGCGGGCGGCGACGATGGACGGCGCGCGGCGGGCGCGGATTCACGGCGACGGTGTTGGCACCCCGGCCCGTCGGGCGCAACTGTTCGTCATGGGTCGTCCGCGGGCGCTGCGCCCGGATCGGGGCGGTCGCCACGACGTGCACGCTTCTTCTCCTGCCGCTCCTGCCACAGGATGCGCAGCATGGGGCGCTCGCGCAGCGCGCCGACGCCGAGCCCGGTCAGCACGGTGAGCAGCGCCCCGCCGGTCGTGACCGCGAGCGGGTGGTTCTCGAGCAGGTCCGGCGTGCCGAAGCGCAGTGTCAGGCCGACCGCCAGCACGGGCACGAGGCTGGGGAGCCCGCCGAGGAAGAGCAGACCGAAGCGCAGCGGGGGGAGCTCGGTGCGCCACGCGCAGAAGACGATCTTCGTCGCCCAGGCGAAGGGGAAGGCGACCACCCACGCCCACGCCACCCCCTCGAGTCCGAAGCGCGTGCCCACGAGGAAGGCGGTGGTCATGAACACGAGGGAGCCGGCCGAGTGCATGAAGTTGAAGCGGGCCTGCCCGACGGCGTCGATGAGCTTGGAGAGGATCGGCGTGATGGCCTGCAGCACCGCTGCGAGCACGAGGATGTGGATGATCGGAACGGCGTCGAGCCAGTGGTCGAAGGAGATGAGGGTGAGGAGGAGGTCGATCCACAGGGCGACGACGATGATCAGCGTGCCGGTGAGGGTGAGGGAGATGCGGGCGAAGGCGAAGACGTAGGTGCGCAGGCGATCGCGTTCACGCTGGAGGCGGGCGAAGGCAGGGAAGGCGACCTGGCTGACGATGTTGCTCAGGGTGCGGACGGGATCGTGCACGACCCGGTAGGCGAGCGCGTAGAGGCCGACGGCTTCGGGGCCGAAGGCCTTGCCGACGATCAGGAAGTCGATGTTCTTGTAGAGGGTGCCGACGAGGCGCGCGCCGGTGGCCCAGAGGCCGAAGCGGGTCATCGCGGAGATCTCGTCCCAGGCGAACCGCAGCCGGGGGATGAAGGGGCGGAAGCCGAAGCACAGGATGCACTGCCCGAGCCGGTTGGCCAGCTCGCCCAGCACGATGGCCCAGGGCCCCCAGCCGAGCCAGGCGAAGGTGATCATGGTGCCGGCGGACAGGGCGAGCCCGGCGTTGTCGGCGATGGCGATGCGGCCGAACTGCAGGTCGCGCACCATGAGGTTGCGCGGGATGAGGTAGAGCGAGAACAGCACGATCCCGAGAGCGGTCACGCGCAGCAGCGGCGTGAGGTCGGGCTCGTCGTAGAACCACGCCATGACGGGAGCCCCGGCGGCGACCACGCCCCACAGGCCCACGGCGAGGGCCGCCGACAGCCAGAACAGCGAGTCCAGGCTGGAGCGCGTGACCTCGCGGGCCTGCACCAGCGCGACGCCGAGCCCGAGCTCGGTGAGCGCCTGCAGGACGACGAAGATCGCGAGCACGAGGCTGGCCAGGCCGAACTCCTCCGGGGAGAGGAGCTTGAGCACGGCGAAGATGGCCACCACGTTGCCGATGCGGCCGAGGACGTTGCCCACCCCGGAGAAGACGAACGAGAGCGCTACCCGCTTGGCGAAGGCGTTCGACTCGCTCATGTTCGTCCGTCTGCGGGCGCGGTGGTGAGGGTCCCGCCCTTCCCCGGCCGCGCCCCCGTGGTGCGGCCCGCCGCTGGCATCACCACACCTGCCATGCGGACGCAAGGAACGACCGCCCGCGGCGTGCCCCCCGGCACGGCTCGGCGCCGCGCGCGGGAGTGCCCGCACCCGTCCGCACGACAGCGCCCCCGAAGCAGCGCCAGCGCGCCACAAACTGTCATCCTCGCGCGACCGGAACGTGACCTTGCGTGGCGCGCGGACCGTGCTAGCACGGGGCCGCCGCGACCCGCGGCAGGCCCCTCCCGGAGCAGTCCATGCGATGCATCGTCCTCGCCGCCGGCCGCGGCACACGCCTCGGCGACGAGACCACCGACCTCCCGAAGTGTCTCGTCGATCTCGGCGACGGCACCTCTTTCCTGTCCCGGCTCATCGCCGTGATGCTCGACGAGGTGGGCCTGGCGGGTCTCGTCGCGGTGACGGGGCACCGGACGGAGCGTGTGGAGGCGCTGGTGGCGGGTCATCGTCACGCGGAGCGCCTCGCGACGGCCTTCAACCCCGACTACGCCTCCTCCGGGCCGATCGTGTCGATCGCGGTGGTCCGGGACCGGTTGCTGGCGGAGGACTTCGTGCTGTGCAACGGGGACACGGCCTATGCGGCGTCGCTGGTGCGGCGGCTGCTCGCGGTGGACGCGCCGCTGGCGCTCGCGGTGGAGCGCAAGGCGGAGCCCGCGCCGGACGAGGTGATGGTGCGGGTGGATCCGCGGACGAGTCATCTGCTGGAGGTGGGAAAGCGGCTGGCGTCCGCGGATGTCCATGGGGTGTCGACGGGGATGCTGGCGGTGCGGGGCGCGGAGGCGCGAGCGGCGTTCGTGGAGATGGTGATGCGGTACGCGGACGGGTCGGATGCGTCGCTGCGGCAGCGGGTGTGGCACGACCTGCTCAACGGGCTGACGGCGGACGGGGTCCCGGTGTCGGCCGTGACGGTGGAGCCGGGGACATGGCGCGAGGTGGACACGGTGGAGGAGCTGCGGGCCTCGCGCGAGGAGCTCGGCGGCTGAGCGGAGCGGCGTCAGGCCGGCGTGGCGACGAGATCCGCGAGGGCCTGTTCGATGCGTGCGCAGGCGTGGCCATCGGCGCCGAGCATGTGTTCGTCGAGGAAGCGGCGGGCGGGTTCGCGGCAGCAGTCGGGGTCGTCGAGGGCCTGGTCGAGGAGGGCCATCATCTCCTCGGGGGAGCGGGCGAGCAGGCCTCCGTTCTCTTCGGGGGGCCGCTTCCAGATGAAGCGTGCGGAGGGCACCTCGACCTCGCGGACGCCGGCGAGGGTGTACTGGCGGAGCAGGAAGGCCTCGTCGGCGTCGCGGACGGGGTAGATGTGGATGGAGGGGCGTCCGGTGGCGTAGAAGAGGGTGGCGATGGAGGAGAAGTTGGAGAGGAGGACGTCGGCGACCTGGAGGTCGAGGAAGTTGTCGGGGTTGCGGTCCTTGTACTTGAGGAGGACGTGGGGGTGCTCGCGCTGCATGCGATCGAGGAAGGCGCGGTACTCCGGGGGGAAGCGGTAGCTGTCGTGGAGGCGGAGGATGACGTTGCATCCGCGGTGGCCGAGGTGATGGAGGAGGCGGTCGAGGAGCTCGGCGTCGGTGCCCCAGTGGGCGAAGATCTCGCCGTAGTGCCAGGTGGGGGCGATGAGGACGGTGGGTCTGCGGACGACGTCGAAGGGGTAGAAGGGCTGGGCGCGTTGGCGGTCGAGGGGCTGGCGGAGGTGGTCGTGGCTGGCGGCGCCGAGGGCGAGGCAGGTGTCGGGGTGGAAGCCGCTGACCTCCGTGCGGTGGGCGCGGTCGTGGGGACCGAAGCACTGCCATCGGAAGCGGGCGCCGGGTGCGGCGGGGTCGCCCCACAGGCGTCGGATCTGGCGGTGGACGAGGGCGAACTCCTTGCGATCCTGGGGGCCCTTCCAGCCGTAGCCGTGCCAGAGCATGAAGCCGTGGCGGGAGGGGGCGCGCAGGGGAAGGCGGTTGTCCATGACGGTGACGTCGGGCCGGAAGCCGGGGAGGCCGACGGCGTGGTGCCAGGGGCGGCGGGCGAGGATCGGGGCGCGCAGGGGAAAGAGCGTGGAGACGCCCTCGCGCAGGAAGGTGTCGGGCTCCTTCATGACGACGCGGATGTCGTGTCGGCCGTTGGCGTCGAGGTGGCGGACGAGGCTCCAGAGGTCGGCGCCGAAGGTGGTGGCCCAGACGAGGATGCGCATGGGGGTCGGGGGAAGTCGGCGGGGGGGGCCGGGAGGAGGGGCGCGGAGTGGGCTCAGCGGAGGGTGTCGAGGAAGTCGAGCAGGCGCGCGGAGGCGTCCCCGTCGATGTAGTGGTTGAACATGCGGACGGTGGTGCGGCGCTGCTCGGCGAACTCGTCGAGGCCGTCGGTGCGCCAGCGTTCGAGCATGGCCTCGAGTTCGTCCTGGGTGGCGCAGCGGGGTCCGCAGGCGACGTCGTCGAGGTCGTGCATGAGCTTTCGGGAGGCCTGGTAGGTGTCCTCGTCGTAGGTGAAGAAGGCGACGGGTTTGTCCATCAGCAGGAAGTCCGTGTAGATGGAGGAGTAGTCGGTGATCATGAGGTCGATGTCGCGCATGGCCGGGTAGACGTCCCGGTGGGTCTGGTGCACGACGATGTGGGGGCTTGGGGGGACGTCCGCGGGGTCCTTGGGGTGGAGCTTGACGACGAGGAGGACGCCGATGCGGGCGAGGTGTTCCTCGAGGCGCTGGAGGTCGAGGACGTCGAGGGGACCGCGGAGCTGGGCCTTGCGCCAGGTGGGCGAGTAGAGGGCGACGGCGAGTCCGTCGGCGCGGGCCTGGTGGATGCGCCGGAGGGCGTCGGCGTCGGTGCCGGCCTCTTCGCCCTCGACGGGGTGGAAGAGGACGTCGCAGCGGGGTTGTCCGTTGAGGAGGTCGTGGCGGAACCGGAAGGCTTCCCGGCGGATCTCGCGCTGGCGCTCCGAGCAGAAGCACATGACCTCGTAGCGGCTGTGGCGGTCGCCGATGACGTGTCCGGCGTAGACGAGGGGCTTGAGGAGGGGGTGTTCCTCGAGGGCGCGGCGCATGCGGGAGAGCACCTTGAGCCCGTTGCCGTGCCAGAGCTGGATCTTGCGGGCGCCGCGGGCGATGACGCCCTCGAGGAGCTGGCTGCCGTCCTCGGCCTCGACGATGAGGAAGTCGGCGCGCAGGAGGGCCTGGAGGCTCTCGCGGGAGGGGTGCCGGAGCACGGGGAGGCCGAGGGCCTCGAGCTCGCGGGCGAGGTCGTTCTGCTCGGTGAGGAGGAGGGGGTGGTAGCCGCGGTCCCGTCCGTGCTGGCACAGGTGGAGGAAGAAGTACTTCACGTTGCCGTCGTATCCGCGCAGGAAGCGGGGCACGCAGACGGTGAGGCCGGGTTCCTTGGGGGTGGCGAGGGCGAGGACGGAGAGGGGCGCGCTGAGCAGCGCGTGGAGGACGCCCTTGGTGTCGATCACGTCGCGGTCCTGGGAGGGTGGCGTCAGTCGGGGGAGGGGTCGGCCGCCGGGGGGCCCTGGACGAGGTAGCGGGAGAACTGGCAGGCGAGGGGTCCATTGCGGAAGGGGAGGACGGCGTCGGGGCGCATGGGGATGGTGCCGGCGATGACCTTCTTCATGCTGAGGACGGCGAGTCGGTGTTCCGGGCAGTCGCGGGCGGCGTGGCCGAGGGTGCGGTGGACCTCGCGGGCCTGTTCGAGCTCGCCTTCGCCGAGCCGTTCGCCCCAGGGGGGATTGGCGACGAAGGTGCCGGCGGGGTCGAGGGGGGCGAGGGCGGAGACGTCGGCCTGGGAGACGAAGACGCGGTCCTGGAGGCCTGCGGCGACCACGTGGCGCCGGGTCGCGGCGACGGCGCGGGGGTCGGCGTCGCGGGCGAAGATGGGAGGTCCGGAGGGCTTTCGCAGGTCGCGGGCCTCCTTGAGGAGCGCGTCCCAGTCGGCCTGGTGTTCGGGGAAGGTGGGCCAGCGCAGGAAGCCCCACGGACGGTCCTCGCCGGGGGCGATGCGGGCGGCGATGCCGGCGGCCTCGATGGGGAGGGTGCCCGATCCGCAGAGCGGGTCGCACAGCGGGGAGCGGCGGTCCCAGCCGCTGAAGCGGATGAGGGCGGCGGCGATGGTTTCGCGCACCGGGGCGGGTCCGCCGTGCTGGCGGTAGCCGCGGCGGTGGAGGGGTTCGTGGTGCAGCCGCAGGCCGATGGTGAGAACCTGGTCGTCGAGGTCGGCATGGACGGCGATGTCGGGCTGTTCCGTGTCGACGAAGGGCCTTCGGCCGTGGGCGTCGCGGAGCTGGTCGACGATGGCGTCCTTGACGCGGAGGGCGAGGAGGTGGGGGGGCGGGCCGTTGTCGCGACGGATGCTGGCCTCGACGGCGAGGGTGTGGTCGGGGCCGAAGTGGGGGGCGAGGGACATGGCGGCGAGGGCGGGGGCGAGGTCGCCGGGTCGCCGGATTCGGGCGCGCGCGAGGGGGAGGATGACCTGCTCGGCGGTGCGCATCCAGAGGCAGGCGCGCATGGCGGCGCGGACGCGCTGGTCGGGGTCGACGGGGACGCGCACGGCGCCCTGGAGCGGGGTGGCTCCGGGCAGCCCGTGTTCCGCGGCTTCCTCGGCGGTGATGGCCTCGAGGCCGCGGACGGCGGTGAGGATGAGGTGGTCGTCGACCGGGTGGATGTCGTCGCGGCCGGTGGGGGAGCGGGGGCGTGTGCGGACGTCCCGCCCCCCTGGGCGGCCGTCGCCGACGTGGTCTTCGCGGGTGGGGCCGGAGGGCTTTCGTGGGCTCACGGGTCTTCCTCCCGGTGGAGTCGTCCCCAGCGGACGCCGCGGTCGGAGACGCGGAGGGTGGGGGCCTGGAGGGCCTCCATGAGGGCGTCGAGGAGGAGGGCGCCGGCGGCGATGACGTCGGCGCGCTTCGGGGCGATGCCGGGGAGCTCGGCGCGGCCGGCGGCGTCGAGGCGGCAGAGGGTGTCGAGCAGGGGCAGGAGGGTGTCTCGGTCGAGGGAGGCGCCATGGACGCGGGAGGCGTCCCAGCGGTCCATGCGCAGGGAGGCGGCGAGGAGGGTGGTGACGGTGCCGGCGATGCCGACGAGGGGGATGCCCGTGGGGATGTGGGGGAGGATGTCTGCGGTGCGGAGGGCGTCGAGGACGGCGGCGCGGAGGGCGCGTTGCCGGTGGTTCGGGAGGGGGAGGTGTCCGTCGAAGCGCTCCGAGAGCCGGACGGAGCCGATGTCGAGGCTTCGGGTGAGGGTGCGGTGGGGCCCGTGGAGGATGAGCTCGGTGGAGGCGCCGCCGATGTCGAGGACGAGGAGGTCGGGGAGGTCGGGGAATGCGCGGGTGGTGGCGAGGAGGGAGAGTTCGGCTTCCTCGGTGCCGGAGGCGATGTGGAGGGGGGCGCCGAGGGCCTGGCCGAGGGCCGCGGCGACGTCAGGGCCGTTGGTGCTGCGGCGGAAGGGGGCGGTGCCGGTGGCGTGGATGCGGGCGACGCCGAGGTCGCGACAGGTGGCGGCGAAGGCGCGCAGGACGTCTGCGGTGCGCCCGACGGGTGCGTCGGCGAGGGAGCCGGAGGCGTCGAGGCCTTCGGAGATGCGCGTGATCTCGGCCGCCTCGTGCAGGGTGTGCCAGCGTCCGTCGGCGGTTCGTCGGGCGACGAGGAGGAGGACGGAGTTGGAGCCGATGTCGATGGAGGCGACGGGGGGGGGCATGTCGTGCTGCGGATCCATGCGGAAGGGCCTGATGAACTCGGATCCGCCGGGGGATCCACTGGGCAGGTCTACTCGGTCAGCGTGAACGTGAAGGTGTGCGTCACCTGGGGGTCGAGGGTCAGCGTCGTGGTCACGGTGTACACCCCCACAGACCATTCGTACCCTTCGATCTCCAGAACGGCCACCTCATTCCAGACGCACATTCCGGATACACAGGACACTCCCGGGTCATGAAACCGTGGGGACATCCCCCCGTCGAAGACGACGGCCTCGCCCTTCTCGACGGTGACGTGCCAGTTGTAGGGATCGGCGGCCCCGCTCATGAGTGCCGCATCGATGCGAAAGAGCAGGTTCGCGCCGTGGCGATCCTCGGACCGGGCATCCGGCCTTGCCGCTCGCATGCACGTGCGGATTCGCGTGCTGGGGGTGACCGTGGAATCCGAATGCGCGGACTGCGTGAGGCAGACACCACTCTGGCTCCGGGCACGCTGGAGGCGGTCGGTCCGGTCCCCCGACTGCACGCCGGCACACCCTGTCGCGGCGAGGATCAGCAGCGAACAGAGTGCGGCCATGCTCCTGCCGACGCGTTGCTCCCGGGCCTCAGCGTCATCCCCGATGTGTGACGTCGCTGTGCGGTGGTCGTGCTTCACTGTCGGAGGACGAAGTCGACGCGTCGGTTTTCGTCGTGGGTTCCGACGGGCATCTCCATGCCGAAGGAGATGATGGTCATGCGTTCCTCGGCGATGCCGAGTCGGTCGAGGTAGGTGCGGACGGCGCGGGCGCGGCGTTCGCCGAGGGCGAGGTTGTATTCGGAGGAGCCGCGGTCGTCGGTGTGGCCCTGGATGATGACGCGCCGGTCTGCGTTGTCTTCGAGCCACTGGGCGTGCTGATCGAGGATGGCGCGGGCCTCTTCCTCGATGGCGTAGGAGTCGAAGGCGAAGTGGACGGGTCCGAGGGTGTAGCGGTCGAGGGAGGCGTCGTCGATGGCCCATCCGCGGTCGTGGTCGTCGTCGGCGTCGTCGACGGTGTCGAAGGTGGCGGACTCGACGCGTTCGCAGTCCTCGAGGTTCTCTTCGGCGACGCGTCGGGCGCGTGCGGCCTGGACTTCGGCGGCTTCGGCGAGCTGCCGAGCGCGCGCGAAGTCACGGTTCTCGTAGGCTTCCTCGGCCTGTCGGAGCAGGCTTTCGGCGGCGCGGAATTCGGCTTCGGCGCAGCGACTGGAGTCCGCGGCGCCGTCGACGGCATTGCGGGCGTTGTCGAGGGCGTCGGTGGGGGCCTTCGGCCCGCAGGCGGCGAGGGGGATCAGGAGCAGCAGCAGCCACAGGGGACGTGCGACAGTCATGGGAGGCACCGTGGCGATGGGGGTCAGCGTGCGGAGGAGGGGACGCGGGGTTCCCACCGGGGGGACTCGACCCCGACGACGTCGGGGTTGACGACGCGCTGGTAGGCGCCGTCCCGGGTCATGATGTAGAGCCGTGCTCCGCCGCCGTCGCGGGTGGAGGTGAAGGCGATCCATCGACCGTCGGGAGACCAGGTGGGGGACTGGCTCTGCCCCTGGTCCTGGGTGAGTCGCTCGATGTAGCTGGTCTCGGGGTCGACGGTGAAGATGTCGAAGCGGTTGCGGCTGTCGCGGCCCGTGAAGGCGATGACGTCGCCGGTGGGGGACCAGGCGGGGGTGGTGTTGTAGCGTCCGGCGAAGGTGACGCGGCGCTGGCCGGAGCCGTCGGCGTTCATGACGTGGATCTGGGGTCCGCCGGCGCGGTCGGAGACGAAGGCGATGCGGCGGCCGTCGGGAGACCACGAGGGGGAGACGTCCTCGGCGGGGTGGTTGGTGAGACGGCGGAGGTTCTGGCCGTCGATGTCCATGAGGTAGATCTCGGCCTGGCCATCGCGGGTCATGGTGAAGGCGATGGTGTCGCCGGCGGGGTTGAGCTGCGCGCCGACGTTGAGTCCGGGGCGGGTGCTGAGGCGTCGGGCGTTGTTGCGTCCGATGTAGAGATCCGGGTTGAAGTTGACGTACGAGGTGTACATCACGTCCCCGCCCGGACCCCAGGCGGGGAGAATGTTGAGGCTGCGGTTGGAAGTGACGGCGGAGATGCCGCCGCCGTCCATCTGCATCGTGTAGATCTGCTTGCCGCCGCCGCTGGACGGGGCGGCGTAGGCGATGCGGGAGCCGAACACGCCGGGCTGTCCGGTGTAGTACGCGATGATGGCGTTGATGAACCGGAAGGTCTCGGCGGCGACCTCGTCGAGTCCGACGGTCACGGGGCGCCAGTCGAGCTCGACCTCCTCGCCGGCGTCGACGTTGAAGAGCCGGTAGTCGAGACGGACCTGGTTCGTGGCGACGCGGAAGCCCATCTTCACGACCGCCTGGGCGCCGACGTTGTACCAATTCTCGAAGTTGATGGTCGCGGCGGTCATTCCGTCCGCGTCGGGGTCGAAGAAGAAGGCATCCGGGGAGATGACCCGGAAGTACCCGGCCATGTCCAGGGCGTTCCGGGTGCGGGCACTGATCTCGTCCACGTAGCCGCGCGGATCGGAGTCGCCGAGGTTCCGCAGGTCGGGCACCGCGATCGGGATGAGGCTTCGCTCCCCGGTGGGGGAGAGCGGGATCTCGATGATGCTGTCGACCACCGTCGACCCTGCGGGCGGCGCCGGCTCGGGAGTCGGATCCTGCGCGTCGACGGACGCGTCGGGCAGCAGCCAGAACAACCCGGCGACGAGCAGGGCGAGCCCGGTTGCGCCGTGAAAGAGGGGGTGCGGAGTGCGGACGGTACGGCGCTTGGGCATGACCGGGACCGGGGCGGCGGGGTGCGGGGCAGGTGGTGCGCGTGCGGGCAGGACGAGCTGCCCGACACGCACGCTATCGGAAGACACGGGGCGGAACGCGTCAGCGCGGGAGTTCCTTCCCGGACCGGCGTTCTTCCTGATCGATCATGTCTGATCGATCACGTCCCCTCCCGTCAACCCTTTGTGATTCCGACGCTCGCGACGAGGCGAGCGACGCGACGGCCGAGTGGGTCGATCACCGGGTCGAGCGCCACGATCACAGCGCGAGGGCCGCCCCTCCAAGCACGAACATCATCATGACCACACCGATCACCGCGAGCATGCCCAGGACGAAGAGGGCGGTGCCGATGATGCCGATCCACTTGGCGGCCTTCGCACTTCCGGACGGCTCGAGGCCCATGGCCTGAAATTCGCGGCAGATGCGGTTGCCCTGCCACCAGCCCAGGGGGCCGGTGATCCAGACGAAGGCGAGCACGTAGCCCACGATACCCACGATGATCCAGGTCATCGCATCCTTGTCCAGCTTCGCCACGCGCGGGTCGACCTGCGGTGCCCCCGGCGCTCCCCAGCCGGGGCCGCCCTGCTGCGGGGGAGCCTGTCCACCCCAGCCGGGGCCGCCCTGCTGCGGGGGAGCCTGTCCGCCCCAGCCGGGGCCGCCCTGCTGCGGGGGAGCCTGTCCACCCCAGCCGGGGCCGCCCTGCTGCGGGGGAGCCTGTCC
>REDH01000096.1 GCA_007693585.1 Deltaproteobacteria bacterium
TTCGGCGCGTGCCGTCCAAGGCTCTCCTCGAGATGGGCAAGCGCCTGCATCATCGCCGGAGTCTCGCCCTGCCCGGGCGATGCAAAGGCTACCATGACCGGCACGTCGAGCGTGCCGACACGTACCGTCGCGGCCAGTCCGAGATGCCCGTACTCCAGAGACCGGCTGCCGTTGCTGTAGCGGAACGTGGCGTCCGGGTCGCTCGACACCCGCACCTCCGCCTCGTCTGTCGAGTCTGGCCCGCCGATCCTTCGGCCTCCCGGGTGGGCGTGCGACTTGTGCACGGTCCCGTCGATGGCGAGATCGAGCGCGGTTCGGGAGTCCTGGTCCAGGACGCCGTGAGTCGAGAGGCATCGCAGACCGATACGCACCAGCCAGTCGATCAGCACTCCATCGAGCGTGCGGGGCAGCGCGCCACCCTTTCTTCTCACAGCCAACAGCCGCTGACGCATCTGCTCCACCGCACCCTCAGGCGACGGTGCTTTCGGCTTCCCCGAACGTCGGACGTCGAGATCGGCACGCCCGAACACGCCCATGCAGCCAGATTGGCGCACGCACGTTCCGCCCTCGGGCTCCTCGCCGTCAGTGCCACATCCGGACGGCTCGCTCGTCCACCCGGTCCTCTCCCCCCGACTCGATCTCCTTCATCCGCATGCCGATGGCGCGGAGGTTGTCCGGATCGGCAAGAAGGCGCAGCACGATCGACGGGGAGACCCCCTCCACGGAGGGCAATCTCCGGTGCAGCCGGTCGAGGGTGAGGCTCCGGGACACCTCACCGCCCCTCTCGATCCGTCGCCCGATTGCGAGCATCCGATCTCCGGTCATGGGCGTGTGGCGAAGCATGTGGTCGGCGAGGACGTGCAAGACGTCCGGCGCGAGAGCCATGGGCTCGAGGTCATCGTGCGCCGAGAGGTCCTGGGCCAGACCGAGCACAAGTCGAAGCGAAAACGCCTCGCCGTGGGAGAGAGAAGGGTGCCTGCGCATGAGAACTCCGGGAAACGGAACGGATGGAGAGGATTCGGGGAGCGGCCCCGGGATGAGCCGCGCGACCGAGGTCGAGGAGAGTGCGCGCCTCACGCCCGGTACAGTCAACGAGTTCCGGACGGAACTGCGGACAGTTCGGACGTCAATGGCTCCTCAACCGAAGCCCGTGGATCGAGTTCCCGGCGGAGGAACTCGAGAGCTGTTCGCAAAGGCCCGCGCTCCGACGATGAGCGGACCCGAAGCCACCTCAGGCGGAGCCTCGACGGAAGAGCAGCTCTGCCATCCTGATGGCGCTCTCGAGATCGAACCGGTGCCAACGCGAAGAGTGGTTCTCCAGTTCCCCAGCCAGAAAGGCGTTGAGGGCGCGGCGCGCCCGGGAATGCCGCGCATCGATCCGGTTGCGGATCGTGCGCGT
The DNA here is from genome assembly GCA_007693585.1 of Deltaproteobacteria bacterium. Taxonomy (GTDB): domain Bacteria; phylum Myxococcota_A; class Bradymonadia; order REDH01; family REDH01; genus REDH01. Next base: position 1,400 of record REDH01000096.1, read on the forward strand.
GGGAAGCCCCGGCGTGCGCTCGGCCTCCACGGCGACCAGATGCTCGAACGTTCCGTTCCCCACGGCCAGATCCAGCAGCTCCTCCAACGCCTCGCGGACCTGACGACGACCGCGGCGCTGAGGCTGCGCGTCTGCACACGCCGGCAGCAACACCCCGACCAGAAAATTCAGGCCGTCAAGCGTCTCCAGTGCTGCCACAGGGTCCGACGAGCAGACCGACTCGCCCCAAGGGTCCGACATGCTCACCTCCGCCCGGGCGGCGACACTGCGCCGCGCGTCCTTCAACCGCCAGATCGCACGCTGCAGGAGGAACGACCGGACCTCCGCCTCGTTCTCCCAGTACTGCAGCGAGACACTCGATTCCTCGAGCACCTTCTCCACCAGCTTCTCCATCCGGTACGCCGTGAGCACCACCCCCGAGTCGTTCGCGGCAGCCCGGACACAACACTCCACGAAGCGCCGCGCCGCTCTGACCACACCCATACGGCGCGAGACCCCCACCGAAGCGGCCCTCCCCTCAAGGTAGACAGCCACGAAACACTCGAAGTCGGTCATGTTCATCCTGGGCAGGGAGAGGAAAGGAGCCCACAGACGCACGAACCCATCAAGGGCGGAAAACCCCTCTTCCGAGGCGGGCCGACAACAGGGCCTCGAGCGACTGTTCCCCAGAATTCTACCACGAAAACATGCGCGGTCAAGACGTTTGGAAAAGAAATGCGCTTTTCCAGATAACATCGCACAGACGGCAACTTGCGGAACATCCAACCTGCCCGGGGCTAAGAGCTAACTTCATACTTTTGCCAAACAACCAGGAGCTGACTTCGTACTTCCCTCACCTCCCTCACCCTGGCCCGGAGCCATGCTGCCGCACGGGCGCCACCGCGGCGGACGGGATGGTGCTTCCTTCCTCCGTACGCGCCCGAAAGCAGCCCGACGGAACCCGTTCGCCCGGTCTCCGCCACGGGGACATCATCCCCCCATTCGCTCGAGCTCCGCGCAGACCAGCTGCCACGCCAGGGCCGCCTGCGTCCCCCGCTGGTCCGGGTGACCCGGGAAGCGACCGCAAAGCGTCGTGCGCGCCACCTCCCGCAAGGCCGCCGGCCCGGACAACGCCTCGTAGGCCTGGTGAGCGAGCATCTGCACGGTCTGCTCCGTGGCGCGTACCGAGATCGCCGGCTGCAGCCCTTCCGCCGTCCGCAACGCGTGCGCCAGTCCGACCACCTGCTCCAGCACCTGCCGACGCACCCCCGGAAACCGCCGCCGAAGCAACGCGACCTCGACCCCCTGCGGAGGCCACCCCAGTTCCAGCGACACGAAACGGTCCAGTTGCGCTGCGTCGATGCCCCATGTCCCGCTGAACCCCTGGCCGGCGTTCACCGCAGCCACGAAGACGACGTTTGCGGGAATCGCCAGCGCACCGTTCACCGTGGGGTCGTGCAGCTGCCGCGTGCTGTCCAGCGCAGGCATCAGCACGTTTCGCGCGCCCTCCGGACAGCGGTTCAGCTCATCGAGAAACACGAGCACCGGTCGCTCCGGAGCCTGCGCAGCTTCGCGCAGCGCAGCGAGCAGCGGGGTCGGCACCCACCGGGTCCGGCTCCCTCCCTCCGCCACCTCCAGGTGCAGCGTCGCCAGAAAATCGTCGGGCTCCGAGACCGACGCACAGTTGAAGTACACGAAGCGCATCCGGAGCCGGTGCGCCATCGCACGCACGATCGTCGTCTTCCCCGAGCCCTGCGGACCCCGAAGAAGAACAGGCGTACCGCACCCCAGCAGCACCCGCAGCTGGCGCTCCAGCACTTCGGGCACCCACACCCCATCACGGTCCGGAACCCCGCCCTCCAGCGGAGCGACCTCCACATGCCCACGATCCCCGCGCCCCCGATGACGGACGGATCGAATCCGCATCGACACCGGCACGCCCTCGGGCACCCCCGCATCGGCACAGACCACCAGCTTGCCGCTCGGGCGCCCATCCAGGGCACGGGACACCAGCGGCCACGCCGAAGCGCGCCGCGGATTCGGCCCCAGCACCACCTCCACGACACGCCCCACCCGAAGCTCGGCCACCCGCCAGACCGCGGGTTCACCGGAATCCCGCTCATCCACGGGACCATCCATCCTCGATTCACTGTGCATCAACACTCCTCCCGTTCCCGAAATCATGCTTCCCCATCGCCACAGCCTGCATCAGCTCCGCCAGGCGCACCGCCGATGCCCTCCCCCCGCCGGGCGAGACGCGAAGGAACGGCACCCCAGGCAGCGGCTCGCCTCCACCCACGAGGACATGGACCAGACGCACCCCCGACCCCGCCCAGCGCTGCGCGCAGCCCTCGAGGGCAGACCACGAACAGGCCGATGGACTTCCGTCCGATAGCCACACGACCACGCGACAGCCCGACCCCACGCGCAGCGCACACGCACCCATCCAGTCCAGTGCCGCCGCATCGTTGTTCCCCCCGCCCGCGACCACCGCAGACAGATGACTCTCCCCCGCCGACCCCGCATCCAGCAGCACGTCGTCCCGGTACCCGGCCAGACGGGTCTCCACCCCCGGCAGCCCCTCCACCGCCTGCGCAAGCGCCGACGCCAGCCGGATGGCCTCCGCATGCCCCCCCTCGAGCCGCATCGACGCCGAGCTGTCCACCAGAACCCCGAGAAACCCCCGCGCGCCGTCCCCCCCCCGGGCGCTCGCACGGAACACCCGCGCGTCTTTGGACATCACGCGGCCGCCGCGCCCCACACCATCCCGCCGCCGGCCCTGCGCCCGGCCCCGGACCCTCCCCGAAGCCCGGAAGAGC
>REDH01000021.1 GCA_007693585.1 Deltaproteobacteria bacterium
CGGGCCTGGCTCACGTGGGTGTAGATCTGGGTGGTCGAGAGGTCGCTGTGCCCGAGCATGATCTGGAGGGCGCGGAGGTCGGCGCCGTGGGCGAGCAGGTGGGTGGCGAAGGCGTGTCGCAGCTTGTGTGGGCTGACGTCCATGCGGACCCCGGAGGCGAGGGCGTATTTCTTGAGGTTCTTCCAGAATCCCTGTCGCGTGAGGGGACGACCGCGGCGGGAGAGGAAGAGCGCGGGGTGGCTGGCACGTCGCGCGGCATCGAGCATGAGGGTGCGGCCGTCGATGAGCCATCGTTCGATGGCGAGGACGGCGGGTTCTCCGAGGGGTACGAGCCGCTCCTTCCCGCCCTTGCCGAAGACGCGGACAAGTCCGATGTCGAGGCGCAGTCCGGCGGCGGGGAGCCCGACCAGCTCGGAGACGCGCATCCCGGTGGCGTAGAGGGTCTCGAGCATGGCGCGGTCCCGGATGCCCTCGGGGGTGTGTTCGTCGGGCGCGGCGAGGAGGCGGGCGACGTCGTCTTCGGCGAGGCTGACAGGGAGTGATGGGCGGACGCGCGGCACGTCGAGGTCGGCGGCCGGGTTGGGTTCCACCCATCCTTCGCGGTGGAGGAAGTCGAAGAGTCTGCGGACGCTGACGGCGTGTCGGGCGACGGACCGCAGGGAGAGTCCTTCGTCGAGTCTCGCGACGAGGAACGCCGAGAGATCGGCGAGCTCGATGTGGGCGAGGGGGACGGTGCCGTCGTCGGGGGTGAGGTGTTCGAGGAGCCGCTGGAGATCGGCGCCGTAGGCGCAGAGGGTATTGTGGGCCAGCCCGCGTTCGACCCGGAGGTGGTCGAGGTAGCGGTCGATGGCGTCATGCAGGGTCGATGGGGCCGTCATCCGATCGCCGGAGGAGTTCGCGGAGGTCTGCCCGGAGCTCATCGGCGCCGAGGCGTGCGGAGGGTGTGCGGTGCACGTAGAACGTGTCGATGGCACGGTCGCCCTCGCGGGCGATGATAGAGCGCTCGATCTCGAAGCCAAGTTCCGAGAAGCGTCGAGCGAGTTCGGCGAGCAGTCCGATGCGGTCGCGGGTCTTGACCTCGACGAGGAGGGTCTCGGGGCTTCCGCCGTCCTGCACGGCGATTTCGGTGGCGACCGGGGGGCGGTGAGGTCGGGCGAGGGTGGCTTCGTCGGAGCTTCGCGCGGCGAGGGTGTCAGCGTCCTCGGTGCCGTCGGCGATGCGTTCGAGGAGGGCCACGAGCCGTTCGCGTCGGCGGTCGGCGAGGGGTCGTCCACCCGGGTCGGTCCAGGGCAGGTCGAAGTGGTCGAGCGCGATGCCGCTTCGCGTGGTGAAGATGCGGGCTCGCAGGATGTTGTGTCGTTCTGCGGCGATGCCTGCGGTCAGTGCGTAGAGCAGCTTCGGGCGGTCGCGGGTGCAGACGACGATGCGCGCGAGTCCGGGCGCCACGTCGGGGAAGAAGCGGACGAGTCGCGTGCTGCCTTCGTGTCTGGCGTCGCCGAGCAGGGCCATGGCGTCGCGGAGTTCGGTCTCGGAGAAGGTGGCCCACTGGCGGTCGTTCAGCTCGGCTTCGAGCCAGGCGACGGTGTCGTCGTCGACGGTTCCGGACTCGAGGGCGGCGATGACGGCTGGGCGGTTCCGGAAACGGGGAATGACGGGGGCGCGACCGGCGAGTTGTGCGCGGGCGAGCATGGTGAGCTGTCGGAGGAGCTCGAGTTTCCAGTCGGACTGGAGGGCTGGGCCGACACTGGTCATGTCGGCCCAGCTCAGGACGGTGAGTGCGTTGAGGTGGTTCTCGGTGGGGACGACGTCGAGGAGGGTGTCGACCGTGGCGGGGTCCTGCAGATCACGTCGTTGCGAGAGGCGCACCATGTGGAGGTGTTCGAGGACCAGCCAGCGTGCCATCTCCCGTCCGTCGTGCGGGATCTCCAGCCGCCGCGCGACTTCGGCGACCATGCCGGCGCCGATCATGCTGTGGTCGCCGTCGAGTCCCTTGCCCACGTCGTGGAGCAGGGTGGCGAGCAGGAGCGCTTCGACGAAGGCCTGGGAGGCGTTCTGGAGGCGACCGAGGGCCTCGACGATGAATGCGGGGGCGTGGTCCTCGTGTCCGTTCACGAGGGCACACATCTTGGTGAAGGCCTCGAAGAGGTGTCGGTCGGTGGTGTAGACGTGGTAGACGTCGTGGTTGGTGTGGCCCACGAGGTGGCGCCACTCGGGGACGATGCGGGCGAAGAGACCGGTATCGAGCAGGGCGCGCAGCATGTAGCCGTCGGGTGCCGGCTGGAGAAGCGAGCGCCGGATGACGCGGATGGCGTCCGGGTGGTGGCCGACCCGGGGGTCGACCTCGTCGGCCACATCCCGCAGGAAGCTGCGCGACGAGGCGTGCAGGTGCACGCCTTCGTGCCGTGCCCGCATCAGGAGGCGGGCGGCCTCGGAGATATCGCGGGCGATCCCGTCGAGGTCGGTGAACGCGAGCTTTCCGCCCCGGAGTTCGAACCCGTCATCGAGGAGCTCGGGGGGCTCCTCCGCGCCGTCGTCGGACCACTCCTGCAGCCAGCGCTCGCTGAGGTTCGCGAGCTGGTCGGCATGGCGGTAGAAGGCCTGCATGAAGGCCTCGATGGTGACCGCGCCCTCGCCGTGCCCGAAGCCCATGAGCCGCGCGACCTCCTCCTGCCGTTCGAACGCCAGCCGGTCGTTGCGCCACTTGCTCAGGGCGTGCAGGGCGAGCCGGGAGCGCGCGACGAACTCGTAGCTGGCCCGGAAGTCCTCGGCTTCTGCGGAGGTGACGACGCCCTGGCGGGCGAGGGCGGCCAGGTCATCGGTGCCGAACCGCAGTCGGGCGGCCCAGCGGATGGCGTGCCCGTCGCGCAGGCCGCCGCGGCCCGTCTTGAGCTGGGGCTCGAGCAGCCATGCGGACCCGCCGAACTGGGCATGCCGGTGACGCACGCCCTCGAGCACGAGGCAGCAGTAGCGGTCGATTCCTCCCGGGAAGGTTGCGTCGATCGCCGCCACGGTGGAGGCGCACACGTCGGGGAAGAGATCCTCCCGGCCCCTGACCGCGCGGCCGTCGAGCGAGGCCGCCGCCACGGTGACATCCTCGGCGATCAGGCGGCGGTGCTCGCCGGCGCCGCGTACGCGGAGGCCGACGCGATACCCCGCGTCCCGGAGCCCGGTCAGGAGGCGCTCGACCGCCTGGCCTCCACCGGGCACCACGGCTTCGAGACGCTCCTCGGGGGCGGCCTCCTCGGCGACGCTCGCGTCATCGTAGAGCAGGACAATGTCGATGTCGCCGTGCGGAAACATTTCCTGGCGCCCGTATCCGCCGACGGCCAGCACGAGGAAGGCGTCGGCCACCCCTTGCGGCATGGACGCCGCCACGGCTTCCTCCAGGACCTCGTCCATCCGGTCGCTGAGCCGGGCCGTGATCTGCCGCGCCGTGTCTCCGGCGGTCAGCCGGGCCTTGATCCACGACGCCTTTCGTTCCATGTCTTCCCGCCGGGCCACTGCCATCGTCTCCCTCGTGTGCCGTGCCCGCCCCACCTCCGGAATCCATCGCACGGCCCCCTCAGCCCGGCAAGCCCGCCCATGCCCGAAGCCTCCCTGCTCCCGACCGCGCCTCCCCTCGTCACGACCGATCTGCCCGGGACCGGAGGCCGCATCGGCGACGCTCCGGAGGACTTTCAGGTCGACGAGATTCCCTTGTACGAACCTGCAGGTGAAGGTGAACACCTCTACCTTCTTCTCGAGAAGCGCGGCTGGAACACCCTCGACGCCCTGCGCGTCATCGCGCGGGCGGCTGGCGTGCGGGAGCGGGACATGGGCAGCGCCGGGATGAAGGATCGCCACGCGGTGACGACCCAGTGGATCTCGTTGCCCCCCGGCGCCTCGGTGCCCGAGGCCGACCGCCTCCCCGAGGGGCTGCGCATCCGCACCCTCTCCCGTCATCGCAACAAGCTCCGCACCGGGCACCTCCTCGGCAACCGTTTCGTCCTCCGGATTGTGGACGTGACGCATCCCGAGAACGCCCCTGCCATTGCGGAGCGCCTTCGTGTGCGTGGCACCTGGAACGGTTTCGGGCCGCAGCGATTCGGCCACGGGGGCCGCAATGTCCACCGTGCGCTCGCGTGGCTCGACAGCCTCGTCGAGGAGGCGGGCCGGCGCACGAAGCGATCCCAGAACAAGTTGTATTCCTCAGTTGTTCAGTCAGAGGTGTTCAACCGATACATCCACCTGCGGATCGCTGTCGGGCTCGACCGGCCGCTTCGCGGTGAGGTGGTGCGGCTCGACGGGACGGGCTCGCACTTCGCGGTCGAGAGTCCGGAGGCCGAGGCCGAACGGTGGTCGACGGGTGACCTTCTCCCTACCGGCCCGATGCCCGGTCCGCGCGGTCCCCAGCCGACCGACGATGCGCTGGCCCTCGAGCGGGAGGCCTGCCTCGCGGCGGGTCTCGACGAGGCGCGGCTCGGGGTCCTGGCGTCCCATGCCCCGGGTACGCGGCGAGACCTCCGCCTGCCGGTACCGGACCTCGATCTGACGGTGGACGGCGACGTGCTCCAGCTCTCGTTCCCGCTCCCGGCAGGGGCGTATGCCACGCAGGTGGTGCGGGAGTTTACCCGCAGCCCGTTCCTCCCGACGCCGGAGCTGGACTGATGGCGCCCCTGCCCACGCCGAGCGAGCTCCTTCGGCGTTACGGACAGCCCGCGAAGAAGAAGCATGGGCAGAACTTCCTCGTGGACCCGAACATCCTCGACCGCATCGTCGAGGTGGCCGCGATCCGCCCCGGGGATCGCGTGTTCGAGGTCGGCCCGGGCCCCGGTGGTCTCACGACGCGTCTGCTGCACGCGGGTGCATCGGTGGTCGTGATCGAGACCGACGACGATCTCGTGCGTCATCTTCGGGGGGCGTTTCCTGCGGACGCTCCGCTCGAGGTGGTCCCGGGCGACGCCCTGCGCGACGCGCTTCCGGACTGGCTCGACGGCCGCGCTGCGGTGGTGGCGAACCTCCCTTACCATGTGGCGACCCCGATTCTGATGCGGCTGGTGGACCTCCCGGATCCCCCGGGGCGGATGGCGCTGATGTTCCAGCGCGAGGTGGCGGAGCGCATTGCGCATCAGGGCGCCGGCCGCGCGTTCGGCCCGCTCGCTGTCGCGGTGCAGGTGCGGTTTCGTGCCGAGCTCGCCATGCACCTGCGCCCGGGCGCGTTTCGTCCCGCCCCGAAGGTGCGTTCGGCGGTGGTGCGGCTCGTGCGTCGGCCGGAGCCTCTCGCGACGCTGGAGGTCGAGCGTGCCGCGCGCGCGGTGGCCCGCCGGGCGTTCCAGCAGCGCCGCAAGATGCTGCGGTCGAGCCTCGCCGGACTCGCCGTCCCGGATCTGGAGGCGCGTCTGACCGGGCTTGGCATCGATCCGGCGAGCCGCCCCGAGGCACTTCGTCTCGAGGATTTCCTGCGGATGGGCGAGGCGTTCGGGGCAGAGGCGGTTTGCGGCGTCGAAGGTCGTGGCGGGGACGACGGCTGACCGGCGCGCTCTTTCCGGTGCAGCATCTCGGGAACGTGGGTGAATGACGACCACGGGCTTTGTGCCCGGACGGGGGTCTGGCCATGACCTCGCCTGCGGTGTGCAGTGTACGGCGCGCGGGTGTCCTGCGCGGGAGTCATGGGGGATGTTCAGAGGGGTCGGGTGCGCCGGCGGAGGGCCAGGAGGGCGACAAGGAGAAGCAGCGCCGGGGGGCCGTGGGAGTGGTTCGGCGTGGCGGTGCAGCCGCAGGCGCGGTCGTCGGGGCAGCTGCTGCGGAGTTCTCCGGAGGGGCGGACGAAGAAGCCGTCGGGGGTGGGATCGAGGCGGCAGTCGCCGTCCGGGTGGCCGACGTCGGCGGGGTAGATGTCGCAGACGCCGGCGATGTCGTCTTCGTGGAGGGTTCGCTTGCGGGTCTCTCCGGGGCGGGTGAGGGCGTGCATGGCGGCCTCCTGCCAGGTGTCGGGGTCGCCGACGAAGCGGTCGTCGGGGCTGGTGTGGTCGAGTCCGAGGAGGTGGCCGATCTCGTGGGTGAGGGCGTTCTGGAGGTCGACGATGTGTCGGCTGGTGAACGGGTTCTCGACGATGCCCACGTCGAAGTGCGCGGCGTTGACCTCGATGTCGGCGTCGAGGATCTCGCCGGTGCGGACGATGTAGGTGACGCTGGTGAGGGCGATGATGGGCGCCGAGTCGCCTGCGCGCCACTGATCCTCGCGGAAGAGGACGACGTTGGCGTTGCGGCGGCTGGAGCCGCAGGCGTCGTAGCCGACGCGGTCCTCGTCGGTGAGGCCGCGGGGGACGAGGCGGAGCCACGAGCAGGGGACGTCGTTCCAGGTGGCGAAGGAGCGGTGGACCTGTTCGTGGGTGGTCTCGGGGCCGAGTGTCTCGAGTCCGTCCTGGTGGACGTGGTAGCCGATGCAGGGTGCGTCCCAGTAGAGCGGGAGGGGTTGTTCGCCGTCGCGGCAGGTGAGGGTTCCGCCGGTCTCGCCGGGGGGAGTGCAGGTCATGGTGCGGACGAAGGCGTGCGCATGGGTGGCGAGGAGCACGAGCAGGGCGGCTGCGAACGCGGACGCGAGGTGGCGTGGGGTGGGCGTGCGGAGGATGCTCATGGGGTCAGCGGTCCGGGAGGGGTCGGCCGCGGTTGGTCGGCGTGCGGCGCGGTGGGCGGGACCTCGTGGGGGGCTGGGGAGCTGTCGCTGGGGGCGTGCGGCGGGTCGCTGTCGCCGGATGGCGGGTGACTGGCGCGTGCGGCGCGGAGTGCGGGCTCGAGTTCGTGCCACCAGAAGGCGGCGGGGGCATCGGCGTGCTGGTGGGCGTTGTGGTCGGGGTCTGTGGGAACGGGAGGGGGGAGGATGCCGAGACCGCGGAGGTCGCGGAGGACGGCGGTACGCCCGTCGAGGTGGGTGTGGAAGACGAAGTGGCCGAGTGCGAGTCCGCGGATGTGCCATTCGCCGTCGTTGCCGCGGTCGAGCAGGAGGAGGACCCGGCTCCCCGGTGAGAGCTGGGGGCTTCCGGCGACGCGTGTGGCGACCTCTCCGTGTCGACCTCCGGGGGTGAGGACGGAGAGGGGGCCGTCGAGGGGCGGGTCGTCGAGGTCGAGGATGGGGGTGAGCCAGGCGCGGGTGTGCACGGCGCCGTGGTGGAGTTCGGTGGAGAGGTGGTCGACGTCGGCGACGAGGACGCGGTCGGCGGCGCGGGCGGCGTCCTCGACGGGTTCGAGGAGCACGAGGGTCGCTTCCGCGGGGAGTCCGGCGACGAGGAGCAGGAGGAGCAGGATGGGGCCGATGGGGTGTGCGCCTCGTGTGCCTCGTGCGACGGGTGGGGATGGGCGGTGGTGTGTCATGGGCGGGGGGCGTGGAGGGGGGCTGTCGTCCCGGGGGGTCAGGGTAGGCGGGTTGTACGGTCGGGGAAAGGGTGCAGACGATGCGGGAGAGCTTTCGCGAGGGGTGGTGCGGCCCTATTGCAGGGCGCGGGAGGCGGTGCGGCGAGGTCAGCAAGCGGAGCGGAATGCGGCAGGAATCATCGGACGGCGTTGCGATCGAGGTGGAGGATGCGCGGACGAACAACCTTCGGGGGGTGACGTGTCGTTTTCCGCACGGGCGGATGACGGTGGTTTCGGGGGTCAGTGGGTCGGGGAAGTCATCGCTGGCGTTCGACACGGTCTATGCGGAGGGGCAGCGGCGGTACACGGAGACGCTGAGCACGTATGCGCGGCAGTTTCTTCAGGAGATGCAGCGCCCGCCGGTGGGTGCGTTGCGCCGGATGCTCCCTGCGCTGGCGTTGCGGCAGGGCAATCCGGTGTCGAACGCGCGTTCGACGGTGGCGACGGTGACGGAGGTTGCGGACCATCTCCAGATGCTGTTCGCGCGGGCAGGGGAGGTGTCGTGCCGACTGTGCGGAGGTGCGGTGTCGCGCACGACGGTGGCTGACGCGAGGCGCTGGCTGGAGGAGAACGTTCCGGGGGAGCGGGTGTTGCTGTGCGGCGTGTTGCGGCCGGACGGGGAGGAGGAGGTGGGTCCTTTGCTGCGTCAGCTCGCGGCGGAGGGGTATCGTCGGCTGGTTCGTGGGGGCGAGGTGGTGGAGCTCGACACGGTGGGTGCGGCGGACGCGCTTGGGTGGTCGCGGCTGGTGGTGGTGCTCGATCGGTTGAAGGTGGTGGCGGGGGAGCCACGGCTGGCGGCGGCGCTGGAGGCGGCATTTGCGTTCGGGGAGGGCGTGGCGGAGGTGGTGCTCTGGGATCGGACCGGGGAGGGTGAGCCTGCGGTCAGGAGGTTCGACCCGCGGTTCACGTGCACTGCGTGCGGGGAGCCCCATCCGGAGCCGATCCCGGCGCTGTTCAAGCCGACGGCGGCGCTGGGTTCTTGTCCGGTGTGCGACGGGTACGGGAGGACGGTGGGCATCGATCCGGCGCTGGTGGTGCCCGATCCGCGGCGGACGTTGAAGGAGGGTGCGGTGGTGCCGCTGGCGGTGCCGAGCGCGAGCCGGGAGCGGACGGCGTTGCGGAAGATGTGCGAGCGTCGCGGAGTGCCGATGGACGTGCCGTGGCTGGCGATGCCGGTGGCGTCGAGGCAGCTGGTGATGCGTGGGGACGGCGAGTGGGGCGGGGTGAGGGGGATGTTTCGGCGGCTGGAGGAGGACCGCTACAAGCCGCAAGTTCGGATTTTCCTGGCGCGGTTTCGGGGGTACAGCGAGTGCGACGCGTGCGAGGGGACGGGGCTCGGCGAGCATGCTCGGGTGGTGCGGGTCGGTGAGCTGCACATCGGGGAGGTGCTGACGCTGCGGGTGTCGGAGGTGCGGGAGTGGCTTGGGGGTCTGCGTCTGCCGGCGGACCGGGAGCGCGCGCTGGCAGCGCTGTGCCGGGAGATCGGCAGTCGGCTGGGGTTTCTTGAGGAGGCGGGCGTGGGCTACCTGACGCTCAACCGTGCCTCGCGGACGCTGAGTGGGGGGGAGATGCACCGGGTGCTGCTGGCGACCAGCATCGGGCGGACGCTGACGGACACGTGCTACGTGCTGGACGAGCCGACGGCGGGGCTTCATCCGCACGACACGGCGCGGCTGATCACGCTTGTGGAGCGGCTGCGGGACCTGGGCAATACGGTGGTGATCGTGGAGCATGACCCGGACGTTCTGGGTCGTGCGGATCATGTGATCGAGCTTGGTCCCGAGGGCGGTGACCGGGGAGGCGAGCTGCTCTACGAGGGTCCACCCGGCGGGTTGCGGGGAACGGACACGCCGTCCGGGGAGATGTTGCGTTCGCGGGGTGCGCTGGCCGGTGGCCGGGTCGCTGCCTCGTTGCCGCGGCTGACCGTGCGGCATGCGTGCCTGCACAACCTGAAGGACGTGGAGGCGTCGTTTCCGCACGGCATGCTGTCTGTGGTGACGGGGGTGAGCGGTTCGGGGAAGAGCACGCTGGTGCACGACGTCCTGTTCCGGAAACTGATGGAGGCGCGGGGCCAGCAGTCGAGCGAGGCCCTGGGGCCTGCGGTGGTCGACGGGGACGCATTCGACGAGGTGGTGCTGGTCGACCAGGGCGCGATCTCGCGATCGACGCGGAGCTGTGCGCTGACGTTCAGCGGTGCCTACACGCCGATCCGCGAGCTGTTCGCGGAGACGGCTGAGGCCCGTCAGTCGGGTCTGAAGCCGGGGGCCTTCTCGTTCAACACGGCGGGTGGGCGATGCGAGCGGTGCGAGGGGCTGGGCGTGGTGACGGTGGAGATGCATTTCATGGCCGACGTGGAGATCCCGTGCGACGTCTGCGATGGGCGTCGGTTCAAGGACCATGTGCTCCGTGCGCGGTGGAATGGCCGGAGCATCGCGGACGTCTTCGGGATGACGGTGGACGAAGCCCAGCGGTTCTTCGGGGACCGTCCGAACATCGTGCGGCGTCTGGAGCCGTTGAGTCGCGTCGGTCTGGGCTATCTTCGGCTCGGGCAGTCCACGAGCCAGCTGTCTGGCGGGGAGGGACAGCGCCTGAAGCTCGCTTCGTACGTGGGCGGGAGTGGCGGTGGGCGTCATGTGTTCCTGTTCGACGAGCCGACTGTGGGGCTGCACATGCGCGACGTGGTGCGACTGGTGGGGGCGCTTCGGCTGCTGACGGACGCGGGACACACGGTGATCGTGGTGGAGCACAACCTGGACTTCGTGGCCGCGTGCGACTGGGTGGTTGATCTGGGGCCCGGGGCAGGGCCGGATGGGGGGAGTGTCGTCTACGAGGGGGAGGTTGGGGGTCTGGCGGAGTGCCCCGGCTCGCGCACGGGTGTTCACCTCCGGGGGATGCTGCAGGGAGGGGTGGCATGAGCGGCTGCGGCGGAGCGGGTCAGACCACGGCGGCGGTGGAACGGGCGGCAGCGGAGCGGCAGGCGCGTCGGGCTGGGCGTCCGCTGCCTGAGGTCACGATTCGGATGCTTCTTCCGGAGGCCCTGCGGCAGGTTGCCGGAGTACCACGCAGGCTGGACGAGCTCACACGGCTCCTTGTGCCGCTGGCTCGGGATGGACGGGATGCGGTGCTGCTGGCGCCCACGGATGCGGATCCCTTGCTTTCTGCGGTGCTGGCATGGGGGGCGCGGTCGCACCGGGATGCGTCGTCGCCGCCGTGGAGGTTCTGGACACCGGGTCGTGGGGAGGGATGGGGCGACGTGCCGGAGCCATCGCCGGGCCGGTGCGAGCGTCTTTCCGGCGAGTTCCCTCCTGCCGGTTCCGGCGCTCTGGTACTTGTTCCGGCCGAGGAGCGGTGGTGCTCCCCTGCGCGGGTAGGGGAGGATCTGGAGAAGGCGCTGGCGGCAACAGGGGATGCTCCGCTGCATGTCGTGGCTCCGCCGGTGTGTTCGATCGACGGGTTGGTTGCCCGGCTGGTGGCCGCGGAGCGTGCGCCCATCTGGCGTGATCTGGTGCCCTGGGGGGCTGTACGCGTTCGTTCGGTGCTGCCGGTGCGCAACACACCCTTCCCGGGGTTGGACGACCTGATCCGGGGGGTCGGATCCGAGTGTGATCGTCCGGAGCGTGAAGGCGACTCGGTGGTGGTGCTGTCGTCGCTGTCCGAGGCGCTGCCCGGAGCGCCGGCGGTGCTTCCGGTGACGCGCTGGCTGGAGCGCCCGTCGGTGGTGGACGAGGTGCTGTTGCTCGGGGGAGTGGGCACACCGAGCACGCTGGCGCGGGTGGCCCTTCGGAGCGGCACGTCGAGCGAGCGGGGTCCCTTCGTGACGCAGGTGGTTGCGGAGCCGGTGGCGCTGCTGCACGCGGTGGCTTGTGGCGCGGCGGTGGGTGCGGGGCGCCTGGAGGCGTTCCCGGCGGAGCACTGGCGTGCGCTCGGCGGTGTGATCGAGTCGGGGGCAGCCGAGGAGGATGAGGATCGGGCCGCCTTCCGGTTGATCGCGGACTGGGGACTGAATCGGGGGAACGCCATTGCCGTGGCGCGATGGGTGAGGGCGCATCGTTCGCGCGTACCCGGGTCCGGTGGGTCCATGGACGTGGCGTTGCTCGTGCCTGTGAGAGGGGACGTGGCGGTGGGGTGGTGGCTGGAGAGCTGGTGTGGGCTTCCGACGCTTCGGGCGGTGGCGGAGCAATGCCCGGGAAGCGTGGTGACGGGTCTCGGAGTCTGGTGGCCGGGCGGGTGCGGGGAACACCTGGCGCAGGCGTACATCGGGTGTGTGCCCGGAGCGGGGGTTCAGCGCTGCGAGGAGCTCGACGCACCGCCGCCGTTCGCATGGACCGCGGTGGCTCCGGGTGCGGATCGTCTTGCCGTACGGCGTCGTGCTGCGTGGTGGGCTGCCCAGCCGGGTTGACGTCCTGCATCGGGGCCGTGTACAGCTGTTGTCGTGTGGATTTCGGAGCGTCGTGACGGGCCGCGGGCGTGTCATGGCATCGGTTCGGGTCCGGGGTGTCGTCAGGCGGCGGCACCGGAACGCAGAGTCCGGGCAAGTGTTCTGGGTCCGGAAACCCGTGGTGCAGCGTCGTGAGCGAAGCAGCCATTTACTATTGTCCGACGTGTCTGACGCTCTCGGAGCCTGGCACGGACTATTGCCTGAATTGCGGTGCGCCGGCGCCGGAGGATGGTTGGCCACCGGTTCGCACGAATCGCTATCCCTGGCTGGGTCAGGTGGTGGACGGGCGCTACGATTTCGTGCAGTACATCGGCTTCGGGAGCACGGGCGATGTCTACCGGGCGCGGATGCGCTCGACGGGCCGGTCTTTCGCGGCGAAGGTCATCGATCGTGATCGGTTGCCGCGCCGGATCGATTTCGAGGAGCTGAGCAACCGCCTTCGTCGCGAGGTACTGGTTCTCGGCGCGGTGCGGTCGCCGTACGTGGTCAGCGTGATCGACTTCATCCGGATGCGTGACGGCGATCTGGTGGTCATCATCATGGATCTTGCTCAGGGCACGACCCTCGAGCGGATGATTTACGAGCAGCATCGGATTCCGGTGTTTCGGGCGCTCGAGATCGCCGAGCAGCTGCTCGAGGCGATCAGCGACGTACACGAGCGGGGGGTTGTCCACCGGGACCTGAAGCCGGAGAACCTCGTGGTGCGTTCGCAGCGGTCTGGGCGTCCGTTCATTCAGCTCCTCGACTTCGGCATCGCGAAGGTGGACGACGACGCCACGATGACCCACGGTTTCGTGGGGACGCCCCTGTTTTCCTCACCGGAACAGATCCGGAACGCGGAGCTGGTGGACGAGCGCAGTGATCTCTACGCCATCGGGTGCATCGTCTTCAACATGCTGACGGGTCAGCCTCCCTTCTTCGCAGAGCGCGGTTCGGAGGTCATGCGGATGCACCTGACCCAGCCGCCCCCGGCGTTGTCCCTGCGCACGGGCAGCCGGGATCTGGACGAGGCGCTGTCCGCGTTCATGGTCCGCGCGTTGGCGAAGGATCCGGATGACCGTTTTCAGACGGCGATGGAGATGCTCGCGGCGCCGGTGTTCGATCTCGGGCGGTCCTTCGGGTTGGTCCCGGCCGCTGCGGTGTCCTCGGATACGGGGGATCACCGCACGGTGCCGCCGGAGGAGCCGGCGATCCGTGCCGTTCCGGATCGAACCGATGCACGCGGCCATACCGCCCCGACCGGGCGTCCGGCATCCTCGAGTCCTTCGCGGGCGGGGGTGACTTCGGTGGTGCAGGCCAGCACCGGCGACTACGCGGCGACCTTGAGCCGGTCGGGTGCCCTGATCGCCTGGAGCCTGCCGGCGGCGACCCGCCTGGCCCGAACGGAAGTCGAGCCTCCCGGGGACGAGCAGGCTTTCGTTGTCGTCATCGACGCCGGCAAGACCCTCGCGCTGATCGACGGGGACGGCACCCTCCACCGAACGGACGCCGTGACGCTTGAGCGGCGGGAGTCCATCGCGCTCGGCGGAGATGAAATCCGATGGGCGGGTCGCGGGCTGAACCAGTCGAGTCTGCTCCTGCTTCGGAAGTCTGCGGTCGAGCTCGTTCGGGGAGAGGACGGGCGTCGTCAGACGGTCGAGCTGGAGCGTGGGGTGTCCGGGCCGACGGTGGCCTGTCGCACCACCTGGGGACACGTCCTCTACGTTCCCGAGACGGCCACAGAGATTCACGTGCGCGAGACGAGCGACGGGATCAGTGTGCGCGAGACGCCCCTTGTGGTCCGGTTGCAGCAGGATGCCCGCCTCATGGACGCCGCTCCAGGCGGTCGGCTGCTGGTTGCCCACAGCGGACGGTTCATGGCGGTGGACGGCGACGGGAGCGGAGTGGAGATTCTCACGCGTTCGAGCACGAGAACGTGGCTGAAGGCGCGCTGGATGGGTCAGGACGGATTCGTGGCGCTGACCGATGCAGGTGAACTGACCCACGTTCGAGGAGGCGACACACCCGTGCTCATCGGTCGCTCGGTACAGACCTTCGATGTCTCGGAGGACCGGACGCAGGTGCTTGTGGTCGAGGGCCCCGACAAGGTTCGTACCTGGAGTCTCCCTGGTGTTCCCAGCGCACAGGTTCTCTCTCCTGTGGCCGGCACCGCTGGGGACTCGCCGAGCGGAGCCAGCGCGCCGAAGGTGGGCGCGGTCGAGGACGGCCCGGCTACCGAGGAGGAGCGTTCATGGGTCTGGGACATGGATCCCCACGGGCCGGCGTTGGTCTGTGCGACGGACCGAGCGCTGACCCGGCTGGACGGGGACGGGATGCGTGTGTTGGGCAAGCTGGGCGGGGTTCCGGCCTCGCTCGTGGTCAGCAATGACGGGAACTGCTGCGCCTGGGTCATGGAGGAGGGAGGAGGCGTCACGGTGCTTCGATTCGGAGGCCCGCAGAGCGAGTTTGCTGGTCTCGTCCCGGGCCGAATCACGCAGCTTGCTCTCTACGATGCGGGCCAGGCGGTGATCGCGGCGGACGAGATCGGTACGATCACGGCGCTGCGATTGCCCCGTTCCGCGGGGAGCAAGCCGGACCGGCTCTGGCAGCGGAGTCTTGGACAGCGGATCAGCGCCCTGCGTGCGTCGGCGTTGGCCTCGACGGTGATCGCTGGTCTGGGCGATGGTGCCATCCAGCTCATCGACATCCACACCGGCGCCATCCGCAGTACGATTCAGCCGTCCGGGGGGCCGGTCCAGGATGCCGGATTCAGCTTCGACGGACACATGTTCGTCGTATTGCGCGGCGGCGAGAGTCTGGAGATCCACGACTGCCACGCGGGTCGCCTTGCCTATCGCACGCAGGCCGGCGGCGGCAGCGCCCGGCGGGTGGCGCTCCTGCCGGACGGGACACTGCTGTACGGGTTGATGGAGAACGGGCGCCTGGAGGTCCGTCGCGCGGACTCGGGAGCGCCTGTCGTCGGCGCGGACCTGAGCACGCTGAAGCAGGGGTGAAGTCCGGGCCGAGGACGTTGGCGCTGGTTCGCCGTGGTGAGCCAACCCTCGTCCGGTGCTGCTCCGTGGTCCACGGAGGGCTTCCTCACCCCGAGGCCCCGGGCAAGCCGGTTGACCACTTCGCCGCGATTCATTATCCGCCCACCGGAGCGTCCAGCGCTCCCCCCAACGCGTCTTCCAGCCGGACTCCGCTCATGTACCAGCCCAACTTTCTCGAAGTCGAGACGCGCCTGAGGCGCGCCGTGGTGTTTTGCTCGACCCACCACGAGCTGCGGTCGTCGGCTGACTACAGGGATCGCCTCGCCGCGGTCCTCGACCACTTCGAGCGGACGACACGGGCGACGGATGCGCTCCATACCTCCTGGCGGTTGAAGCTTGGCGAGCAGCTTCTTGCCTACAAGCGTGCGCGCCTGGCCTGGGACACGGCGGTGGCCTTGTGCGACGAGCACGGTGTGGAAGGCGTGCCTCGCGACAAGATCGTGTACACCGAAGGGGACCAGCTCGTTGCGCTCATCGAGAAGACCATCGCTTTCCTCGAGGAGCGTCGCACGGAATGGCCGTGGGTCGAGGAGAAGATCCGCGTCCTCCGATCGGGCATCACGGAGTCCCGCGCCGTCGAGCGGGATGCAGACACCATCTTTGCGAACTACCGGGTGGAAGTGAAGCGGCGGGTGGCCGCGTGGGAGGATGCAGTGGCTCTCCTCAAGGAGTACCTGCGAGATTCGCGGCTTGAGGCATCGAGTCTCGCGGGGTACCGCGGTCTCGAACTCCGGATCGACTGACGCTTCGGAGGGCTTGGTTTCCGGGTCAGTCGGTTTTGTAGGCGGGACCGGGCTTCGGGACGAGACGGGCAGAGGGCAGGGGGAACGCAATGTCCGGGGGCAGCCCGGCATGGGGCCTCGGTGTTCTGCATGTGCCTCAACTGCGCTGATCGTGGTGGTCCACGGCGTTTCGTCGACAACCGGCAGTGGTTGAGTGGCGTCCCTGCGATGGCTCTGGGCGGGCGAGCGGCGCGGACTCGGCTTCGTTGCGCTGGTCGCCGAGGTGGTTACTCTCGGCAACAGGATGAGTCCTGTACCCGGAAGAGGAGCACAGACGATGAGTGACGAACAGAGCCCCGTGACCGACCCGACACCGGAAGCCGAGCATGACGCGAGCGGCTATCCCATCCTGCCGCTTCGGAACAGTGTGCTTTTCCCGCAGGTGGTGATGCCCCTCGCGGTTGGGCGGGAGAAGTCCATTGCCCTGATCCGTGAGGCTGTGGAGAAGGAGCAGCGGATCGCGATCATGACCCAGCGCGAGGCCGAGACGGACGAGCCTGGCGAGGCAGACCTCTACCGGGTGGGGACGAGCGCGCGGATCCTGAAGGTCGTGAAGATCTCGAGCGACAACTACTCGGTGATCATTCAGGGGCAGCAGCGCATTCGGCTGCGATCGGTCACGTCGACGGAACCTTATCTCGTCGGCGAGTTCGAGGAGATTGATGACGCGTACGAGCGGGATCTCGAGGTCGACGCGCTGTTCATGAATCTGAAGAATACGGCGAAGCAGGTCGTGAAGTACATTCCGGAGATGCCGCGGGAGGTGGTCCAGCTGATCGACTCCGTGGACGATCCGGCGCAGCTGTGCGACTTCGTGGCGGCGAACATGGAGATCCCGACCGAGGAGAAGTACCAGGTTCTCGGCAAGCTGGACCTTCGGGAGCGCCTGAAGCTGGTGGTCACGTTCCTGACACGTCAGCTCGAGGTCGCCAAGGTCTCGGATCGCATCCAGTCGCAGATCAAGGAGGAGATCGACCGGAACCAGAAGGAGTACTATCTTCGGCAGCAGTTCAAGGCGATCAAGGAGCAGCTCGGCGAGATCGACGGTGATGGAGGGGAGCTCGACGACCTTCAGTCCCGGATCGAGGAGAAGGAGCTGCCGGACGAGGTTGCCGAGGTGGTCCGAAAGCAGTTCAACCGGTTGCAGCAGATGCAGCCGGCGAGCAGCGAGTACGGGGTCACGCGCACCTACCTGGAGACCCTCCTGGACCTTCCGTGGAAGGAGTCGACCGAGGACAATCTCGACATCTCCAACGCCCGGACGATTCTGGACGCCGACCACTACGGTCTCGAGAAGGTGAAGGAGCGCCTCGTGGAGTTCCTCGCGGTGCGGAAGCTCCGGGAGGACATGAAGGGGCCGATTCTCTGTCTGGTCGGCCCCCCCGGTGTGGGCAAGACGTCCCTTGGGCGGAGTGTGGCGAAGGCCCTCGGTCGGGAGTTCGTGCGGATCAGTCTCGGTGGTGTCCACGATGAGGCGGAGATCAGGGGACACCGTCGAACGTACGTGGGTGCGCTCCCCGGACGCATCGTCCAGGCGCTCCGGAAGGCCGGGAAGAACAACCCGGTCATCATGCTCGACGAGATCGACAAGGTAGGACGCGACTTCCGGGGCGATCCCCAGTCGGCGCTTCTGGAGGTTCTGGATCCCGAGCAGAACAGCACGTTCAGTGACCACTACGTCGAGCTTCCGGTGGACCTGTCCAGGGTGCTTTTCATCGCGAATGCGAACCAGATGGACACCATCAGCGCGCCTTTGCGCGATCGCATGGAGGTCATCGAGATTCCTGGATACACGCCGCGGGACAAGCTGCACATCCTCGAGCGTTTCCTGCTGCCGAAGCAGCTGGAGAACCACGGTATCACGGTCGAGCACGTCGTGCTCGACCCATCCGCCATGAACACGATCATCGACCGCTACACCCGCGAGGCGGGTGTCCGAACGCTGGAGCGGCGGGTGGCGGACGTGTGCCGCAAGGTGGCGGTGCGGGTGGCTACGGATGACCTGCCGGAGACGCTCCATGTGTCCTCGGATACCCTGCCGGACTTCCTGGGTCCGGAGAAGTACGAGTTCGAGGTGGCCGAACGGGTGACGGACCCGGGCATCGCCACGGGTCTCGCATGGACTCCGTCCGGCGGAGACATCCTGTTCATCGAGGCGGTGCGGAGCGAAGGGAAGGGCGAGCTGAAGCTTACCGGTCAGCTGGGCGACGTCATGAAGGAGTCCGCGCTCGCCGCCCTGTCGTACATCAAGATGCGTGCGCCGGAGCTGGGCATCACCCCTGCGGCGTTCCGGGAGAACGATGTTCACCTCCACTTCCCGGCCGGCGCGGTGCCGAAGGACGGTCCGTCCGCGGGCATCACCATCTTCACCACGCTGGTGAGTCTGTTCACGGGTATCCGTGTTGCCGACGACATCGCCATGAGCGGTGAGATTACCCTCCGCGGCAACGTGCTCCCGGTGGGTGGCATCAAGGAGAAGACCCTCGCGGCCCATCGCGCCGGCATTCGTCGTATCATTCTGCCCGAGCGGAACCGGAAGGACATGATCGACGTGGCAGACGAGGTGAAGCAGGACGTGACGTTCCACTTCGTGAAGCATGTTTCGGAGATTCCCGAGCTGGCGCTTGTGGATGCGCTCGAACCGCTCCCGGTGATCACCGGTGAGGGGAGCATCGACAAGCCGCGTGCGGAGGCCTGAGGAGTGGCCTCCGAGAGCACCATCGCCTGCCCATGCTGTGGTCGTGAGAGCGGGCCGCCACATCGGAACACGACGTTCCCATTCTGCTCCCGCGGGTGCAAGCTCGCGGATCTCGGACGATGGCTGGATGGAGCCTATGCCCTGGATCCGGTGAGCGGACGCCTGGAGGTGGTGGACCCGGACGAAGCGGAGGAGCTGGACCCGGACGCCCTGCATTGAGCGGTGCCAGCCCCGGGAAGGATTGGTGAGCAGAAGTCGGCAGCGTCGTGGTGGTGGCGGTTCGGGAGCTGTCAGTCGGTCAGTCCGAGGTCCCAGTCGCTGAGTGACGCGTCCAGCAACCGGATGTCGATCCGGTGTTCCTGGTCGCGCTCGATCTCCACGTATCGCTGCCATGGATGAAAGCCCGGCGCGTCCACGGCCACGAGGACGCGGCCAGTGCGCAAGCGGACCGGATCGATGGAGGGTCCGGTGCCGACTACGCGACCATCGATGGAGACCGGAACGCCCTCCTGGTTGACCCTGATCTCGATCGTCCCGTACTGCGGGTGCGGGTCCATCCGGAGGGCTACGCGCGCTGTCTCGCCCGCTCGAATGGTGGCGGTCGCCTCGACCGGGAAGTGATCGACGAAGCTCGACGTGAGCGCGTAGTCGCCTGATGGAAGGGCGACGGGCTCGTCGTGGGGGAGCCGGAGGAGCCCCTGTCCATTCACCTCGAGAATCGCGAAGGGGGGGCCGGTCCACTCGATGACGAGGTGCCCGCCGGACTCGAGTCGGCGTTCGCAACGGGGGAGCAGCTGGTCGACCAGCTCCTGGTTGGGGCTGTCGGGGGAGATCCGCAACTAGAGACGGAAGGACATGACACAGGTGTCC
>REDH01000062.1 GCA_007693585.1 Deltaproteobacteria bacterium
GAACCGACCATGCCGCGTCACGCCCACCCCGCCACGCCGCCGCAAAGCGCCGCACGCGCCGCACGCCTGGCCGCGCTGCTCGCCGCGCTCGCCGCCCTCGCCCTCGCCGCGATCCTCCTCGCCCCCGCCGCGGGCTGCCTCAACGACACCGCCCTCGACGTCGACTACCCCGACGTGGCGATCGACCCCCGACCGAATGATGTGGGGGAGGGCGAAACCAGCGACACCGCCGGCGGAGGTCCCTCCCTCCCCCCCGGGGAAACCGGCTTCCCCTCCGACCCCAGCGAAGGACCCGGCTCCTCCCTGCCGCCCCTCGAACTCGAGGCCGTCCGCTCCTGCACCACCCCCGTCGCCTACCGGCCCTCGCGAAGCGTCGCCTCCGTCGCCATCGCCGGCGAGTTCAACGGCTGGTCCGAGACCGCAAACCCCCTCGCCCTCGACGCCGAGACCGGCACCTGGCGCGCCGAACTCGAGGACCTGCAGCCCGGCGAATGGGGCTACCGCTTCGTCGTCGACGGCGCCTTCGAGCAGGCCATCCCCTCCAGCGTCTACACGAAGTGGGTCGGCGACAACGAGAACCGCAACCTCCTCGTCGGAGACTGCCGCCAGCCCCTGCTGGGCGCCGCCGAAGCCTTCGCCACCGCCGAGGGCCGCGTCTTCGCCGACGTCCGCTTCTCCAGCGCCGAGGACGCCTCCCCGCTCGACGCCGAGAGCATCGAGGTCACCGTCGGACGACAGGCCGTCCCCCCCGCCAGCGTCGACGTCGCCGAGGGCCGCATCGTCGTCGACGTCAGCGGCCTGCCGCCCGGCAAGCACTCCGTCCGCGTGCGCGCCGCCGACGAGGCCGGGCGCCCCGCCGAGAACGGCACCCTCTACATCCCCCTGTGGGTCGAGGACGAGCCGTGGCAGTGGGAGGACGCCGTCCTCTACTTCGCCTTCACCGACCGCTTCCGAAACGGCAGCGGCACCCGCGACCGCATCAGCGGCGTCGCCGACATCGCCAACTACCTGGGCGGCGACTTCCCCGGCATCACCGCCGCCCTGCGCGAGGGCTACTTCGAGGAGCTCGGCGTCAACGTCCTCTGGATCAGCCCCGTCAACCAGAACCCCTTCGAGCGCTTCGTCGGCATCGGCGTCAACGAAGGACGCTGGTTCACCGGCTACCACGGCTACTGGCCCACCGAACCCCGCGCCGTCGAGAGCCGCTTCGGCGGCTCCGAGGCCCTCCACGAGATGATCGAGGAGGCCCACAGCCGCGGCATCCGCGTCCTCTTCGACCTCGTCCTCAACCACGTCCACGAGGACCACCCCTACGTCCGCGACCACCCCGAGTGGTTCGGAAACGCCTGCGGCGTCTGCGGCACCCCCGGCTGCGGCTGGGACGAACGCCCCATCGACTGCCTCTTCACCGAGTACCTCCCCAACCTCGACTACCGCGTCCACGACGTCCTCACCACCGTCGCCGCCGACGTCCTCCACTTCGCCGAGCGCTACGACGTGGACGCCTTCCGCATCGACGCCGCCAAGCACATGGAGCACATCATCATGCGGCGCGTGCGCATGGACCTGCGCGACCGCATCGAACGCCAGGGCGGCGCCCCCTACTGGGTCGTCGGCGAGACCTTCGTCGGCGCCTACCAGTTCGAGGACATCATGCGCTACGTCGCCCCCTACGAGCTCAGCGGCCAGTTCGACTTCCCGCTCTACTGGATCCTCCGCGACGTCTTCGCCCACGACCGCGGCTTCGACCACCTCGACGACGCCATCCGCCGCGGAGAGGCCGCCTACGGCTCCCTCGCCCTCCACAGCCCCTTCATCGGCAACCACGACGAACCCCGCCTCGCCAGCGAGATCGTCCACCGCCACGACATGCCCGACCGCTGGAGCAACTTCGCCGACCCCATGGCCGTCCCCGGCCCGCCGAACGCCGAGCAGCGCAACATCATCCGACGCCAGGCCATGGGCCTCGCCACCGTCCTCACCCTCCCCGGCGTCCCGCTGCTCTACTACGGCGACGAGATCGGCCTGGCCGGCGGCGGCGACCCCGACAACCGCCGCATGATGCCCTGGGGCGACGACCTCACCGAGGCCAACCTCGCGCTGCGCGAGCGCATCGCCACCCTCGGCCGGCTGCGGCGCGACAGCGTCATCCTCCGCCGCGGCGGCCGCCAGACCCTCCTCGCCGACGACACCCGCTTCGTTCAGGGACGTCCGCTGGCACCCGGGCAGGTCGGCATCGTGGCCATGAATCGCGGCGAGGGCAGCACCACCGTCACCGTGACGCTCCCGGCATCCTGGCAGCTCGACGGCGTCCGCCTCGTGGACGGCACCCGCCCCGGCCGCACCGCCACCGCGTCGGGCAACCGGCTCGAGATCCGCCTCGACGGATGGGACTACGCGGTGCTGCTGCCGGAGTAGGCGCGTGGGGGGGAGCACAGGGAGCAGGTCCCCGTCAGGACGTCGAATCGCATTGTGCAGGGACCCGATTCTGCTAGCGTCACCCTACCGGTGTGCATCCCTGCGCTGCCCGGTCCCGAGCGGGAGTCGTCTCGCCAGGTCCGCAGCATCCCCCCCTTCCGCGGACGTCCATGCAAAGCCACTTCATGCGAAGCCACTCCCTGCGTTCCCTGTGCTGGCGTTCTCTTGTTCTGGTGGGCGCGGTCGCCCTGACGACGGGTCTGTCGGCCGGCTGCGGCACCTCCGACGAGGATGCCGGGTCGTCCTCGTCGAGTGAGACATCGGGCCACGGCGCGACGTCGACCGACGTTTCGGGCGGTTCGAGCACCACGGACCCGGACACGTCGGGGCAGGGGGGCGGGTCGACGAGCACCGGCCCGATCACGGACACCAGCGGGAGCGGCGGCTCCACCGAGGTGTGCGGTCCATGCCCGCCGGTGGAGTGGCTGGACTGCGACGGCGACTTCGCCATTGTCCTCGCATCGCTGCCGGGGCCCGACTGTACCTGTGTGGACACCGAGGTCGAGCGGACGGACTGCACGCAGACGAACCGGCGCTGCCTCGACGGCCAGTGCGTGGAGTGCATCGAGGACCGGGACTGCCCGGCGATGGGCCGACCGCGGTGCGAGGGCAGCAACCAGATCAACAACCGGGGGCGCTGCAATCCGGACAACACCTGCACCATGGTCGGGGTGCCGACGTTCTGCGAGTACGGCTGCGAGGAGGGCGAGTGCCTCCCCGAGCCGCCGTGCCCGACCCTGGACTGCCCGGGCACGCCGGGCCCTCCGTCCTGCGACGGGGACGTGTGGGTGACGCCGCTGCTCGTGCCCGATCCGGACAACTGCGAGGTCTGCATCGAGGTGGACCAGCGCTGGCTCTGCGGTGGCAACGAGGTCTGTGATCCGGATCTCGGCTGCTTGCCGGGAGGATGCGACCCGTGCCCGGTGTTCGATCCGCCGGCGCCGGTGTGCGAGGGCGATGTGGCCGTCGAGGCCACCGGCTACGAGCAGGACCCGGTGACGTGCGTGTGCACGGAGACCTTCCGCCGCACCGACTGCACCGCCCAGGAGCAGGTCTGCGACGAGGGGGTCTGTCGGGATCGTTGAGGCGGTCGCGGACTTCCTCTATGCTCCCGGTGCGCTCGGGTTCGGGGCCGCTCCGTGGGTGGGGTGTCCCGGGGCCCGCGAGGTCGTCCGGCGGTCCCGCCGGGCGATGAATCCGTCTTCCCGAATCATCGCCGGAGTGCTCCATGCCCCACCCCCGTCTTCCTCGCGTGCTGGTCCTCGCCGCGGCCCTCGGCCTCGGCGGATCTCTCCTCGTCTCCGCCTGCGGTACCACCGACGGCGAGGACGAGATGCCCGACGACCTCGTCACCGCCAGCGACGACAGCGGTGGCATCGCACCGCCTCCGGCCACCGGCGAGCAGCCGCCGCCGCCCTCCGGCCTGCCCGGAGACCCGACGCAGCAACCCCCCGGAACGGATCCCGGCGTGGACCCGCCCGGCCCGAGCGTGCCCGGCGCCACCAACCCGTTCCCCGATCCGGAGACCGACATCTGCGGGGCCTCCAGCACACCCTGCTGTGATGGCGGCGTCTGCAACGCCGGGCTCGAGTGCGTCGGTGGCACCTGCCAGCTCCCGGAGCGCGAGTTCACCTGCGCCGAAGCCCCCGAGTGCTTCCTGCCCCCGAGCAGCACCGTCGACGCCGACGTGAGCGTGGTCTCCACCGGCACCCCCGCCACCCTGAACGGTGGCGCCATCGCCGACAGCACCCACCGCCTCGAGGCCATCCGCCTCTACACCGAAGGCGTGTTCTCCCCGATCGTGACCATCGACATGGAGAGCAACGGCCAGACCTATGGCGCCCTCGAGTTCCGCGACGACGTGTGGTCCTTCCAGGCCGACCTCGACCTGATCGTCACCGCCGGCGCCGCCTTCTTCGGCGAGATCGAGCAGCCCGTCGACTTCCAGTTCGACGGCGGCGGCTGCTTCGAGGCCGAAGGCAACCGCATCTTCACCGACGTCTCCGACTGCGTCGACCTCAGCGATGCCCCCGCCGAGATCCCCATCCCCAACTCCTTCACCTACGAGGTCGGGGCCGACTACGTCGAGATGCTCCTCCTCATCCCCAACGAGGCCATCCAGGAGGCCATCGCCGGCGCCGGCGGCGGCGGCGGCGGACCGGGCGGATTCGACATCGGCGCCCTCATCACCGGCGACCTGCCCCTCGTCCTGCGCTTCGTCCCCTTCGCCACCGAGTGACCATGACCCCGTGTCCCCCGGACACCGCGCCCTCGCGGGTGCTCGTGACCGGGGGCGCCGGGTTCATCGGCGCGCACCTGTGCCGCGCCCTCGACGCCGCAGGCCACACCGTCGTCGCCCTCGACGACCTCTCCACCGGACGCCGCGAGCGGCTCCATGACCTCCCGCGCACCCGCCTCGTGGTCGGCGACGTGCGCGACCGCGACACCATCGCCCACGCCGCCGCACGCTGCGACGCCGTCGTGCACCTCGCCGCCATCGTCAGCGTGCCCCTGTGCGACGCGCAGCCGGACATCGCGGACGCCGTGAACCGCGGCGGCACCGCGCGCGTGCTCCAGGTCGCGGAGGCCGCGGGCATCCGCCGCGTCGTCTTCGCTTCCTCCGCCGCCGTGTACGGCTCCGCCGACGTCATCCCGCAGCACGAGGACCTCGCCGTCGCACCCCTGTCCGATTACGGGGCGCACAAGGCCGACGGCGAGCGGCTGTGCGCCGCGGCCACACGGCGTGGATCCCTGGCCGCCTTCCCCCTGCGCTTCTTCAACGTGTACGGGCCCGGGCAGTCCGACGACGGCCCCTACGCCGCCGTCCTCACCGCCTGGAACGACGCCATCCGCGCCGGCCGACCCCTGCGCGTGGACGGCGACGGCCGCCAGACCCGCGACTTCGTCCACGTCGACGACGTCGTCCACGCCATCCGCCTCGCCCTCGGCGCCGCACGCCGACACGCCGGCCACCCCCTCAACGTCGGCAGCGGGAACGCCACCGCCATCGGAGACCTCGCCGCACAGCTCTGCGCCTGGGCCGGACACGGCGCCGGCACCGTCCCCGGCCCCCCCCGCCGCGGCGACGTTCGCCACAGTGTTGCCTGCCTGGCACGCGTTCGTCGGGCACTCGCGTATACTCCCCGGGTGAGCCTCCCCGAGGGCCTCCGCCCGCTCCTCTCCCTCCCCCCGGAGTGACCGATGTCCCGCGACCGCTTCAACATGTCCCGCCGCGGCTTCCTCGCCCGACTCGGCACGTCCGTCGCCGCGGGCTCCCTCGCCGCCTGTGGCGACGACGACACCGGCGCCGGCACCGACCCCTCCTCCTCCGGCACCGGCCTCGACCTCGAGCGCAACCCGCCTCCGCCCGCACCCGCCATCGAGCCCCCCTTCGCCCTCGGCGTCGCCTCCGGTGACCCCCTCCACGACCGCGTGGTCATCTGGACCCGCCTCGCACCCGCTCCCCTCGAGAGCGACTGGGGCATGCCCGCCGAAGACGTCCCCGTCATCTGGGAAGTCTTCGCCGACGAGGCCCTCACCGAACCCGTCCGCAGCGGCTGGACCCGGGCGCGCCCCGCGCTCGCCCACGCCGTCCACGTCGACGTCGACGGCCTGCGCAGCGACACCCCCTACTGGTACCGCTTCCGCGTGGGCGACGATCACGTCTCCCCCGTCGGACGCACCCGCACCTTCCCCCGCCCCGACGCCTCCCCCCGCGCGTTCCGCTTCGCGATGGCATGCTGCCAGAAGTACCGCTCGGGCTTCTATACCGCCTACCATCACCTCGCGCGCGAGGAAGACCTCCACGCCGTCTTCCACCTCGGCGACTACATCTACGAGTCCGGCGGCGAACCCGAAGTCCCCGGGCGCCTCCCCCTCGACCGCGAGCGCGTCACCGACCTCGCCGGCTTCCGCCACCGCTACGGCGCCTACCGCCTCGACGAGGACCTCCAGGAGGCGCACCGCGTCCACCCCTGGATCGCCACCTGGGACGACCACGAGGTCTCCAACAACTACGGCTCCCTCACCCTCGCCCCCAACCGCCGCGGCGACGGCGACCCCGCCGCCATCCGCGCCGCCGGATACCAGGCCTGGTACGAGCACATGCCCGTCCGCATGCCGTTCCCCGACGACCCCACGTTCCTGCGCATCTACCGCGACTTCCACTTCGGCACCCTCGCCCGCATCTTCGTCCTCGACAGCCGGCAGTACCGCACACCACAGGCCTGCGACGACGAGGTCGGACCCGCCTGCGACGAGATCTTCGACCCCGAGCGCACCATGCTCGGCCACGAGCAGAAGGCCTGGCTCGTCGACGGCCTCCGCCACTCCGACAGCCGCTGGAACATCATGGCCCAGCAGGTCCTCTTCGGCCCCTTCAACCTCGACTACTCCATCGTCAACCCCGACCAGTGGGACGGCTACGTCCACGCCCGGCAACAGATCCTCGACGTCCTCGCCGAACCCGACGTCCACAACCCCGTCGTCCTCTCCGGCGACGTCCACGCCGCCGGCTTCTCCGTCCTGCGCGCCGACGCCGAGGACGACCGCTCCCCCGTCATCGGCCACGAGATCCTCACCACCTCCATCAGCTCCGGCGGCGACGAGCTCGACGGCATCGCCCGCTTCGCCCCCCTCGCCGAGGTCGCCCTCGACAACGTCGATTACGTCGAGGCCGGCAAGCGCGGCTACGCCCTCTGCGAGCTCACCCGCAACCGCCTCGACGTCCGGTTCCGCGTCGTCACCACCGTCGCCGCACCCACCGCCGACGTCTACGTCGATCGCGCCTACCGCATCTGGGCCGAGCAGCTTACCTTCGAGAGACGCCGCGACTGGGAGGACGAGCCACCCGGCTGACCCCCCCGGACGCATGCGGTCCGGCCTTCCCCCCACTTCCCCCCCCGTGGCCCCATGCACGTTCCCCTCGCGACCTCGCGCGCGCCCACCGGAACCACCCCCCTCCGACGGCGCACCGCATCCCGACCGGCAGCCCTCCTCGTCGCCGCCCTCCTCGCCCTCGCCCTGCCGGCCTGCGCCGACAGCGACGACGCCGACCTCGCCTCCGGCCCCGTGGGAACCTCCGCCGGCACCCACGCCCCGGCCGCTACGCAGTCCCATGACTCCCCCGGAAGCCCGGCGACCCGCGGGCAGGAGTCGCCGTCCCGGCCCGGGGCCGACAGCACCCCCGCAGGCGCCGGCACCGGCGAGAGCGCGACGGACCCACCCCCCCAGAGCCTCGACCCGAGCGCTCCCGGAAGCCCCTCCGGAGCGACCGAACCGTCCCCGGGGGAGCCCTCGTCCGGTGGGCCGGGCACGCCTGGAGGCGGCTCCGGGGTACCCGAGCCCACTGCGGGAGAACCCACGGCGGGACAGCCCACCGCGGCAGAACCCACCTCCGGGGTGTCGAGCGAGGCGCCGATGTCCGGCGGGGAGCCCACCGCCGGTGAGCCGACGGACGTCGAGCCCTCGTCGCCGGTGCCGAGCGCGAGCCTGCCGCCGGTGCCCGGCGACCCCTACGCGATGGTGTCCGCGGCGGAGCTGGAGCTCTACGAGCTGATCATGACCTACCGGGCCGAGAACGGGTTGCCGCGCGTCCCGCTGTCGCCGAGCCTCACGCGGGTCGCCCAGCTCCATGTGGAGGATCTGAACCGGCACGGGGCGGAGGTGCTGAGCGACGAGTGCAACCTGCACTCCTGGTCCTCCCAGGGTCCGTGGACGGCGTGCTGCTACACGCGCAACCATGCGCAGCGGACGTGCATGTGGAACAAGCCACGCGAGCTCACCGACTATCCGGGCAACGGCTACGAGATCTCGGTGGGCACCACCGGGGTGATGACACCGAGCTGGGCGCTCCAGTTGTGGCAGTCGTCCGAGGGGCACCGCAACGTCATCCTCAACGTGGGCGACTGGTCGCCGGCGTGGGGGGCGATCGGGGTGGGGCTCGACGGTCGGTACGGCCATGTGTGGTTCGGTCGCGAGGCGGACCCGGCGCTGTCGCGGTAGGGCGACCGGCCGTCTGGCCGCCGCGGTTGCGCAGGCGGGCAACGACGACCCGAGTGAAGCGGTTTCCGGGGGGCCTCCCGATGAGGCCGTTCCGCGCGCCGGGGCGACCCGGTGGCGCGTCCGGGGGCCAGCCCGTTGCTCAGTCCAGGAGCCAGACCCCGTTGCCCTGGTTGGCGATGAGGACGTCGATGCCGGTGGTCTCGAGCGCGGAGCGGGGGAGGGTGCCCTGGGGCCGTGCGGTGTTGTTGCCGGTCTCGTCGAAGATCCGGGTGACGCGGACGTCCTCGGGCAGTCCTGCGGCTTCGATGAGGGCGGCGGGAAGGCGGATGGTGGCTCCGGTGTCTGCGTCGGGGGTGAGGTTCACGGCGACGACGAGGAGCTGCTGCTGTCCCGGGGCGAAGCGGGCGAACGCGTAGACGCCGTCGGGGTAGTTGCTGCCCTCGGTGCGGTTGTGGAAGTCGAGCCCCCAGTATCCGTCGCCGGTGGCGGCGGGGTGCTGGAGGAGGTGGAGCAGGCGTCGGTAGTACTCGTGGAGGTCGCGTTCTCCGGGGGTGAGGGCGCCGCCGTCGAAGCGTCCGTCGCGGGCCCAGCGGGCGAGGGTGGGTACGCTCCAGTAGTCGAAGATCGAGGTGCGTCCATTGTCGCCGGAGAAGCCCGAGACGCCGGCTCCTTCCTCGCCGAGGCTCTGGGCGTTGTGGAAGAGGACGGGCCCGTTTCCGACGAGGTAGCTGACGGGGGCGAGGTGTCGTCCGGCGTCGGCGGTGCCGAAGCCGGAGTCGTCGGGTTCGACGCCCATCAGGAGGGGGGAGGCGATGCGACGTTCGTCGTGGTTCTCGAGGTAGCGGACGTACTGGTGTCGGCGTTCGGGGGCGATGGAGGCGAGGTGGTTGTCGAGCTCGAACTTGTCGTGGCTGCCGTTGTAGATGCCCTTGAGGAGGTCGTAGGTGTCGTCCTCGTAGACGGCGTCGAAGCCTGCGTCGAGGAGACCTTCGAGGTTCTCGTACGCCTCGGCGATGAAGAGGGCGTCGGGGTTGCGGTCGCGGGCGCGTTCGATGGCCCAGGCGTAGAATTCGGTGGGGACGAAGTGGGCGAAGTCGACGCGGAAGCCGTCGACGCCGAAGTCCTCCTGCCAGTGGCGGATGACCTCGTCCATGAAGGTCCAGGTGGGGGGGATGGGATCGAACTGCCTGAGGCCCGTGGTGAATTCGTAGCCGTAGTTCAGCTTGACGGTCTCGTACCAGTCATTGGCGGAGGGGGTGCAGGAGATGACGTTGTTTCCGGTGACGCGCACGCGTCGGCCGGGGGAGCCGTCTTCGGGGGGAAAGGTGCCATCGCGGCCGGGGAACTGCCAGGCGCCTGCGGGGAGCTCGAGGGCGCAGTCCTCCTGGACCCAGAAGAAGTGGTTCTGCGGCGAGAAGAACATGTTCTGGTCGTCGTCGAGGCCGAGGTCGAGGTCGGGGCGGACGACGGAGGCGTAGGAGCGGGCGACGTGATTGGGGACGAGGTCGATGAGGACCTGGAGTCCGGCGTCGTGGATACGGTCGACGAGGTCTCGGAACTCCTCGCGGCGGTTGTCGGGGTCGAGGGCGTAGTCGGGGGAGACGTCGAAGTAGTCGCGGACGGCGAAGAAGCTGCCGGCGCGGCCCTTGAGGAGGTCGGGGTCGTCGGGGGGGAGGGGAGGGTCGAGGTCGCTCCAGTCGGTGCCGGTGGCCTGCCGGAGGACACCGGTGAGCCAGATGTGGGTGGCGCCCTTGGCGCGGAGTGCGGCGATGGCGCGGTCGTCGATGTCGGCGAAGCGGCCGACGCCGTTCTCCTCGAGGGTACCGTCGACGAGGTTGGCGCCCTCGGTGTTGGCGAAGTGGCGGATGACGAGCTGGTAGACGACGGCGCGTCGGGGGTCGTCGTCGGCGATGGTGGTGAAGGAGCGGGGGGTGGAGAAGGGTCCCTGCTGTCCGCTGTGTTCGGCGCGAACGCGCCAGGACCAGGTGTTGTCGTCGGTGAGGCCGGGGGGCACGAAGTCGAAGGAGCGTCCGGCGTCGAAGGTGCCGAGGAGGTCCTGGAAGCTGGCGTCGCGGGCGATCTGGACGGTGAAGGTGGCGTCGCGGGGGAGGTCGGGGTCGAGCTGCCAGACGAGGGGCGTGCGGGTGGAGAGGCCGCGGGCGCCGTGTCCGGGAGCGGTGGGCATGGGCGCGCGGAGTCCGTCGGTGGCGGGGACGCAGATCCCGTCCATGACGGCGTCGCCTGGGCGGCAGCGGACGTCGGGGGTGCAGGTTCCGGTCTCGGGATTGAAGGAGGTGCCTTCGCCGCAGGCGTCGGGGTCCGGGGTGCAGCGTCCGGTCTCCGGGTCGGGCCGGGTGCCGGGTCCGCAGGGGTCGCTGGGGCCGGTGGGGGTGTCGGCGACGCAGCGTCCGGAGACCGGATCGCGGAGGGTGCCCTCGCCGCAGATGGTGTCGGGGATGACGCAGCGGTCGCCGTCGGGGACGGTTCCATCGGGGCAGTCCGCGGGGAGGGGGACGCAGGCGCCGGCGTCCTCGTCGAGCCGGGTGCCCTCGCCGCAGGAGACGCCGTCGGCGGGGACGCAGCGGTTCTGGGCGTTGTCCCATGCGGTGCCGGTGGCGCAGAGGGCCTGGTCGTCGGGGACGCAGGCGCGCCGGTCGGGGTCGAGGGTGGTGCCTGCGCCGCAGGCCTCCGCGTCCGGGACGCACGCGTCCCCGCGCAGGACGGTGCCCGCTCCGCAGGGGGGCTCGGTGCGGACGCAGCGTCCGTCGCGGAGGGTGGTCCCTTCGCCGCAGGAGGGGGGGGCCAGTGCGTCCGGGACGCACTGGCCGTCCTCGAGGGTGGTGCCCTCTCCGCAGGCGATGGTGTCGTCGTCGCTGCAGGCGGTGAGGGCGAGGGCGCACACGGCGAGGGTGCACAGGGCGAGGAGGGTGGAGCGCAGGGGCGGGCTGCCGGCGGACGTCCCGAAGGCTGTTTCGCCGGTCCGCGGTGCGGGGGGGGGGAGGAGGGCAGGGAACATGGTGCGCGTTCCGGGGTGTTGGGCGGAGTGTGGGGAGACGGCGTGACAGGGGGAGGGTGGTCGCGATACGATGGGAAGGCAAGCCCTGGCGACGCGGGTGTGGAGTCGGGGGGTGGCGGCGGGCCGCGGAGGTTGTGCACGTGCAGGGAGCAGGCATGAATTGGGATCTGGCGAGTTACTTTCCGGGGATCGGGGATGAGGCGTATCGGACGTACGTGGAGGCGCTGGAGCGGGATGTGGAGTCGCTGCGTGCGGCGGTGTCCGTGGAGCACCGGGCGGGGGAGGCCGGGGCGACGGTGGCGTGCCTCGCGGAGCAGTTGATCCGGCTGGAGGATCTTGGGTCGCGGCTGCGTCATGCGGGGTCGTACACGGGGTGTCTGGTGGCGTCGGATGTTCGGGACGCTGCGGCGCAGGCGGCGCGAGCGCGGCTGGCGGCGGTGTCGTCGGGGCTGGAGAAGGTGGACGCGGCGGTGTCGGTGCGGGTGGCGGCGCTGCCGGAGGGTGCGCTGGGGGAGCTTCGCGAGCGGCTGGAGGGTGCGGAGGGGGCGGTCCTGCGGATGCGCGACGTGGGTGCTCGGCGGATGGACGCGGAGCGGGAGGCGTTGGCGGCGGATCTGCTGCGGGACGGGATGCACGCGTGGGGGCGTCTGTACCAGCGGCTGTCCGGCGGGCTGGCGTTTCCGCTGAGGCGGCCGGACGGCCCGGAGGAGTCGGTGCCGATGTCGCAGCGGCGGACGCTGATGGAGGATGAGGACCCGGCGATTCGGCGGGCGGCGTTCGAGGGGGGGAACGAGGCGTGGGCGGCGCAGGCGACGGTGTTCGCGGCGGCGTTGAACGCCATCACCGGCAGTCGCCTGACGCTGGTGCGCGAGCGCGGGTTCGGACATGTGCTGGATCTGGCCTGCCACGACAGTCGCATCACCCGGCGGACCCTCGACGCGATGATGGAGGCGGTGGAGGAGGGCGGGGCGCTCGCGCGGCGCTACCTGGCGCTGAAGGCGAAGGCGAGCGGTCGCGAGCATCTCGGCTTCTTCGAGTTCACGAGTCCGCTGCCGGGGGCCGCGAACGCGCGCGTGTCGTGGGAGCAGGCGCGGGAGCGGGTGTGCGCGGCGCTGGGGCAGGCGATGCCGTCGCTGGGAGAGTATGCGGAGATGGCGTTCGAGCGCCGCTGGATCGAGGCCGAGCCGCGCGCGGGGAAGAGTCCCGGCGGGTTCTGCACGTCCTCGCCGGTGAGCGGGGAGAGCCGGATCTTCATGACGTTTCGGGGGACGGCGGGGGACGTGCAGACCCTCGCGCACGAGCTCGGGCATGCGTATCACAATCACGTGATGCGGGATCTGCGGCCGCTGGCGCGTCGCTATCCGATGACGCTGGCCGAGAGCGCGTCGACGTTCGCGGAGCAGGCGTACACGGAGCAGGTGCTGGAGGACGCGTCCACGCCGGAGGCGGAGCGGCTGGCGGTGCTCAACACGCGTCTGGGCAAGGCGGCAGCGTTCCTGCTGGACATCCCGGTGCGCTACCGGTTCGAGCTCGCGTTGCACGAGGCGCGGGAGGGGGGCGAGCTGGGGGTGGACGAGCTCGGCGACCTGATGGAGCGCGAGCAGCGCGCGGTCTTCGGCGACATCCTGGGTCCCGACGGCGTCGACCGGTGGTTCTGGGCGTCGAAGCTGCACTACTTCATCACGGGGGTCTCGTTTTACAACTTCCCGTACACGTTCGGGTACCTGTTCAGCATGTCGCTCTGGGAGCGGTTCGCCGGAACCGGGCGTGCGGGGGAGGAGGGGTTCATCGCCTTCCTGCGTGCCACCGGGGGGCGGACCGTGGAGGACGTCGTCTCCGGCCAGCTCGGCGTCGATCTCGGGGAGGTGGCGTTCTGGCGGGGCTGCCTCGCGCCGGTGCGTCGGGATCTCGAGGCGCTGGAGCGGCTCCTCGGCTGACCGTCGGGGGGCGAACGCTCGACAACGGTCTTGTCAGGGGCGCGCCCGCGGCCTAGACCCGCGGTCGCCGCCCGCCGCCGCGCCGAACCGGCGTGGACGATCGTGGTGTGGCTGTCCCCCCATCCAGCGAGCGCTCCCGTCATGTCCTACGCCTTCTACAAGGTCCTGCACCTCTCGTCGGTGATCATCCTGTTCGCGTCCCTCGCCGGGATGCTGTTCGCACGTCATGCCCATGCGGAGCGCGAGGGCAAGCCGCCGCTCTGGGTGCCGCTGGTGGCGCTGCACGGGGTGTCGCTGCTGGTGCTCTTCGTGAGCGGGTTCGGGCTGATCGCTCGGCTGGGCATCGGCCATGGCGCGGGCGGCTGGCCAACGTGGATCTGGATGAAGATCGGGCTCTGGCTGGTGATCGGGGCGTTCATGGTGCTGGTGAAGCGGCTGTGGAAGCAGCTCCTCCCGCTGTTCCTCACGCTCCTGGCGCTGGGGATCGTGACGGTGTGGACGGCGGTGACGAAGCCGGGACCGGCTCCGGCGCGCGCCGCGCCGGCCGCGGAGGCGCCCGCCGCCGTGGACGTGCCCGCCGAGGATGCGGGATCGGACGCCGCCGTGGAGGGCACGGAACCCTGAGGCAATGGAGGGGGTCATGGAGGACGACGGACGGCGCGAGGCGCGGGCGTGCACGGAGGGCATCGAGGTCATCGTCCGGGCCGCGTTCAGCGCGGAACACTCGCGGACAGAACGCAGCCTGTGGTTCTACATCTACGAGATCACGATCCGGAACACCGGGGACGCGCCGGCGCAGCTCGTGGATCGACACTGGGTCATCACGGATGCCCAGGGGCATGTGGAGGAAGTTCGCGGGCCGGGGGTGGTGGGGGAGACGCCCCTGCTCGCTCCCGGGCAGTCCTTCCGGTACGCGAGCGGCTGCCCCCTGCGGACGCCGTTCGGGACGATGCGCGGGACCTATGGCATGGAGCGGCCGGACGGCAGCCGGTTCGATGCGGTGGTGCCGGAGTTCATGCTCGCCCAGCCCCACGCCCTGAATTGACACCGGGGCCGATGTCGCGCCCGGACCGACGCCGGACGCCGACGCGGTTGCTTCGTTGCGTTCGCGCTGTAATGTGACGCGCAACCGGGGGACCGCCCCCCGAAGGTGACCCTGCGCGCGCAGGGTCGGGCCGCACACGGGAGTCCCTTGCTCGAACGGTACGTACAGTGGTGCTTCTCCCATCCGTGGGCCATGCTCGTGGCGGTGATCGGGGTGCTCGGGTTCGCGGTCCGAATCGGGAGCGGGATCGAGCTGCGGAGCGATCTCGCGGAGATGCTGCCCGACGACGCGCCGTCGGTGCTGGCCCTGGAGGAGTCGCGGCGGCGCGCGGGCACCACGGATCTGTTCACCATCGCCGTGCAGAGCCCGGATCCGATGGCGAACGTCCGCATGCTGGACGCGCTCGGCGAGGGGCTCTCGGCGTGGCCGGACCTCGACTACATCGAGGTCCGCCACGAGCAGGCGTTCTTCCGCGAGCATGCGCTGCTGCTGCTTCCGGTCGACGATCTCGTCCGGATTCGGGACGCCCTGCGCGAGCTCGTGCGTCGACAGCTCGCGGTGCACAATCCGCTCTACGTGGACCTCGACAGCGCCGAGGAGCGCGAGGCCGCCGCGGAGTTCGACTGGCGTCGGATCGACGTGTGGGTCGACCCGATGACGCTGCGGGAGCTCGGGCTCTCGGACACGGATGCGGAGGAGCTCTTCCCGTTCCTGCAGCGGCTCGACGAGGAGCACGACGATGTGGATCCCACCCTGGAGGCCACGCGAGACTACCGGCTCTCGGATGACCGGACGGTGGGCATGCTCACGGCGCGCCTGCATGGCGAGCCCACGGACGTGACCCACGCACGGGATGCCTACGATCGCGGTGTCGCGCTGATCGACGGGCTGGATCCGGCGTCGTTCCACCCGGAGATGACGGTGGAGATCGTCGGGGCCTACCGCTCGTTCCTGGAGGTGAGGGCGGTGGCTCGGGACGTCCAGCGGGCGACGTGGATCTCGATCGTGCTCGTGATCGCGCTGCTCATCGCGTTCTTCCGCAGCGCGCGGGCGGTGATCATCGTCGGCGTGCCGCTGCTGGCGGGCATCGTCCTGACCCTGGCGGCGGCGCGCCTGGTGCTCGGCGCGCTCAACACGCTCACCGCGTTCGTCTTCGCCATCGTCATCGGCATCGGCATCGACTTCGCGATCCACCTGTACCGGCGCGTGCTCGAGGAGCTCGGCGCGGGCGAATCCGCGGAGCAGGCGTGCACGAAGGCGCTCCAGGCGATGTTCCGTCCACTGCTCTCGGCGGCGGCGACGACCGGTGTGGCGCTGCTGACCCTGGTGCTCGGCAGCTTCTCGGGCTTTCGGGAGTTCGGCATCGCGAGCGCGCTCGGTGTGCTGTTCTGCTTTCTCGCGACGATCGCACTGGTGCCGCTGCTGGTGGCGGTGCTCGCGCGCCGCGTCGACCTCCCGGCCGTGCGTCCGCCTCCGGTGGACGGCAAGGACGTGATCACCGCTTCGCTGCCGCTGCGGCGCCGTGCGTTCGTGCTGCTGGTGATCATCACGGGCGTGGCGCTGATGGCCCCGCCGGCCGCGTTCGAGTATGACTTCGACAATCTCAGCGGGCCCGGCACGGGGCGTACGGTGCCCTACGAGCTCGCGGTCGGATCGCAGCGGGGCACGGCGCCGGCCCTGATGCTGGGCGAGACCGAGGAGCAGCTCCGCGAGGCCCACGCCTTCCTGCGCGAACGGCTGCGCGCTGGTGACCCGCTCCTCCGGTCCTTCTTCACCATCGAGAACGTCCTCCCCACCTCCTTCGAGGAGCGGCTCGACGTGCTCGACGAGATCCTCGAGATCACCGAGCGGCGCGCCGTGCGCCGGATCGACGGAGACGAGGGGGCCGTCATCGACAAGCTGAGAGTCCTCTCGGTCGCGGAGGCCTTCGTGTTCGACGACCTGCCGCTGTGGACACAGAGACAGCTCGTCGACCGGGACGGTCACATCGGACGGCTGGGACTCCTCTACATCGACTTCCCCCGAACCGACGCAGCGAGGATGCAGGCGTTCCAGGACGCCTACGGCGAGATCCCCACCTCCTCCGGTCCCGTCCAGCTCTCGTCCGTCTCCTTCGTCGTGGCCGACGTGGTGCGCTACGTGCAGGCCGACGGTCGACGCCTTCCCCTCTTCGTGGCGGCGGCGCTCTTCCTCCTGCTCCTGGTCGACCTCCGCTCCCTGCGGCTGGCCGTGCTGGGGGTCGTCACCGTCGGCCTGGCCGCGCTCCTCGCCCGCGCGGCCATGGGGGTGCTCGACGTGAAGGTGGGCCTCTACAACATGGTGGTCCTGCCGATGGTCATGGGTCTCGGCATCGATGGCGTGATCCACCTCATCCACAGGATTCGCGATCTCGGCATCCTGCGGGTGCGCGACGCCCTGCGCACAACGGGGGTCGCGGTGCTGGCGTCCGGACTCACCACCGCCGCGGGGTTCGTGGGCCTTCTGTTCACGTCTCACCTGGGTGTCCGCAGCATCGGCGAGCTCGCGCTCATCGGCATTCTGGCGGTCCTGGTGGTCGTGCTCGGCGTGCTCCCCGGCGCGCTGTCCTGGCTGGCCCGATCCCGCCGCGGCTGAGTTCCGCACGCGATGTGGCGCGGCCGTGACGACCGCGGCGCGCGCGTGACGGCCGCAACAGGGCGCTTCCGCGTGGACAACACTTGCGTGACGCGACAGGGCGACTAGGCTCCCCTCGCGCGTCGAGTCGGACCGCATCCATCTCCTCGGGAGAGGCGATCGCCTGGTCAGGCGCCATCTTCGAACGCGACTTCTGGTGGTCCCCATGAGCGAGCTGCGCGTACAGAGCCCGGA
The DNA here is from genome assembly GCA_007693585.1 of Deltaproteobacteria bacterium. GTDB lineage: Bacteria > Myxococcota_A > Bradymonadia > REDH01 > REDH01 > REDH01. The sequence continues at coordinate 17,327 of REDH01000062.1, forward strand.
TCCCGCCGTAGCGGTGATCATGAACCCTTCCGCAGGGACCGCAGCCGCCTGCCCGCTGACCGCGCAGCGGGACGAGCTCGCGGCCGCAGGAATCCCCGTGTTCGACGGCGGAGGGCCCTCCGTGGCCCGGGCGTTCGTGGCGAATGTGCTCGAACAGGGGGTGCGCGGCCTGATCGTCTCCGGGGGGGACGGGACACTCCACCGCGTGCTCAACGCGCTGCGCGAGGTCGCTGATCCGACCGAGTGGCCCGCCATCGCCCTGTGCCCCGCCGGGACGACCAACCTCCTCGCCGGGCGCGTCGGACTCCCCGGCCCCGAGTGCCTCGTCGATCATGTGCGCGAGACCCCGCAGCCGGAGCGGTGGAGCACCATCCCGGTCCGCACCGTCGACGTCGGGGGCAGGCTGGGCATCGTGGCCGGAGCCGGATTCATGGAGCAGGCCTCCCGGGCCTTCGGACGCGGGCCGGACCGCTACGGCAAGGTCGCAGCGTGGGCCGCGCTCGAGGTTCTCGGTGCCATCGTCGGGCTCCGGAGTCCCGAGTGGCTTCGCGTGTCCTCACCCCTCCACGCCGTCGACGACCTCGGCGCCGCGGTGGAGACCGGGGAGGGCGTGCCCCTCACCGGGCTGGCGTTCACCGCCGAACCGGCCGTGGCACGGCTCTTCTCGGCCGTCACCCCCGCCGACGGCGGAGGGCTGCACGTTCTGGCGGCGGGAGGCGAACCCGGACCCATGCTGCGTCAGGGGCTCGGCTCCCTGTTCCGGCTCCGGCGCGCCTCGCGCCAGGCCACCGTCCGCAGGGACGACAGCGTGACCCTCGCCCGGGGCACGCGCATCATGCTCGACGGCGAGTACTTCATCGCCAACAGCGACACCGTGGTCAGCGAGGGACCCACCTTCCGGCTGTTTCACCCCACCTTCGCCGGGCTGCGAACCTTCCCGCTGCTCGCATTCCACACCGTCGACCGGCGGGCCGAACGAAGCCTCCGCCACGCGGCGTGACGTCTCGCCTCCATGACGTGGAGGGGTGCCCTGACGCCGCTGCGCGTGGTGCGGCGTGCATCCCCGTTACCTCCGGCGCGTGATCAGAGGCTGCGGCGGTGACGGTGCGGTCCGATCTCGTGACAGGACGTCCGTGTCGGACTTCCCCGCGATGCGGTTCGACCCGGAGCGGAGCCAGGCGGATGGCGACCGACGGTGCCGTGCGGCTCGCGTCCTCGCGGCGCGCAACCCGCCTCCGACGGTCGGACAGGACAGGCACGGCGATCGTTCAGGGCGGGGGTGACGCCCGGCCACGCCCTCAGCGCTCCAGCGCCCGCCGGGCCGCCGCCGCCTCGTCGCTGTCCGGGTGATCCGCCACGATCCGGCGGTACCACCGACGCGCAGCACGGCGGTCACCCCCCTGCTCCTCGAGACGGGCCAGCTCGAGCATGGCCGCGGGTCGTCGGGGGTCGTCCGGCGCCATGCGGTCGATCCGGGAGGTGAGGGCGGCGCGCGCGTCCCGGTCCGCCCCGATGTCCGGTTGAGCCGCGCGGGAGCGTGCACGAGGTGCCTCGCTGATGCGGTCTGCGGAGGCCGCCTCGCGCTCCTGCACGATCACGGGCTCCTGCGCGGCCTCCGCGACGTGCGGGGCGGAGGCCCCGGGGGGAGCCGCACCGACCGCCTCGCCCCGCGGTGCCGCGTCGAATGAGTCGCGGCGTGGGGCCGCACCACCCGGTGCGCTGTCGAACAGCGCGAGATCGTCGGCATCCTGCTCCTCCGTGCGGGCGCGCGAGGGAGCGGCAGGCGCGGGAGCGGGCCGGGCCGGCGCGGCCCCCGCGGCGGGCGGGGCGG
>REDH01000218.1 GCA_007693585.1 Deltaproteobacteria bacterium
GCAACATGCGTCGACAGGAAGCGTCGATCACGGACCGATCCGCTGGTCAACCGTCAGAACCACTCGAGTTCTTGCGATCGCCCTGGGGTGCACCCGTGAAAGGGTTGGCAGGGCGGGAGGGAGGGGGCATCATGCGGAGGTGCACGCTCAGCGTATGGCCGGCCCACTCCCGTTCGGCTCCCTCCCCCCACCTGCCGAGTTCGCCATGATCGTCTTCCGTTCCCTCGCGCATCCCTTCGCGCCCGCATCGCTCCTTCTGGCCGTCCTGCTGCTCGCCTGTGGCGGTTCGGAGAGTGACGGCGGCTCGTCCGCGACCGTGGCCACCGATCCCGGGGGCAGCTCGCTCGGGGCGTCGAGCACCGGGGAAGAGCCGAGCACGTCCCAGGGGCCGTCGCGGCTGGGGATCACGCTCCTTCCCGGGGGCGACCTGCTTCGGTTCACGGCGGTGGTGTCGGCACGGGACACGGCGGGGGCGCCCTTTGCGCTGCAGCCGGAGGACCTCGACGTGGAGGTCGAGGGGGCGACGGTGGAGGGACTGCAGCGCACGGGGGACGGCTGGGTGAGGGTCGAGCTCGTGGCGGACCGCGTGGACGTCGGGGTGCCGATCACCGTGCGTGCGGGAGCGGGTGTGGAGATCACGCGCGAGGCGCTGCCGATGCACCGCCGAGATGCCTTCTGGAGCGTGCCCGAGTTCGTGCCGGGCCTCGTGAACACGGCGGGCTGGGAGGACTCGAGCGAGGTCAGCCCGGACGGGGAGTGGCTGATCGTGAGCAGCTATGCGCCGGTGGACGCGTTCTCGTGCAGCCTCGCCGAGAGCGCGGTGGATCATCCCACCTGCAACGACGTGCTCGGCCCCTGGCAGGCGCCGGAGCGACCGGACCTGTTCGGCGCGGACCGCATCGACGAGAACGGACGGATCCGCCACCAGGTGCCGGCGCTGTGCTTCGTGGGCGAGGATGGCGGCGACTTTCCGATCGCCCTGCCCCCGACGGCGGCCTACGGTTTCCGGCTGCAGGAGGACGGCAGCTTCGCCGAGCCGTTCGTGATCGGGTACGCGATGGACGGGTATCCGGTGGCGCCGTTCGGCTTCTCCTTCGTGGGGGACATCGAGGGCCGTCAGGCGCGGGTGGTGTACGGGCACGCCGACATTCGCGAGTTCGACGAGAAGGGTCTCACGCCCAACCTGTACGTGGCGCCGATCACCCTTGGCGAACGCAACGTGCTGGGCCGGTTCACCTGCGACACGACGTCGGGGCTGCGGTACACCGACGCCGTCGACGAGCGGCTGGAGATCCTCCCGCACAGCATCCACAAGGGGAACCCCTACATGGAGGCCAGCGAGACCCGCGTGTGGTTCGACGACGAGAGCGGCGGCGGGAGCCTCGTGTACTTCGCGGTACGCGAGGACGGCACGTGGACCGAGCGCATCGCCGCATCCGCGCCCGTGAATCAGACGGCGCAGCAGAGCTACCAGCCCTATCTGCACGGAGACCGTCTGTTCTGGGCGCGCAACTTCAACAGCATCCAGTCCGCCCGCCTGGACGGCGACGATCCGGCCGCGGACGGGGCCTGGGAGGCACTGCGCACGGATCTTGCTCTCGCCCCGGCCCAGGGCCCGCCGACCGAGGCGGCCCCGGGGACCATCGTGGCGATGGGCGAACCGAGCGTCGCGCTCGACGCCGACGGCTACACCTGGCTCTACTTCGTGGCCATCCGCCGCACGAACTCGGGCTTCAATGCGGACATCGCCCGGGTCCGCAGCCTCTCGGCGCAAGGCGAGTGAGCACGCCGAGACCCGACCGGGGCCTCGTGCAGACGGTACGGAGCCTCTCGGCGCCGAGCAACGGAAGGCGCATGGGCGCGTCAACGGAGGGGCGTCACGCGGACAAAGGGTGGACCGTTCGGGGTGCGGCGCCGGCGCTAGCGGCCCCAGGTCCGCTCGATGAACCGGGTCCGGCCGGACCCTCGGCGGTAGCGCTCGTAGTGGGCCGGTCGCTCCAGGTAGAAGTTCTGGTGCTCCTCCTCGGCGATCCAGAAGTCACCGGCGTCCTCGATGGCGACGACGATGGGCCGGTCGAAGCGCCCGCTGGCCGCCACGGCGTCCCGGGAGGCGGTGGCGAGCCGGCGTTGTTCCTCGTCATGGACGTAGATCACCGGCCGATAGTGGGCGCCGCGGTCCGCGAACTGGCCCTGGTCATCCGTGGGATCGATGTGCCGCCAGTAGACGGCGAGGAGCTGCTCGTAGGTGACCTGCGCCGGGTCGTGGAACACCCGCACAGCCTCCACGTGGCCGGTGGCTCCGCCGGCGACCTCCCGGTACGTAGGCGAGATCTCCGCCCCGCCGGTGTAGCCGCTGATGGCGATGTCCACGCCGTCGATGCGCTGCATGTCCGACTCCGTGCACCAGAAGCAGCCACCGCCGAACGTGGCTTCCGCGAGCCCGTCCGGGGGTGGCGCCAGAAGCGGCGTGCCCCCCGCCCGCGGCGGTGGCCCGGCCGCGAGCTGGTGCGCCTCTCGCTCGGGCCGACGCGTGGGCGTCATCGACGGCAGATCGGCCAGCTCCGGCCCTCCCGCGACCGCCGCAGGTGCCGCACGTTCCGCGGAGTCCGCGGGTGACCGTTCCGCCGGTTCGGCGGACGCACCCGCCCGGCATCCGGCCACGAGCAGCAGGACCGCGGTCACGAGGAGCAGGTTGAGGGGGGTCCGGTGATGCATCGTGAGGTCCATGGTTCGGTCGAGGGCACGCCCCCACCACGGGATGCCGCGAGATGGCCGCGAGGTGCGGATCCGCCGGAGCAAGTGTGCGCCCGCAGGAAACCCGAACGCGCCCATGTGCACCTGGCGTGCTTGAGCGCATCGAGCCTCCTCACCGCACGCGAACGTGCCGTCGATTTCCTGGTGCTTGGACAACAACGAGCCTTGGGTCTGGATCGTTCCAAAGCACGTCGACGCTCATCGCTGAGGACTCATGACCGACAAGCTTGTCCCAACACCCGACGCCCTCGTCAGAGAGCTGCGCTCCCTGATCGAAGCGACACGAGGGCGCGTCGCACAGACCGTGAACAGCGAGCTGATCGCCCTCTACTGGCAGGTCGGCAAGCGCTTGCGCGAGGAAGTTCTCGGGGACGAGCGCGCCGCGTGCGGCGAGCAGGTTGTCGCCGAGGTGGCCAAAGCACTGTCGGCCGAGTTCGGTCGAGGGTTCAGCAAGCGCAACCTGCACTACATGGCCCGTTTTGCCGAGGTCTTCCCCGACGCGGAGATTGTGCACGCACTGCGTTCACAATTGAGCTGGACCCACTTCCGTAAGCTCATCGCCATCGACGACCCGCTCAGGCGGCGTTTCTACACCGAGCTCTGCCGTGTCGAGCGGTGGAGCACCCGGACCCTGAAGAGCAAGATGGACGGGATGCTCTTCGAGCGGACCGCAATCGCCAAGCGGACGCCGTCGTCGTCGAGAGCACGCTCGAAGCGCTGCGAGACGACGACCGAATGTCACCGGACCTGGTCTTTCGCGACCCCTCCGTCCTCGACTTCCTCGGGCTGCGCCCGGACTTCAGCGAGGCCGAGCTGGAGGTCTCCATCCTTCTGGAACTGGAGACGTTTCTGCTCGAGCTCGGCCAGGGGTTCAGCGTCGTCGCCCGACAGAAGCGGATGTCCATCGGGGCGGACGACTACTACCTCGACCTCCTCTTCTTCCACCGCCGACTGCGCGCGCTGGTCGCCATCGAGCGCAAGCTCGGCCGCTTCGACGCCCGCGACAAGGGGCAGATGGAGCTCTATCTGCGCTGGCTCGACAAGCACGAGCGCCAGCGGGACGAGAACCCCCCGCTGGGGTTCATCCTCTGCGCCGACAGGAACGAGGAGCAGATCGAGCTCCTCGAGCTGACCGAAGGCTCCGTCCGCGTCGCCAGCTACCTGACCGAGCTGCCTCCGCGGGAGCTTCTCGAGCGCGAGCTGCTCGAGAGCATCAAGCACGCGCGTGCCCGTGCGATCGCCGGCGAGGGACTGGCCCTCACCGACGCCGGCGGGTGAACGCGAGACCCGGTGCGCCCTCGCCCAGCTGGGATGCGCTCCACGCCACGGCCGAGCCTACGCCAGACTGCTTCACCAGGTGCGCCGGGACCGGAAGGTCGAATGGAACGGCGCGAATGTCGCCCCGTGCTGTGCG
>REDH01000176.1 GCA_007693585.1 Deltaproteobacteria bacterium
ACGAACCGCCCTCCACGGACGAACCACCGTCCACGGACGAACCGCCCTCCACGGAAGCACCCGAGTTCGACGGGGAGATCACCGGCGGCGGCCCGGGATGTTCCGCCCATGGTGGTAACCGTTCCACCCCCTCGGCGGCGTGGCTGCTCATGCTGCTCGGCCTTCTGGCCGTGCGGCGGGCCAGGTCTGTCGCGGTCCCCCCTGTGGCGCGTTGAGCGCCTGGTCGTCATACGACGATTGAAGGAGTCCTGCGCCTGGCCTATAACCACCAGGCACAGAGGCGTGGCACGTCAGGGTGCGGGAGGTCATCCCAGCCCTTCTACACGCACGCTCGCGATTGCCCTCCCGGATAACCGATGCAGCAGGCGTACTCGATTCGTGAAGCAGCGGCGCTGCTGAACCTGCACCCGGAGACGCTTCGTCGCGCTGTTCGGCGTGGGGAGCTCACCGTCGCCCGTATCGGAGGACGCATTCTCCGGGTGTCGGCCATCGAACTGGAGCGCTGGTGGCAGACCAATGGTGGGGGAGAGCTCTTCGCCGTCTCCGCCGAAGCTCCTGCGGCGCGAGACGAGTCATCCCCCGGCTCACCGGCTGAGGATACATCCGGTGTCCGACCTCGCGGGAAGCGGTCAGCCGGGGCTCTGAAGGCAGAGCTTGTGGCAGATGCCGAGGATCCAGGCCAGCACGCACAGAACGACCCGCTGCAGGATGAGCCTGTTGCCCCTGAGCCACAGGTGTCGCTGTTCGACGAGAGCTGACTCCGGGGGGGGACGTGGACAGCCTGACTCACGCAGCGCTCGGAGCAACCATCGGCGCCCTGGGTTTCCGACGGTCGCTCGGCTCACGAGCGCTGATGGCCGGAGCGGTCTACGCCACCGTTCCCGACGTGGACATGGTGGTGAGTTTCGGGGGCTCGTGGGCAAGTCTTCAGTGGCATCGCTCCGTGACGCACTCGCTGCTGTTCGTCGTCGCCACCGCGCCCATTCTGGGCTGGCTGGGGGCCCGCATCCACCGGCGTTGGCCACCCGGCCGTGCGAGGGAAGCCAGTCTCGAAGGCGTGCACGAGTCCTCTTGGGTTCAATGGGGATTGCTCGCCTTCTTCGCCATGCTCAGCCACGTGCTCCTGGACGCGTTCACGTCGTATGGCACTCAGCTTCTGTGGCCGTTCAGCATCGAGCGTGTCGCCTGGGACGGCGTGGCGATTGTCGATCCGCTGTTCACGTTCCCGCTTCTCGTGGCGGTCGGGACAGCGCTGTCCCGCCGGCGAGCGGAGACAACGGTCCGGGTTGCCTCGGCGACGGCCCTGCTCATCTGTGCCGGATATCTGTTTGGTGGACTGGCGCTGCGCGCCGAGGCCACAGCGCATGTGCGCGATGCGCTTCAGGACCCATCGGCGGTGCGTTCGGACACAGTCGAGGTGCAGCGCATCCGTGCCCTGCCCACCCTCGGCAACCTCCTGCTCTGGCGTGTGCTCGTGGATGAGGGGGGCGGTACGATCGGGGTCACTCATGTCTCGCTGCTGACGCGACAGGTGCACGGGTACACGCGCTGGGAGTCGGTGACCGGCCCCGAAGTGGATGCCGCCCGTGCGCGGCCTGAGAGCGAGATCGCGGGCTGGTTTCTGGATGGGTGGGGAGTCTGGACCTCGGAGCCGAGCGGTGCGGAAACGCGACGGGTGCGGTGGCACGATCTCCGATACGGTCACCCCCTCGAGGCAGACTCTTCGTTGTGGGGAGCCGAGTACATCGTGGACACCGAGCGAGGGCTGGCCACGTCCGCAGAGTGGACCCGCTGGGGTGTCTCGGTCTTCGGTCCGAGCAGCTTTGCGGCGCACTGGCGCCTCCTCGTCTCGCCGGCTTCGCACGACCCCTGATCGAGCGCGCACCCCGGAGAGCCGATGGTATCCGGCCGGCTTGCGGCGGGCGGTGCGCAGGTCGAACCCGGCTCGGCACTGGCCGCCCGCCCGCTGATGCCTGGTTGCGCTGTACCCCTGCCATGAGCGGGAACAGACCACCACTCCCGGCAGGACAATCGCAAAGCAGCCACGGAACCGCTATCGGCGGTGGAGTCACCGTCGCGGACCACAATGGTTCGGGCCGCTACGGCCAATGCGATCCGTCGCAAAGCGCCATGCACGGTTGAGCCCCGGACTCTGGGATCACCCTGCTGCTCCCGGGTTCACCATCGCTTGACCGCCGATTCGCAGACGACTAGGCCTGTGTTCAGGGAGATATCCCATAAATGGGGCCTTACTACTGCGCCCTTGACCTAGCGGGAGGTCTTTTGCTGTCCATCCGTCCGGTCTACCGTCCTCAACGCGTCCATTTCGTTCTGGAGCCGTCATCATGAGCCCAGTCATGTCCCCGAAGCCTCCCCTGCTGCGCCTCCTTGGCACCATGGCCTGGGTGCTTCTCATCGCCTTCGTTCCTGGCGTCGCAGCGGCGCAGGTTGTGCTCGATGCGGACAGCCGGGTGCTTGATCCCGTGACGGGAGAGCCTCTGGCCCCAGCTCTGGCCGGCGGCGAGGGGGCCTGCGTCCAGTTTTCCAAGGGGACCAGTGGTCTGAACAGCGTGGCCACCGCTCTGACCTTGCTGAATGCGGACCCCGGCACTTCGCCCCGGTTCACGTACGATGTGGACGGAGAGCCCGTCGATCCGACGTTTTTCGCCATTCTGGATACGCTCGACCTCACGCGCGGCAACGGGGCGAACACCCTTGGGGATGTGGGATTCGACCAGCTCTTGCCGTGGACGAGCAGTGCGCCGCAGATCACGTCCGGTTCGTGCCAGTCCCAGGGAGGCCCGCTCGGGGCCGATCGGGTCGCCGTTCGAATGCGTGGCAATATCTCGGTCGACGAGCCGGGAATCTGGACGTTCAGCATCCAGTCCGATGACGGTTATCGGCTGAGCATCGGCAACACGCTTGTGAGCCAGTTCAATGGCAACCGGTCCCCGGCGCGAGACACGGTTCGCGTGGTGTTTCCGGCCGCCGGACAGTACCCCTTCGAGGTCATCTACTGGGAGAACAGCGGCGTGGCGATGTTCGAGCTGCTCTACACCCCACGCGAGTACACCTTTGTCTCCTCGTCGAACGCGGCTCCGGCGGATCCTCTGGACAGCGGCTCCGACCTCAGCAGCACGACCTCGACTGCCTTCATTGCCGAGGACTTCGAGCGCGTGGACTCTCGGCTGCTGGGTCTGCCGACCTGGAGTGACAGCGCCTTGCCCGAGTGGAACGGAGAATCCTACCCGAACTGCAGTGATCTCGTGGGGGAGCCGAACGACATCTGCGTTCTGGATGATGAGGACGCCGTGTGCGGCAATGGAATCATCAACGCCCTCCCGAACGATCTCGCCCAGGAGTGCGATACCAAGGCCCTCGCCGGAGCTTCGTGTCCTCCCGGCTTCGACGGTGAACGTTTCTGCAACAACGACCCTGACTACGCCGACGGTGACAGCACCTGCACCCTGGTGCCGGCCGCCGAGACATGCACCGAGTGCCTTCCCGGCTTCTTCGGCCCGAGTTGTGAGCCTTGCGCCTGCGTGAACGGCGACTGCGATGACGGGATCACCGGCACAGGTGCCTGCATCTGCGATACAGAGTGGACCGGGCCGCTGTGCGAGACGTGCCCGGACGGCTTCTTCGTCGCCGGCGGCGACTGCATCGCCTGTCCCGGGATCGACAATTGCACGGGCCAGATCACCTGCACCACCGTCGACAACGCCACCTGTGACCAGTGCGCCCCCGGGCACGCCGGCACCGGAACCGGCGCCTGCACCCTCTGCGAGGACGGCTCCTTCGAGCAGGGCGGTGTCTGCGTCGACTGCCCCACTGTCGACAACTGCGCCGGTGACGTCTCCTGCAACGTCGTCGACGGAACCAGCCCCGTTTGCGACCTCTGCGAGGACGGATTCTTCGGAACCGGAACCGACACCTGCACCGCCTGCAGTGCCATCGACAACTGCACCGGACAGGTCACCTGCACCACCGCCGATGATGCCACCTGCGACCAGTGTGCGCCCGGGCACGCCGGCACCGGAACCGGCACCTGCACCCTCT
>REDH01000199.1 GCA_007693585.1 Deltaproteobacteria bacterium
GAGACCGGCGGGGAGACCGGCGGTGAGACCGGCGGTGAGACCGGCGACGAGACCGGCGACGAGACCGGCGGTGAGACCGGCGACGAGACCGGCGACGAGACCGGCGACGAGGACTGATTCGGCCCGTCCCTCACCGGGGGACGCGCTGACCGCAGACAAACGGGTGTCGGGCATGTGTCCGGCGCCCGTTTCGCGTTTCCGGGAGTGCCCGTCGGCGGCGGTTGGAAGTCCGCCCTGATGGCTGCCCGGACTCCCGCCCATTCATCCTGTGGGCGCTATCTGTGGGCGCTATGCGCCGGATGCGTCTTCATCCTCGCCGGCATCGATCCGCACGAGGACCTGATCCCCTTCGACCTGCTGGCCCGCGCTGACGAGGATCTCGGCGACCGTGCCGCTCTCCGGTGCACGGACCTGATGCTCCATCTTCATCGCTTCGAGGAGGACGAGCACGTCGCCTTCCTGCACCTCGTCCCCGACGGCGACCCGCACCTCGAGGACGCTGCCGGGCATGGGGGCGAGGCAGCTTCCGGGCTCGACGCGCTCCTCTGCCACGGCGAAGCGCTGCCGTCGGCGAACGTGGATGCTCGTGCCGTCGACATGAACCAGCGCCCCGCCTTCATGGGGTACGACGCGCAGCGCCCGGCGGTGACCGTTCGGGGACTCGGCGACGAGGCGGTGGTCTTCGCGGGCGACGACGTGCCATGCTCCCGGTTCCTCATCACCGATGGCGAGCTGCACGCTCCCGTCGCGCTCCACGTTCCAGTGAGCGGTGACGGGGGTATCCCCCACAGTCCACAGCATCTCCTGCGGTCGCCGCGGGTTGTTCCGGAATGCGGGCCGGACCGCGGGCATCCCGGCAGACGGTGAGAGTGCGGCGATTTCCCGGAGCGTTGCGGCGATGACAGCGAGGCGGGTCTCCTCTTGCCGTCCGCGGGCTTCGGGTGCTTCACCGAAGTGCTCGGCGATGAAGTGCGTGTGGAGGTCGGCGGCGTGCCAGGCCTCATGCTCGAGGATATCGAGGAGGAACTCGCGATTGGTGGTCACGCCCTGGATGGCGAGTTCCCGCAGGGCGGCTTCCATGCGTCGCGTGGCCTCGGTGCGGTCCCGTCCGTGGGTGATGATCTTGGCGATCATGGGGTCGTAGTGGACGGAGACGGTGCTGCCGGAGTCGACGCCGGAGTCGATCCGCAGGCCATCCCGTTCGCGGAGGTGCCAGTCGAGGAGTGTTCCGGTGGCGGGCAGGAAGCCGCGGGAGGGGTCTTCGGCGTAGATGCGGCACTCGATGGCGTGGCCCTGGATGCGGAGTGCGCTGCGGTCGAAGCCCAGGGGATGTCCTTCGGCGATGCGGATCTGTTCCTCGACGAGGTCGAGGCCGGTGATGCACTCGGTGACGGGGTGCTCGACCTGGAGGCGTGTGTTGACCTCGAGGAAGTAGAAGCGTCCGTCGGGGTCGAGGATGAACTCGACGGTTCCGGCGTTGGTGTAGCCGATGGCCTGGCCGACGCGGATGGCGGCGGCGCCCATTTCGGCGCGGAGCCTGTCGTCGAGGGCAGGAGAGGGGGCTTCCTCGATGATCTTCTGGTGGCGGCGCTGGATGGAGCACTCGCGTTCGAAGAGGTCGACGATCTGTCCGTGGTGGTCGCCGAGGATCTGGATCTCGATGTGGCGGGGGCGGTCGACGTAGCGTTCGAGGAGGAGGGTGTCATCGCCGAAGGCGGAGGCGGCCTCGCGGCGGGCGCTGTCGATGGCGTCGAGGAGGGTGTCCTCGGAGCGGACGACGCGCATGCCCTTTCCGCCGCCACCGGCGGATGCCTTGACGAGGAGCGGGAATCCGATGGCACGGGCCTCGTTGGCGAGGACGTCGGTGTCCTGGGAGGCGCCGTGGAAGCCGGGGACGATGGGGACACCGGCCTCGGCCATGCGGATGCGGGCTTCGCGCTTGGAGCCCATGGCGCGGATGGCGTCTGGGGAGGGGCCGATGAAGCGCAGCCCGGCGTCGGCGATGGCCTGGGCGAAGTCGGCGTTCTCGGCGAGGAAGCCGTAGCCCGGGTGGATGGCGTCGGCGCGGGTGAGGCGCGCGGCGTCGAGGATGCGGTCGACGTCGAGGTAGGAGGCGCGGCTCTCGGCGGGGCCGATGCGCACGGCTTCGTCGGCGGAACGCACGTGGAGGGCGTCGGCGTCGGCGTCGGAGAAGACGGCGATGCTGCGGATGCCCATTCGCCGGCAGGTGCGGGCGATGCGGACGGCGATCTCGCCGCGGTTGGCGATGAGCACGGAGCGGATGGGCTGGGTGGTCATGAGGAGGCGGTGGGTGTCGTGTGGGGTGCGGTGCGCGGGGCTGTCGCGGCGGTTTCTGCCTGCGGGCGTTGCCGGTGGGCGTCAGTGTCGGAAGACGCCCCAGGTGCTGGTTCCGTGAACGGGTGCGGAGTGGCTGGCGGAGAGGCAGAGGGCGACGACGTCGCGGGTGTCGCGGGGGTCGATGATCCCGTCGTCCCAGAGTCTGGCGGTGGCGAAGAAGGCGGAGGACTCGGAGTCGATCTGGTGCTCGATCATCATCTTGACGAGCTTGAGGTTGTCCTCGTCGACCTCTTCGCCTTTCTTGGCGGCGGCGTCGCGCTTGATGATCTCGAGGACGCCGGCGAGCTGCTTTCCGCCCATGACGGCGATGCGGTGGTTGGGCCAGGTGAAGAGGAAGCGGGGCTGGTAGGCGCGTCCGCACATGGCGTAGTTTCCGGCGCCGAAGGAGCCGCCGACCATGATGGTGATGGCGGGGACGGTGGAGTTGGCGACGGCGTTGATGAGCTTTGCGCCGGCCTTGATGATGCCTTCCTGCTCGACCTTTCTGCCGACCATGAAGCCGGTGATGTTCTGGAGGAAGAGCAGGGGGATGCTGGACTGGTTGCAGAGCTGGATGAACTGGGCGCCCTTGTTGGCGCTTTCGGTGAAGAGGACGCCGTTGTTGGCGAGGATGCCGACGGGGTATCCGTGCAGGTGGGCCCATCCGCAGACGAGGGTGTTGCCGTAGAGGGGCTTGAACTCGGAGAAGCGGGAGCCGTCGACGATCCGGGCGATGACGTCGCGGGCATCGAAGGGAACGCGGAGGTCGGCGCTGGCGATGCCGAGGAGTTCTTCGGGGTCGTGGGCGGGATCCTCGACGTGTGTGCGGGGCGGGGGGCCCTGCTTGTGCCATTCGAGGTGGGCCATGATCTCGCGGCCGAGCCGGATGGCGTCCATCTCGTCGCGGGCAAGGTAGTCGGAGACGCCGGAGACGCGGCTGTGCATTTCGGCTCCGCCGAGTTCCTCGTGGTCGGTTTCCTCGCCGGTGGCCATCTTCACGAGGGGTGGTCCGGCGAGGTAGACCTGGGCCTGTTCGCGGACCATGACGACGTAGTCGCTCATGCCGGGGATGTAGGCGCCGCCGGCGGTGGAGGAGCCGAAGACGAGGCAGACGGTGGGGACGCGGTTTCGGCTGTGGCGGGTGATGTCGCGGAAGCCGGCGCCGCCGGGGATGAAGATCTTCGACTGGTTGGGGAGGTCGGCGCCGGCGGACTCGATGAGGCTGATCGAGGGCAGCCGGTTCTGGTCGGCGATCTCGGCGAGGCGGGCAGACTTGCGGACGCCGAGTTCGGAGACGGCGCCGCCCTTCACGGTGGCTTCGCTGGCGGTGATGACGCACTCGACCCCGGAGACGACACCCACACCACCGACGACGCCGGCGCCGGGGCGTTGTCCGTCCACGTCGAGGCCGGCGAGGGCGCACACCTCGAGGAAGGGCCCGCCCTCGTCGAGCAGGGCCTCGACGCGCTCGCGGGGGAGAAGCTTTCCGGCATCGAGGTGCCGGGCGTTGTACTTCTCTCCGCCGCCGGCGTTGGCCTTGCCGAGGGCCTTCGAGAGTTGTTCGAGGGCCTCGAGGTTGGCGCTGCGGTTGTTCTCGAACGTCTCGTCGGCAGGATCGACGCTGGAGCGGAGGACGGGGTAGGGCTGGCGCATGGGGGCTCGGTGGCGGCGGTCGGGGTGGGGCTTGCGGGGCACGGAGCCCCCGCCAACGGGAGGCGTCAGTGGGCCTTGAGGAAGGCGCGGACCTCGTCGGGGGAGGCGGGCTCGCGGCCGGCCTCGCGGGCGATGGCGACCATGGCCTCGATGAGGGGTCCGTTGCCGGAGGTCCGGGAGCCGTCGGGGAGGTAGAACGTGTCCTCGACGCCGACGCGCAGGTGTCCGCCGAGTTCGGCGGTGGCGCGATGGACGGGCCAGACGTCGTCGCGGCCGATGGCGATGGTCTGCCAGGCCGCGCCCTCGGGCAGCTCGTCGATGAGGATGGGCAGGAGGTCCGCGCGGGCGGGCATGCCGGAGGCCACGCCCATGACGAAGGAGACGTGGGCGGGTGCGCGCACCAGGCCGGCGCGCTGGAACAGTCCGACCGAGCGCACGATCCCGGTGTCGAAGCACTCGCACTCGGGGGTGACCTCGAGCTCGTGCATCACCTTGAGGAAGCGCTCGATCTTGGCGACGTCGTTGACGAAGGTGAGAGGCGGCCAGGCCCACTGCCCGTTGGAACGCAGCTTGAGGTAGTTGAGGGAGCCCGCGTTCATGGCGGCCATCTCGGGGCGGACGCGCTCGAGGCAGGCGACCGGGCCGGAGATGTCGTCATCCATGACGCCGGTGGTGAGGTTGAGCACGACGCCGGGGCAGGCTTCGCGGATGGCGTCGCTGATGGCGCCGGCCACATCCGGGTCCCAGGTGGGCATGTGGCCCATGCCGGGATCCTGCATCCGGAAGTGGATGTGCATGACGCTCGCGCCGGCCTCGAAGGCGGCTCTCGCCTCGCGGGCCATCTCCTCCGGAGTGACCGGGACAGGATGCTGGGCGGGGTTGGTGAGCACACCGGTGAGGGCGCAGGTGACGACGACCTTGTGGTCGGGGAGGGCGGCGGCATTGGCGGACATGGGGAGCCTCGTGCATGAAGTGAGCGGACACTCACCTCGGAGGATAGGCGGTGGAGTCGGGGTGTCAATGGGGACGGCAAGCCGGGGGAGTCGGCCGCCCCGTCTGCAGGGGTGGTTCGATGGTGTCTCGGTGGTCGCGGACGGCGACGTCGGGGCCATGTCGGGTCGCCGAGGCTGCTCTCCCCCCTTGCCCGAGGGCACCAGGCAGGACTAGAGTTCCGCTGACCGCCGACGCGGTCGCTCCCGACCCACTCCACCGGTGTTTCATGTCCGAGGCATTCCTGTTCGAAGCTGTCCGCACCCCCATCGGCAAGCGCAAGGGAGGGCTCTCCGGCCTCCGCGCCGACGATCTGGCTGCGCTTCCTCTCGCCGAGGTCGTCCGTCGCGCCGAAGTGCCCATGGAGGCCGTCGAGGACGTCATCATGGGCTGCGTGACGCAGATGGGCGAGCAGGGCTTCAACGTCGCACGAATCGCGGCGCTCATCGCCGGATTCCCGGAGACCACCTGCGGGACGAGCGTCAACCGCCAGTGTGGCTCCAGTCTCCAGGCCTTCAATTTTGCTGCGGCCAGCGTCATGAGCGGCCAGAACGATCTCGTGATCGCCGCCGGCGTGGAGTCCATGACGCGCGTGCCCATGGGCAGCGACGGCGCGCCCCCCTCTCCGAAGCTCACCGAACGCTTCGACATCATCCACCAGGGCCTCTCCGCCGAGATGATCGCCGCGAAGTGGGAGCTCACCCGCGAGGAGCTCGACGAGTACAGCATCGAGAGCCATGAGCGCGCCCTGCGCGCCGCCGCGGACGGCGTGTTCGATCGGGAGATCATGAAGGTCGAGGTCGATACCCCCGAGGGCCCGCGGACCCTCTCCGTCGACGAGGGGCCCCGCCGGGGATCCACCATCGAGAAGCTCGCGACCCTCCCCACGGTCTTCAAGGAGGACGGCGTCGTGACGCCCGCGAGCAGCTCCCAGATCTCCGACGGCGCGTGCGCCGTGCTCGTCGGGTCGCAGGAAGCCGGTCGGCGATACGGGCTCCAGCCGCGCGCACGCGTCGTCGCCACCGCCATCGCCGGCGTCGACCCGACCATCATGCTCACCGGGCCCATCCCCGCGACCCGGAAGGTCCTGCAGAAGGCCGGTCTGTCCATCGACGACATCGAGGTCTTCGAGGTCAACGAGGCCTTCGCCCCCGTCGTCCTGGCCTGGCTCCGCGAGACCGGTGCCGAGTATGACCGGACCAACGTCAACGGAGGTGCCATCGCCCTCGGGCATCCTCTGGGCTGCTCCGGTGTCCGGCTCCTCACCACGCTCCTGCACGAGCTCGAGCGAAGGGAAGGGCGATACGGGCTCGCCACCCTCTGCATCGGCTACGGCCAGGCCGTCGCCACGATCATCGAGCGCCTCTGACCGCCACCGGCAGACCGGGGGACGGGCCCGCGCCTCTCCACTGCGCCGCACCCACGGAACCCACCATGGCCGCCACGCGCCTGCATCCGCTCCTGCCTTCGATCGCCGCCCTGAGTCTGCTGATCGCCTCCTGCGGCATGGATGCTTCGGGCGGTGACGTCTTCATCGACAGCTCCGGCGAGCCCCCCAGCGAGCCCCGCGAGTCCACCGACGGCGGAGGCACCGGAGACCCCGGATCCACCACCGACGGCGTGGAGCCGACGGACGGCACGGGCGAGCCGACGGATGGTACGGGCGAGCCGACGGACGGTACGGGCGAGCCGACGGACGGTACGGGCGAGCCGACGGACGGTACGGGCGAGCCGACGGACGGTACGGGCGAGCCGACGGACGGTACGGGCGAGCCGACGGACGGTACGGGCGAGCCGACGGACGGCACGGGCGAGCCGACGGACGGTACGGGCGAGCCGACGGACGGCACGGGCGAGCCGACGGACGGTACGGGCGAGCCGACGGAGCCGACCGGGCCCACCTGGCCCATCGGGGAGACCGTCACGTGCGAGGAGCCGCTTCCCCGACCGGCCGAGGGGAGTTGTGACGCCCGCACGGGAACGAACGGCGCGTTGCGCCTGCGCGGAACGGTGCTCAGCGCCGTGGAGGTGTTCGAGCGCGGGGACGTGCTCATCGACGCGGACGGCTGGATCGCCTGCGTCGGCTGCGCCTGCGCGGACCACCCGCTGGCGGCCGACGCGACCACCATCACCTGTCCCGACGGCGTCATCTCCCCGGCGCTGATCAACGCCCACGACCACATCACCTTCACCCAGAACCCTCCTGCGGACTGGGGAGACGTGCGCTACGATCACCGCCACGAGTGGCGCCGCGGACTCGCCGGAAAGCCATCGATCTCCACCCCGGGCAACGCCTCCGTCCGCCAGCGCATCTGGGGCGAACTGCGCCAGGTCATGGGCGGCACCACCGCCATGGCCGGCTCCGACGGATCCGCCCGAGATCGCCTCATCCGCAACCTCGACTCCGCCAACGGCCTCCTCGGGCTCCCGCTCGGCGACGTCAGCTACGACACCTTCCCCCTCGGCGACTCCGGCGGCCAGCTTCTCACCGGCTCGTGCAACTATCCCGGCCTCCCCTCCACCAGCGTCCTCAACACGGACTGCTGGCTCCCCCACGTGTCCGAGGGAATCAACGCCGCCGCGCGCAACGAGTTCGTGTGCATCAGCGACGAGGACGCCGGTGGCCGGAACCTTCTCGCCCCGAACGTGGCCATCATCCATGGTGTCGGGCTCACCGCGATGGACGCCGTCTCTCTCGCCCAGAACCGCACCGCTGTCGTCTGGAGTCCCCGGACGAACATTGCGCTGTACGGCAACACCGCCCCCGTGACCCTCCTGCGCACCGTCGGCGTGCTCATCGGCCTGGGCACCGACTGGAGCCGGAC
The DNA here is from genome assembly GCA_007693585.1 of Deltaproteobacteria bacterium. Taxonomy (GTDB): domain Bacteria; phylum Myxococcota_A; class Bradymonadia; order REDH01; family REDH01; genus REDH01. The sequence continues at coordinate 7,806 of REDH01000199.1, forward strand.
CGGCTCCATCAACATGCTCCGCGAGCTCGCCTGCGCCGACGAGCTCAACAGAAACCACTTTGCCCGGATGTTCTCCGACCGCGAGCTCTGGCTCATGGCCACCAGCAACAACGCCGTCGCCCTCGGTGTGGGCCAGGTCCTGGGCTTCCTCCGCGAGGGACGCGTCGGCGACGTCGCCATCTTCGACGGCTCGGGACGCGCCAATCCCTACCGCGCCATCCTCGAGGCCGGCGTCGAGGACGTCCTCCTCACCGCCCGCGGCGGCGTCCCCCTCTACGGAGATCTCAACGTCATCGAGGCCCTGCCCGACTTCGACACCGGCTGCGAGGCCATGCCCGAGGCCGTCTGCGGCGTGCCCAAGGGGCTCTGTGTCCGCCGCGAGATCGGCGTCGATTTCGCCACCCTCGCCGGCTCCGTCGGCAGCGCCTACGGCGCGTTCTTCTGCGGTGTTCCCGAAGGCGAACCCACCTGCGTTCCCTTCCGCCCCGGTGAGTACGACGGCGTCCGCCGTCCCGACGACCTCTCCGGTGACGGGATTCCCAACCTGCAGGACAATTGTCCCACGATCTTCAATCCCATCCGCCCCATGGACAACGGCGTCCAGGCCGACTGGGACGGCGACGGGATCGGCGACGCGTGCGACTCCTGCCCCATTGGCCGCGACGCCAACGGAGACTGTTTCCTGATCGACCCCTTCGACTCCAGCGGCGACGGGATCCCCGACGCGGTGGACAACTGCCTCTACGCCTTCAACCCCGATCAGGACGACCGGAGCGGCGATGGGGTCGGCGATGCCTGCGCCCCCTGCCCCAACGAGTTCAACCCCCGCTTCGGGCCCTGCGAGTTCAACACCATCGCCGACATCAAGACCGGCCGACTGCGGCCAGGCGCCGCCGCCAGCGTCACCGGCGTCGTCACCGCCGTCCGCGGACGCGCCTTCTTCCTCCAGATGTCCCCCGACGACCCATTCTTCGAGGGCGAGGCCTTCAGCGGCATCTACGTCTTCGTCCCCGCCGCCAACCCCGCCGGACTCGATACCCCCGACGTCGGCGACACCGTCGAGGTCAGCGGCCGAGTCGGTGCCTTCTTCGGACAGCTCCAGATCCAGGACGTGACCGCCATCGGCCCCGTCACCCCCGGCCTCGCGCCGCCCGAGCCCGTCGTCGTCGATCCCGCGGAGGTCGCCACCGGCGCATCCCTCGCCGACGCCTACGAGGGCGTCCTCGTCACCGTCCACGACGTCGAGGTCACCGCCGTCAACCCTCCCTCCGGGGGCGGACAGAGCGACCCCACCGGCGAATTCCTCGTCAGCGGCGGACTGCGCATCGGCAACTTCTGGGTCACCCACGAGCCCCTCCCGGAGGTCGGGACCGGCTTCGAACGAATCACCGGCATCCTCCGGTTCGCCAACGATCACAGCAAGCTCGAGCCCCGAAGCGCGGACGAGCTCGAGCGCTGACGCGCGGTACCCGGCGCTGAACAGAGCCCGGAGCCCCTGGTCATGGCCGGGAAGGCCTCCCCGCCTGGCCGTTCCTCTCGTGAAACAGACCGTGCAGAGGTCCCGAACGGGCCTTCGGGAATGGCGCGGCACCCGGCGTCGCTTTACCCCCGTGCCCGGACCGAATGTTCCGCCGGGGGGAACACGCTGCTTCTCCGAACCCAGCCGCACCGCCATGTCGACCGCCGAATCGCCGCAGGACGACCCGTACCCGCAACGCCGGACCCCCACAGGCCTGCTGCGGGGACGAAGGGTGTACCGCCGCGCGCTCTCCTGTCCACGGTCGCGGCGGCGTGGCATGCCGGTCGCAGACGCGCGATGCCCCGCCCCCGACCCGCAAGCGCACACCCCGGCGGCGAGGGCGTGCGCGTCGGCCCGCATGGCGATCGCCCTCGCCGGAGTCCTCACCCTCCTGCTTCTCCTTCCGGCGACCGCGCTCGCGGAGGACAACCCCCTCTTCGCCATTCCGGAGCATGTCCCGGAGAGCGCGCGGGACACCGCCGCCCCCGTCGGCGACCGCCCCATGGCCCGCACCGCGCTCCTGCTGGACCGGGAGCAGGCCGCCCCGGGGGAGCGGGTGCGCGTCGGCGTCCACTTCACCATGGAGCCCGGCTGGCACATCTACTGGCGCAACAGCGGCCAGTCCGGCTACCCCTCCGAGGTGGACTTCGCCGCCGATGCCCTGCCCGACGACGCCTTCGGTCCGCTCCTGTGGCCCGCCCCGCGCGCCTTCGAGGAGGGCGGCGGCTTCATCATCACCTATGGCTACGGCGGCACTGTCGTCCTGGGCGCGGACCTCATCGTGCCCGAGGACGCCGAGGGCACCCTCGAGCTCAACGCCGTCGCCGACTTCCTCATCTGCGAGGTCGACTGCATCCCGGGCATCACACGCATGAGCCGGAGCCTCGCCATCGGCCCGGCGGAGCCCACCCCGGCCGAGGAGATCGCGCTCCTCGACGCCTCCCGTGACCGGCTCCCCGTCACGGCCCCCGACCGCGGCTGGAGCACCGAGGTCGCCCTCGCCGCCCGTCCCCTCAGACCCGGCGACACCGTGCGCGCGACCCTCGGCCTCGTCACCTGCGACGGGCCTCCGGAGGATGGCGCCGCCTGCCCCGAGCTTGCGCTCCCCGACGCCCCCGAGCACCAGCTTTTCATCCCCGATGCGATGGAGGGCACCTCCGTCGCCTTCCTCGGCGCGCGCGAACACCCCTCCGCATACGCCGGCCGCCTCTTCGACCTGGAGCTCACCGCCGGACCGGACCGCGCGCGCGACGACACCTTCTCCGGCGTTCTCCGGCTCCTCGCCGACGGCGAGCCCGTCGCCCTCGACATCGCCGCGCCCCTCCCCCGCGGCGACCGCGAGGCGGCCGTCGAGACCCTCGCCCATCCCTTCTTCCTCGACGTCGATCCCGACACCCTGACCGGCGAAGCGAGCTCCGCAAGCGCCCCCAGGCCCCTGCAGCCGCTCCCCTGGTGGCAGGCCCTCCTCTTCGCCTTCCTGGGCGGCATGCTCCTGAACCTCATGCCCTGCGTCTTTCCCATCCTCGCCATCAAGGTCTACGGCCTCGCCGAGCTCGCCCACGAGTCCCGCTCCCGCACCGTCCTCTCCGGCGTCGCCTACACCGCCGGGATCGTCGGCAGCCTGCTCCTGCTCGCCCTCGTCGTCGTTGGCCTGCGCGCCGGCGGCACCGCCGTCGGCTGGGGCTTCCAGTTCCAGGAACCCCTCTTCATCGCCTTCGTCGGCGCCGTGCTCGTGCTCTTCGCCGCCAACCTCTTCGGCGCCTTCGAGATCGGCGTCTCCGCCTCCCGCCTCGACGCCGCCACCGCGCGGGCCCACGGCCTGCGTCGCTCCTTCTTCGAGGGCATCCTCGCCGTCATCCTCGCCACCCCCTGCTCCGCCCCCTTCCTCGGCGCCGCCGTCGGCTTCGCCCTCGCCGGCTCCGCGCCCCTCATCCTCGCCATCTTCGCCGTTCTCGGCCTGGGGCTCGCCATCCCCTACGTCCTCCTCACCCTCATGCCCCAGTGGGGCCGCTGGCTCCCCCGCCCCGGTCCCTGGATGGACCACTTCCGCCGCTTCCTGGGCTTCGTTCTCCTCGGAACCACCGTGTGGCTCCTGTGGATCGTCGGGCAGAGCACCGGCAGCGACGGCATGACCCGACTCCTCGTCTTCCTCGTCGCCTGCGCCCTCGCCGCCTGGATCTACGGACTCTTCCAGCACGCCGCCTCCCGAGGCTGGCGCGTCGGCGGACACGTGCTCGCCATCGCCCTCCTCCTCGCCGTCGCCGCGGTCACCCTGCGCTTCGGAGACGGGACCTCCGCATCCCCCGCCGACGGCCCCACCACCTCCGCAGGAATCACCTGGGAAGTCTTCGACGAGCACGCCATCGCCCAGGTCCTCGAAGGGGGACAGCCCGTCTTCGTCGACTTCACCGCCGACTGGTGCATCACCTGCAAGTTCAACGAGCGCACCGTCATCAACACCGACCGGGTGCGGGAGGCCATCGCCACCCACGACGTCGTCATGTTCAAGGCCGACTGGACCCGCCGCGATGATCGCATCCGCGAGGTCCTCGCCCGCTTCGGCAAGGCCGGCGTTCCCATGTACCTCACCTACTCCCCCGCGGCGCCCGATGACCCCGAGGTGCTCCCCGAGCTCCTCACCGCGGACCGGCTGATCACCTCCTTCGCGCGCGCCGCCGGCACACCCTGATGTTCGCACGGTCCCTTCCCGGGACCCTCTCCCCACCCTCTCTCCCCTCGGAGAACCCATGAAGAACTGGACCATCCTCGCCGCCCTCCTCCTCGTCACCGGCGGCCTCGCCGCCGTGGCCTCCGCCTCGGACGAAGCCGCCGAGGCCCCCGCGGCCACCGCCGCCATCGGGCAGCCCGCGCCCGCCTTCACCCTGACCGACGAAACCGGCACCGAGCACTCCCTCGAACAGTACCGTGGGCGGATCGTCGTCCTCGAGTGGACCAACCCGGAGTGCCCCTTCGTCGTGCGCCACTACAACGAGCGCACCATGCATGACCTCATCGGCGAACACGTCGGGGATGACCTCGTCTGGCTCTCCATCGACTCCTCGCACCACCGCAACGCCGAGATGGCCACCGCCGACAAGGCCCGCTTCGAGATGACGCCGCCCGTGCTCCTCGACACCGACGGCACCGTCGGGCGCGCCTACGGCGCTCGAACCACACCCCACATGTACATCATCGATGCGGAGGGTGTCCTGCGCTACATGGGCGGCTTCGACGACGACGCCCGCGGACGCCAGGACCGCGCGGACCGCACCCAGTACACGCGCGACGCCATCGTCGCCATGCGCGCCGGCAACATGCCCGACCCCTCCAGCACCACGCCCTACGGCTGCACCGTGAAGTACGAGGGTGTGCAGTGAGTCCTGCAGGCTTCGGGGATAACCTGAAGTCATGGAGCTGATGCGTTTGATGCATCGACGTGATTCGGGCGGGACAGTGTCCCGCCCGTTTGCGTGACGGGCGCGTCGTCAGTGTCCCGGGGCGGGGTAGAAGGTCGGTGCTTCGGGCCCGACGGGCAGGCCGAGTCCGAAGGTCCAGAGCATGAAGAGGGCCATCCAGCCGAACAGGAAGGCGAGGGTATAGGGCAGCATGGTGGCGATGATGGTGCCCACGCCGATGTTCTTCACGTAGCGGTCGGCGATGGCGAGGATGAGTCCGAAGTAGCTCATCATGGGGGTGATGATGTTCGTGGTGGAGTCACCGATCCGGTAGGCGGCCTGGATGACCTCGGGGCTGTAGCCGATGAGCATGAGCATGGGCACGAAGATCGGCGCGGTGACGGCCCACTGGGCGGAGGCCGAGCCGAGCATGAGGTTCACGACGCAGCACATGAGGATGAAGGGGATGAACACGAGGGGGCTGGTCAGGTGGAGGGCGACGAGGGTGTCGGCGCCGACGACGGCGAGGAGCTGACCGAGCTGGGTCCATCCGAAGAAGGCGACGAACTGTGCGGCGAAGAAGACGAGGACGATGTAGAGGCCGAGGGTGCTCATGGCCCTGGCCATGCCGTCGATGACGTCGCGGTCGTTGCGGATGCTGCCGGTGACGGCGCCGTAGACGATGCCGGGGATGAGGAAGAACAGGAGGATGAAGGTGACGAGTCCGCGCAGCAGGGGGCTCTGGAGAATGGCGCCGGTTTCGGGGTGTCGCAGGACACCGCTTTCGGGCACGACGCCCAGGGCGATGATGCCGCACAGGAGGGCGGTGGAGGCGGCGGCCCACCACAGGCCGCGGACTTCGCGGGGGGAGAGGGGGTCGAGGGTGGGTGCGCGCTCGAGGTCGTCGCGTCCCATGTCGGGGGTCCAGCGGCCCAGTCGGGGTTCGACGATGCGGCTGGTGACCCAGGTGCCGGCGAGGGTGATGAAGGGGACACTGGCCACCATGAAGTACCAGTTGACGGCGGGGTGAACCTCGTAGGTCGGGTCCACGAGGCGGGCGGCCTCCTGGGTGATGCCGGCGAGGAGCGGGTCGAGGGTGCCGATGAAGAGGTTGGCGCTGTAGCCGCCGGAGACGCCGGCGAAGGCGGCGGCGAGGCCGGCGACGGGGTGCCTTCCGAGGGCGTGGAAGATGACCGCGGCGAGGGGGACGAGGACGACGTATCCGGCTTCCGAGGCGGTGTTGGAGATGACGCCGGCGAAGACGATGGCGAAGGTGATGAAGCGCGGGGGCGCCTTGAGGACCACGGCCCGGATGCCGGCGGCGAGCAGTCCGGAGTGCTCGGCGACGCCCACGCCGAGCAGCGCGACGAGGACGGTGCCCAGGGGCACGAAGCCGACGAAGTTGGGGACGAGGTTCTCGACCATCCACCGGATCCCGTCTCCGGTGAGGAGGCTGACGGCCTCGATGGTGCCTTCGGGGCTTCGGCCCGGAGCCCCTTCGGGGCGGGGGTCCTGCACGGACCAGCCGCGGGCGCCCGCCCAGCCGCTGAGCAGGGCGACGCCGAGGGTCAGGAGGGCGAAGAGGGTGACCGGATGCGGGAGCAGGTTGCCCAGGCGCTCGACGACGGCGAGGAGCCGCGAGCCGGCCCTGCCTTCGCGGGGGGCGCCGGTGTCGTGGGCGGAGCTGGTGCCGGTGCGCCGGGGGGGCGACGGTTCGGGGGCATCGTCGGGCGCGCGGGGGGATGTGCCCTCGGGGCCTCGTGACGCTGCCGACTCCGGGAGGACGTCGGGCGGTTGTGCGGAGGCGTTGTCGGCGTCCCGTGGCGGGGACGGTCCGTGCGGATCGGCGGGCGGATCGGGCTTCGACATGGATCGGGGGGAGGGCGTGGAACGGGGGTGGGCGCCGCACCGGTGGGTGGTAGCATGCGGCGGTGGGACCGGACAGTCCGTTGCCCGCGGATGGGGAAGTCCCTATTCTTGTCGGGAAGGGTCAGCGCGGCCCGGCCGGCCTGCCCTGGAGCCCCATGAGAACCGAACGCATCACCGCCTCCCTGCAGGCCCTTCAGGCGGACATGGAGAGCCGCATGGAGGAGCTGGTGAACTGGCTCACCCACGGCGTGGGGCTGCTCGCTGCGGTCGGGGGTTTCGTCTTCCTGCTCGCCATCGCTCTCGGCCAGGCATCGACCCCCCTGCTCGTCGGGGTCGTTGTGTACGGGGTGTCCCTCGTGACCCTCTACCTGGCCTCGACGCTGTACCACCTGGCGCGGACACCGGGGATGCGCCGGGCGATGAAGATCTTCGACCACGCCGCGATCTTCGGGCTCATCGCCGGCTCGTGGACGCCCTTCCTGCTCGGGCCGCTGCAGGAGACCGGCCATGGCTGGTGGTTCCTGGGCATCGTCTGGGGCCTCGCGGTGCTCGGCATCGCCATGAAGCTGTTCTTCACGGGCCGGTTCCGGCTTCTGTCCACCGGCGTGTACCTCGGCATGGGCTGGCTGGGGCTGGCCATCATCGGCCCGCTTCACGGCGCGGCTCCTCCGGGGGTGCTCTTCTGGCTCATCGCGGGCGGCCTGGCCTACACCGGGGGCGTGGTGTTCTACCTGTGGCAGCGGCTCCCCTTCAACCACGGCATCTGGCACGGGTTCGTGATGGCGGGCAGCGCTGCGCACTACGTGGCTGTCGTGGGTCTGATCGGTTGAGTTCAGGCTGTCCGAGGTCGTGGATCCGGACGTGAACTCATGCGTCGGTGTCGGCCATCAGGGCGAGCACGCGTCCGAGCTGGCTGCGTTCGAAGGCGGCGAGCAGGACCCAGTTGCCGTGAACGTTGGCGCACCACGCGCCGTCCGAACCGAGCCAGACCGCGCGGTGGGCCTGGAGGGCGCGGAGGCTTCGCAGGCGGGTGACGAGGGGCTGGAGGGAGTCCTCGAGGCGGCGCTGGCCGGTGATGCGGAGCTCTGGATCGCGTGGCGTGGCGGTGGTGAGGACGCGGACCCCGTCGGACCACAGGAGCGATGGGGGGCGATCCTCGTGACGGAGGACGTCCATGCAGCCGAGGAGCTTGCGGGGCGGTCGGCCGATGACTTCACGCACGCAGGCCATGCGCACCTGCAGGGGGATGATGCGGCACAGGACGGCGTCGAGTTCCGGGCGCGGGACGAACCGGATGTTCGCGGGGAAGTCCTCCATGGTGGCCGCGGTCCGGAGCAGCGCGCCGACGGTCAGGGTCTCGATCAGGCTTCGGACCTCGGGTGTCATGGAGACGTGCTGCATGTCCGCGGGGTCGCTGGTGTCCGCCACGCCGGCGCGCATGGCTTCCGAGCGCAGCGCGTTTCTGGCGTCGGGGTCGTTGAGGAGGAGGGGATCGAGACAGGGCCGATCGGGGAATCTCGCTCCGGGAAGAAGGGCGCCGTTGCGCACGGGGAGCCGGAGGCGCTCCGCTCCGTCCTCGTCCATCATGACGAGCTCGCCGGTACCGGAGTCGCCCTCGATGGTGTTGAGGAGGGCTTCGATGCGATCGACCAGGGCGTGGACCACCGGCATGGAGCTCGGGGTGCTGGCCTCCTGACGGGTCTGGGTGGTGACGCTGGCCTGCGGATGACCTGGGTCCAGGTCCACGCCTTTTGCGCGCATCCATTGCGCGTCGGGTGGGGCGTCGAGCTCCTGGTCGAGGGGAAGGATGTCCCAGGAGCTGACTTCGTCGACGACGTCGGCGAAGCGATCCTCGTCGTCCGCGCCGGACGGGTCGCCGACGGCCTGCACGACGGCCGTATCCGCTCGGTGCCTGGACTGCGAGCCGGGGATGGGTGGCGGTCCGCTCCTGTGGCGTCGCGGGCTGGTCCGTTCGGGGGGTTCCTGTCCTGCGCCGGCGTCGGACGAGCGTCGTGCCTTCGGGTCCGGCCGCGGTGAGGCATCTTTCGGGCCGGTGCTCGTCATGGGGGGGTGCATGGGTTGAGCCTGGGCGCGGGTCCCTGGCTGGAGGGGCGTTCTGTCAGCACGGTGGAGTCCAGGGGTTCGAGCGTGCGAGGGAACGACCAGTGTGGCAGCGGACGGTACGTATCGCCACGGTGCCGAGGGGGCCGGCAATGCATGCGCGGGTGTCGAGGGGTGCGCAGGCGTTGCGTGTCACGGATCGAGCATCCCGGCATCCCGCCACTCCTTGAGTCGGTACTGAACCTTGCGAACGCTGATGCCGAGTCGCTCGGCGGTTTCCTTCGTGACTCGACCGGTTGCCTCCCATGTGCGCAGGATCACCTCGCGCTCGATCTCGTCCAGCGTTGCGGCGGGCGGTGCTGGCGCACGAGTTGCGCGTGCTTCGCTGACGTTCGCGGCGATCGTCGGAACGCCATCGGCGACGCGTTCGCCGAGGTCGGCCGAGGGCGTCTTCGGTGCTCCGGGAGGGAACTCCCGGAGTTGCAGGTGCTCGGCTCGAACGGTCTCGGGGCCGTGGAGCACGCAGGCCCGTTCGAGCACGCTCTCGAGTTCCCGGATGTTCCCGGGCCAGGAGTGCATCGCGAGCTTTGCGAGGGCGTCCTTCGCGAGGACGGAGACCTTCGGCAGGCGGTGGCGCAGGCTGATCCGGTCGAGCAGGATCTGCGAGAGCGGCGCGAGATCGTCGGTGCGTTCGCGAAGGGGCGGCAGGTCGATGGTCACGACGCCGAGGCGATGGAAGAGATTGGTCGAGAAGCGTCCGGCTTCGACGAGGTGCCCGACCGGTCGTGACGTCGTGGCGATGACCCGGACCTGCGCGTTCATCGGGGTTCGTCCGCCTTCGGGAAGGAACTGTCCGGAGTCGAGGAAGTCGAGCAGGATGTCCTGCAATTCACGCGGCAACGCGTCGACCTCTCGCAGGACCAGCGTGCCGCCGTCGGCCTCCTCGAGCGCCGCGCGGATACCGGGTGCCTTTCGCAGGTCTCCGCACAGACGGGCGCGAAGCGCGGAGATGTCGGATCCCAGGCAGGAGAGGACGCAGAACTGCCCCGCACGTTGGCTGACGCGGTGGATGTAGCGGGCCATGGGAAGGCGGAGGGTTCCCGGCTCTCCGGTGATGAGCACGGGCACTCGACAGCACGCGACACGGTCGGCGAGCTGGATGGAGCGTCGGGCACCCTCGTTCAGATGCGCGGTGAGGAGAGCGAGGTCATCGTCGCATGCTGCGCCCTGGGCGGGAGCGCGTGCGGAGGCCCCATGGAGGTCTCGCGTCGTGGATCCGGTCATGGTGATCGATGGGGACCAGTCCTCGGTCTGGCCAGGATTGGTGAGCAGCTCGAGCCCCAGACGTGCGAAGCGATCGAAGAGCTCCTCGACGATGCGCACGAGTGGGAGGGCTTCGGCCACAGGAAGACTCTGGCGGATGCAGCGGTCGATCGATCCGCGGATCACCCGCAGTCCGGCCAGCGCCGAGCCCATGTGCATGCCGGCCCATCGGGGATCCAGTCTTCCTGGCGCATCAGCACGACCACCTCGAGGATGGATGCGCCTCCGATGATGCGACGCAGGATGAGCTCGACCGCCTCCCGCTGAATCTCGATCTCCTGAGCCGACATGTTGCTGCAGACCACGCCGGGGTTGCTGCGCAGCCAATGGGCGAAGTCCTCGGACGCGTCGACGAAGGCGGCGAGCAGAACGCACTCGTGCGCCCGGAGCAATTGCTGCTGGACCCGGGACATCAGCTGGATGGGCGGCGTCTCGAGGCAGAGGGCCATGGCGGTTGAGGGCGCAGCGGTCATCGTACGGGATCGCGCCCCTGGTCGGGGGAACGGGACGTGGATTCGAGCCGGTTTCGCCCGGTCGGGCGAACGGGCAGCGGTGCAGTGATAAGCAATTTCCGATCCAGTTCGGAAGGGTGGGCGACTGTGGTCGCCCATCCGGGAAGGGAAGGCCGGCAGGGGGGGGCAACCTGCCTTGGCGGAACGGGGGGGTCGTCACCGGCTCGGTCTGTGCGAGATCGCGCACACTTCGGGTGCATGTGTGAGGA
>REDH01000131.1 GCA_007693585.1 Deltaproteobacteria bacterium
CTCTTCGAGCAGCTCGCGGCTGGAGGGGTTGAGGGGGTGGGAGACGGGCCCGTCGTGTGCGATCCAGCGCGTGTCGGGTGCGGCGTTGTCGGCAGGATCAGGCATCATCGATCGCCTCCGCGAACAGGGGGTGGAGCCCGATCTTCAGGAGCCGCCGTCGGAGGCGACCGATGCGCTCGGGGTCGACAAGCGCGCTGCGGTCGTCGATCCGGTACCAGATCAGGCCCCGCAGCTCGTCGTCGGCGAGGAGGGCGTCGATGCCGCCGGCGTCGCGGGTTCGGAGCAGTGCCACGTTGTGGTGGGCGACCGCGACACCGGCGTCCGTCGGATGATCGGCCTCCGGCGGAGGCGTTGGGGAGTCTGGCGTGGTCATCGTTGCGGCTCCTCGGCAGCGTGGGGGCGGAAGCCCTTGCCATGGGGACGGGGTGCGGTCTACGCCAGCGCGGCGGGTCACCGCATCCCGCCGTGCCGGCGCCTGCCCGGGTTGCCGCGGGCGTGCCCGCAATTGCCTGCCAGAAGCGATCGATCATGTCCACGCCTTCGCCATCCGCTCTTCGCCGGCTCCGGGAGCTGCTGCTCCCGGGCCGGGCACCGGTGACGACGCTGATGATGCTCTTCAGCCTCGCCTGGTGGGTGATGCTGGCCCTGCAGACGTCGGACATCGGCTCCTTCAGCGTCTCCAGCCTGCTGCGGGTGGGGGCCAACCACGCCCCCTTCACGCTCCATGGGGAGCCGTGGCGGCTGGTGTCCTACGCCTTCCTGCACGGCGGGCTCATCCACCTCGGCATGAACCTCTACGCCCTGCACGTCGTCGGCGGCATGGTCGAGGGACGCTTCGGGAGCGCACGGTACGCCATCCTGTACGTCGTCGCGGCGATCGGCGCCGGCCTCGCCTCGGCGCTCGGGAGCCCGCTCGCCCCCTCCGTCGGGGCAAGTGGCGCCATCCTCGGGGTCATCGGTGCCGGCGCCGTCGCCGGGCACCTGATGGGCAACCGCATCGGAGAGCACATCCGCAACCAGCTCCTCGTCTGGTTCCTCATCATCATGGGCATCGGGCTCGTGGGTGGATCGGCCGGTCTGCGCTTCGACAACTGGGCCCACTTCGGCGGGTTCATGACCGGCGCCGCGATGGGCGCGCTGTGGTTCATCGTCGAGAAGCGCAAGCGCCACGCCGGGCCCGTGACCGCCGCCGTGGCGGTCCTCGTCGTCGCCGCATCCATCGCCGCCGCGGTCACCCCCTGGGTGGTCTATCGGGACGTGCCCGTGCTGTCCGAGGACACGGGACCCCGCGCCGAAACGGCGCGCGCGCGCGCCTGGGCAGCCTGCCGCGACGCCCTGCGCGCGGAGCCGCTCGCCGACGCGATGCGGCCCTGCCGAGCCTACCGCATGACCGACTGGCACATGGGCCGCGGGTACGTGGTCATGGTGCTGATCCACGAGGCGCTCGACCGACCGGTGGCCGCCGGTCAGGCGCGCGCCATGCTCGCCCGGGTGCATCCGTCGGGCGCATCCCTCGAACGGCACAGCCCCACCCAGGCGGAGCGGATGCTGCGGGAGCTCGCCGACCGATGAACACGCACCGCATCGACAGGAACTTCCCGACACGATTCCCGCCACGACAGGAGGGGGCATGACCGCACCGTTCTCGGAGAAGGACTGGAGCGCTTGGGGCGACGAGGCCGTCGCGGACCTGCAGGCCCTGCTCCGCATCCCCACCGTCAATCCGCCCGGAGACGAAGGGCCCGCGGCCGACTGGGTGCAGGCCCGGCTCGCCGCCGACGGCATCGAGAGCGAGCGGCTCGACGACGGCGACCGCCCCAATGTCGTCGCCCGGCTGCCGGGAGACGGCTCCGGCGGCGGCCCCCTGCTGCTCGCCGGACACCTCGACGTCGTCCCCGTCGAACGCGCCCACTGGTCCGAGGATCCCTTTGGCGGCGTCATCCGCGACGGCTACCTCTACGGGCGCGGCGCGATCGACATGAAGAACATGGTCGTGATGTCCATGGCCATGCTGCGCTTCGCCCGACGCGCCGGCCTCGTGCCCCGCCGGGACCTCCTCTTCGCTGCCGTCGCCGACGAAGAGGAGGGCTGCACCCACGGCTCCAGGTTCCTCGTCGAGCGCTTCCCCGACAAGGTCGAGGCCGAGTACATGATCGGCGAGGTGGGCGGCTTCTCCCAGGACATCGGCGACCAGCGCTACTACCCCATCCAGGTCGCCGAGAAGGGCATGTGCCGCGTCCGCCTCACCGCCCACGGCGACCCTGGCCACGGCTCCATCCCCCACCAACACAATGCCATCGTGCGCCTCGGCCAGGCCCTCCTCCTCCTCGGGCAGTGCCGCCTGCCTCTCCACATGACCGACACTGTCGCCGAGACCTTGCGCATCATGCGCGAGACCCAAGGCGCCCCGACCCGCCAGGTCCTCGCCCTCCTCGGCCGGCGCGGGGTCACCGACATCGTCCTCGACCGCGTGCTGCCCGACCGCCAGCTCGCCAACGTGTTCTCGGCCTGGATGACGAACACCGTCAGCCCGACGATGCTCGACGCCGGCATCAAGGCGAACGCCATCCCCAGCTCCGCCAGCGCCATCCTCGACGGCCGGCTCATTCCCGGTCAGACCTTCGACGACCTCCTCCGCGAGATCCGCGCGGTCATCGGCGACGGCTACTCCCTGGAGGTCATCCTGGGCTTCCCGGGCCGGGAGTACCCCGTCGACGACCCGCTGTACCGCGCCATCTGCGAGAACATCCAACGCCACGACCCCGGCGCCTTCCCCCTGCCTGTCATCACCCCCGGGTTCACCGACGGGCAGTTCTTCGGCCGGGGCGGCGCCCGCTGCTACGGGTACAGCCCCGTCCGCTTTCCCAAGGAAGACGGCGTCGTCTTCTCCCGACTCTTCCACGGCCACGACGAGCGCATCCACGTCGACGGCTTCCGATGGGGGCTCCGCGCCCTGTGGGATCTCGTCTACCGCTTCGCTTTCCAGTAACCCCAGGCAAAGTGCGCCGGCCTCCGCCGGAATGTTCACGCCCGACCGACGGTTGCCCCCAGACAGCGGCCTCGGTCCACCGCGCGGCCCTCCGCGCCGACGCTCCCCACCGAACGCCCCCTCCCGCCGACGCGCCCATGCCCATCCGAGCCCTGCTCCCCACGCTTCTGCTCGCCCTCCTCCTGCCCGCGCCGGCCGAAGCCCTGCTCGTGCCGCTGCGGGAACAGGCGGGCTCGCTCTTCCCGATCCAGCAGGAGGAAGTCCACGTCTCCTCCCTGCTCCTGCGCGTCGTCCGGCCCCTCGACGAGACCGTCGCCGCCGGCGCACCCCAGCGCTGGCTCGTCGAGGCCGAGCTCGCCGTCCGCAACCGGCGCAACCGCGAGGTCGAGGCCCTGCTCGGCTTCATCGTCGAGCCGGCCCATGCCGCCAACGCCACCGTCCACCTGCGCGGCGCCCCGGTCGAGACCACGCGCGCGCAGGTGCTCCACGACCCCAGGCTGCGCTACCACCACCACCCCGACGTCCTGCGCTTCACGCTCCCCCTTCGCCCCCTCGACCTCGTCACGCTGCAGCTCCGGACCGTCGTCACCGCCCGCGTCGACGAGACCGGACAGACCTGGATCGAGCTGCCCCTGCATGCGCTCGGTCTCTTCGACGACGTGGTGGCCCACGCCTGGATCCGCCTCGAAGCCGACGAGCGCATGCTCGGCTTTCGCGCGAGCCTCACCGACTGGACCTTCTACGATGCCCCGGAGAACGCGGCCTCCTGGTTCGTGCGCGACTGGGAGATCCGCCGCCCCCTCCAGATCGCCTGGATCGGCGCCTGGCCTCTCCTGCTGCGCATGGCGACCGTCGAGGACTGCCCGACCCCGTGGGACCTCATGCAGCGGGTCGCCTCCGGTCGGCTCGAGGAGCTCCGGGGCTTCCTCGCCGAGCTGGACCCGGAGACGCGCGAGTTCTGCGCCGGCCTGCCTCTCGTCGTCCATGGAAACCGCTTCCGCCGTGAAGAGACGCGCGAGCGGCTCGGGGAG
>REDH01000035.1 GCA_007693585.1 Deltaproteobacteria bacterium
GGGTGCGGATGCAGTTTCCGAAACCGACGGGGCAGACCCCGTCGTCCGCGCAGGGGATGAAGTCGGCGCTGTCGCCGTCGGGTGGGTGGACCGTTGGATCACCCCACGGTGTACCGGATCTGTCGGGGATGGGTGTTCGGGAGGGTTCGGGGATGGTTTCGGTGGAGGCGGCCGGGCCGGTGCGGGAGTCGTGGGGGGTGCCGGAGACGTCGTCGGTGCGTGCGGAGGTGCCGGGTGCGGGTTCGGTGGCGCTCGCGGTGGCGGGATCGTCGGAGGAGGTGCCCTGTTCGCTGGGTGGCGGGCTGTCGCCGCAGGCCCCCAGGAGCAGGGTGAGTGCGGCGAGGGTGGTGGCGAGGCGTGGGGGGCCGGAAGGGAACATGGCGTGGGCCTGGTTGCGGGGGCAATTGTGCGAGGCTGTTCGTGGATCAGGGGTGGCGCGTGGGGTGCGTGCGGCGAGCGATGGGCGTCACGGCGATTGTCCCGTGTGGCGTCGTGTCGAGGGACGGCACTGGTGTGGTGGCGTGCCGCGGCACCGGTAGGCGGGTCGGGGTGGCCCGACCACTCCGGGGGGTGTGTCGAGCGCTACCGTGCGGTGACGTGGCATGCAAGGAGAGGCGGGGTTCGGGGGTGAAAACTGTCCGATTCTTGGGGGATGGTGTCCATGCCTTTCGTTCCGTCCACGGTTCCTTGACGGGTGGTAGGCGGTCGCTTACGCCGGTCCCCGTCGAGGCTGTCCGGTCCCCGCTTCGCGTTCTGCTGGCGAGGCGGGACTCCGTTGCGCGTCCCCATGTCGGGGATGGCGGGCAGGGCAGGCAGCTCGGGAAGATTTGATCGGTTTTCGCACCGTCACGATGGAGTTTCGGTCATGAGACGAACGTACAGGTCAGTCGCCGTTTTCGTCGGGTTGTTCCTGGTTGCGGCCGGTGGATCCGGCTGCGGGTCGGATGATTCGGGTGTGGAGTCGAGCGTTTCGGAGGAGCCGAGCGAGTCGCCCGCGCCGGGCACGGCGAGCGGTACGGCCGAGCCGACGGCGCCGTTGCCGTCGTCGGGTCCGTCGACGAATCCCTTTGCGGATCCGGGTGCGGCGGCGCTGGCGCTGGCCTCGATGGACGGCTGTCTCGTGAACGCGGACTGCACGGCGGGGATGTTCTGCTACCAGATGGTCTGTGTGGTGGAGTGTCGGACGGACGGGGAGTGTGGTTCCGGGGAGGTTTGCTCGGAGCGGGGGCAGTGTCTGGCGGGCGACGCGCAGAAGTCGGGTCGGGAGGTTCCGGCGCGACCGACGGCGGTGTCGGATCTCGAGTTCCGGGAGACTCCGGAGCCGACGGTGACGATCGCGCCGGGTCAGTTGACGGTGGCGTACCGGATCGCGCTTCAGGGCGCGATTCCCGAGGGGGGTATCCTGTATCGGATCGAGCGCAATGACGGTCTGAATCGGCCGGAGGAGCTGCTGCACGTGCGCCCGGATTCGGAAGGGAACATCGAGATTCCGCTGGAGGTGGGGGAGGCCGATCCGGACGGGGAGAACGCGGCGGTCACGGTGCGGGTGCATCTGCCGTTCGGCAACGCTCGCGTGGTTCTGGTTCCGCGCCAGCCGGCGGCGGGGCAGTACGTGGGGCAGGTGCGGATGGACGGTTTCGGGAGCACGGGTCTTCCGATCGAGCTGAAGGTGTTCACGTCTCCGGACCGTGCGTCCCTTGCGGACGCGGACGAGGCGTGGCTGGCGCTGCGCGTGGCGCGGGAGCACCTCTTCGCTCCGGTGGACGGGTTCGATCCGGATCGGGAGTGGGTGCGTTCTCCGCTGGTGTACAACGAGTTCGTGCAGCGGTGGGTGGCGACGTTCGACCACGAGTTTCGCCTTGGGGAGGATTCGCGGCTGTCCGCGTACGAGCCGGGGCAGGTCCGCCGCCAGATGCGCTTCGAGCTGGACGCACCCGAGGACGGTCTGATCATCGGCCGGATGTCCGATCGGTGGTCGGGCCTGTTCGTCCAGCGTTCCTCGCAGGGTGCGCCGGAGGTGGGGATCGTCCGCTACGAGGGGGATGTGGAGGTGGAGTGGCAGGAGGTCGTGCTTCTGGATGACCTTCCGTCGGTGCTGGAGGCTGCGCCGGCCGCACCGGGACTTCTGGCGGAGCCGGGCCTGTCGAGCTGCGAGGGGGTGACGTTTCCGCAGGGGGACGAGGACAGTGAGGCGTGCGAGGGGATCGAGACGGTGGCGGACTTCCTCGGCGCGGATCTCGCGGAGCGGTTTTCCTGCGCGCGTGCCCTCGCGGACGAGGCGCTGGCGGGGGAGACCACGGCGTCTCAGATTCTGGCGTTCCTGGACGAGGAGATCGACAACCCGCGCGGCCTGAGCTTTGCGCAGTTCATGGAGATGTGCGCGTCCGGCGAGGACGGGGTCTGCGAGCCGAGCCAGGAGGTGCTGTGCGGGCGTCAGTTGCTGGCGGCGAGTTTTCACGCCTTCGGCAATGCGACGAGCGCGGAGCAGGGCACCGTGTCGGGGCAGGCATCCGGCATCATCCGTCGGTACCAGGAGGTGTCGCGCGAGGCGTTCCTGGGTCGCCAGCTCGGCGCGTTCCAGACGGACGTCAACACCCGGTTGGCGTGGCTTCGGGACAGCCAGCTTCCCGCGATCGTGACGGCGGTGGTGCAGAGCCGGACCGAGGAGCTGCTCAATGACTGGCAGGCGAACGTCCTGGACGTTCACATGGCGACGCTCACGGGTCAGTTCGATGATGCGGGTCTGGTGGTTCTCGGCGCGGCGGCGAGCGGAGCGGAGGCGCTGTCTGCCCGTCGCCGGCTGCTGGCGGAGACGGTGCAGTCGTGGCGGGGAGCGATGGACGCGCTGGTGCTCGCCGCGCAGCGCTGGGATGCGCTGCTTCAGGACGAGTTCAAGCGCGAGGAGAAGGCCGAGTTCGTGGCGGGCAGCATCCGCGACCTCTACCTGATGGCTGGCATGCTGTATCAGTTCAACCTCGAGGCCGGTGCGGGCTTCCAGAACGCGTCGCTGGCCGGCGGGTTCGGGAATCTGCTCCGCCAGCTCAACCGTCTCTCCCTGAGCTTCGAGGAGCTCGTGTTCGCGCGGGACGCGGAGGTGGTGACGTCCAACAGTCTCAACCCGCTGGAGGACAACGACTCCCTGCTCAACCGGCTGCGGCGCGATGCGGAGCGCGAGCTGGCCGATGCGTCGGAGTCCATCGAGGCGATCCTCGATCAGACGCAGGCGGAGGCGCTGAGCGAGACGCAGCTTCGACAGGGCTTCCAGTCGACCATCACCAGCCTGCGCTCCGAGCTTGCGGAGCTGTGTGGCATTCCGGTCGGTTGCTCGGCCGAGGAAGCGCGCACGGTGCCCGAGTGTTCGACCCCGGTCGAGGCGGGGCTGTGCGGATTCGCGATCGAGCGGGGCACCGAGGAGTACCTGCCCTACAACCATGCGAACTTCGCCGTCTCGGAGGGCGGGCGGGCCCAGCTGGAGCTGCTCACGGCCCTGCAGGGGGTGAGCATCGCGCAGGCCGAGTTGAACGCATTCTATGATCGCGCGCGGCTGGAATTCACGGAGCTGGAGCGGTTCGCCGAGCAGATCGAGTTGTGGAACGTGCGGCGCCTGGACCGCATTGGCCAGATGCGAGCCAACTTTGCCCAGCGGGACAGCCTGCGGAGCGAGAACATGCAGGTGCTGTTCGCGAACCTGGACAGCATGGCCGAGACCCGCCAGGGCGACATCGCGAGCTTCCAGAACTCGATGAACGAACGCAACCTCATGCGCATCGGGAACGCGACCCTCGACTTCGCGATGGCCGCTGCCCAGCTCAGCATGCGGTCGACGGCTTCCGCGCTGACATCTTCGATTACGCTGAAGTCGGACCTCGCGAAGGCGGTCGCCGAAGGCATGCCCAAGTCGGCGGGCACATCGAACGACGCGACGGCTCCGGCGCGCGGTGCGGTGCTTGCCAAGGGCGCGGCGATCACGTTCGGCATGCGCGCTTCCGCCATTGCGCTGAATCAGGCAGCGGATCGCATCCAGCTGGCTCAAGAGCTGCGCAACACGATCCGTGGCGCCGAGCTCGCGCTCGCGGAGGACCGGTCCACCCTGAGCAGCATGGTCGCGGCGAACGAGCTGGCCGAATTGCAGGAGGAGATCCAGCGCTCGGATGCCCTCACGGCGGCCGAGCTCGCCCTTCTGGAGGAGACGCTGCAGCTCATCCTCGCGGAGAGCGAGGCCCAGGAGGCCTACGAGCGCGATCGCGACACGTACCTGCAGCGGCGGCTCGCTCACCATCAGCGGCTCACGGAGGGCGCCGAGCTCGCCCTGCGGATCGACCAGGCGATCATGCGGTACGAGCAGCGCATGATGGAGTACCTGCAGATCGTGCAGCGTGCTCAGCTCATCGACGCGCAGATCGACGAGGTCGAGGCACAGCTCAACGACATCGAGGTGCTGATCGGGAGCCCTGCGGCGGTGTTCTCGAGAGCCAACCGGCTCGCGCAGGCGGAGAGCCGGCTCGACCGGGCCAAGAGCGCGATCATGGACTGGCTCGTTGCCCTGGAGTATTTCGCCGTCCGTCCCTTCATGGACCAGCGGATCCAGATCCTTCTCGCCCGGAACACCTTCCAGCTCGAGGCGATTGTGGCCGAGATGCGCCGCATCGAGAACAGCTGCGGAGGAGCCATCAACGAGAGCGACGCGGTGTTCTCGGTCCGGAACGACTTCCTGGAGTTGGTGAACGTCACCGAGGACGTGCTGACCGGCCAGATCATCACGCCGGAGGAGCGGTTCCGTGCGGTGCTCGAGGAAGGGGTGGTGCCGGTGGACAAGCGGGTGCGCTACTCCACCGACAGCAACATCGGTGAGCTGATGCGCACCGACGCCGGGATCCTCGCGGCGACCTTCACGGTGAACCTCAACGACTGGGCGAACCTGGCCACGTCCTGCAACGCCAAGGTGACCGGGGTCCGGATCCAGCTTGTTGGCGAGGGACTGGGCGACGCCCGTCCGACGGTGTCGCTGCTCTACGACGGGACGGCGCAGCTCCGCTCGTGCCAACCGGGAGTCGACGCCCTCGTGGCCTCGTTCGGACCGGGGGTGTCCAGCTTCGGCAGCATCACCACGCTGCGCACCCGCGGGCGGTCCATTTCGCCCACGGCCGGTCTCAACGATTTCCCCGGAAACGCGAACCGGACCCTCGCCGGGCTTCCCCTGTCGTCGCAGTACACCGTGCTGATCAACCCGAACATCGGGGAGAACCGCAACATCAACTGGGAGAACCTGGAGGATATCCGAATCGAGTTCGGCTTCGGCTACCAGGATCTCTTCCCGGTCGGGCAGTGCGAGTGACGAAGCGGTTCGTCCGGGGATGACTCGCCGCCACCGGCGGGAGACACACGATCCGTCCGGGATTCCGTCCAGAGCCCCTGCCGCCCCTCGCGTCGGGGGCTCGAACGTTCGGATACGCCACGGCCCGGTGGTCCGGGGATTCCGTTGCGCCGCAAGGCGTCATGGGATGGCGTGACGGGGCGATAGCGGCGCCGCGGCGTTCTGCTATACTTTCGGTCAACCGCGCCGAAAGTGCGCACCCCGTCCGGCCCCCGTCTCCCGGTGGAATCATGGCCCATGTCCGCACACGTCGCCTCCATTCCGATCTCTCCGCGCTGATCGCGCTGGCCTCGGCGTTCCTGCTTCTCCTCGGCAGCCCGGGATGCTCCTCGGACAGCGCCTCCACGCCAGGGCAGGGGGCCGAGTGCCGGTCGAGCGACGACTGCGGTGGGGACCCCTGCATCGCCGGCCAGTGCGTGCCGGACGGTTCGTCCGCGCCGTCCGAGCCACCGGTCCTCGGCGGGTCCAGCTCGGAGGAGGACGTCTCCATGGGGAGCCGTCCGTCCGAGGATGTCTCGTCCGGCGAGGGCGTGTCGTCCACCCCGAGCGGTCCGGAGCCCGGTACCCTCGGCGCCCCGTGCACCATCGGGGCGGACTGCGACAGCGGCACGTGCCTGAACGGGGTGGACGGGCGATTCTGCACGGAGCCGTGTTCCGGAGAGTGCTCGCGCGAGGGATACGAGTGCCGGCTGTTCTCGGGCAGCGGGGTGGACTTCACCTCGTACTGCATCCCCACCCTTCCGGTACTGTGCCAGGAGTGCACGTCGGATCTCGACTGCGGCGGCGTGGAGGATCTGTGCATGGAGCGGCTGGACGGGCGCTTCTGTGGCGTGCTGTGCGATCCGGCGGACGAGGCGGCGTGTCCGGACGGCTACGGGTGCGAGATCGTCGTGCGCGAGGATGTGGAGACATTCCAGTGCATCCCGAATCTCGACGTCTGCGGCGGGTGCCTGGATCTCGACGGGGACGGCTACGGGATCGGTCCCACGTGCGCGGGCCCGGACTGTGACGACGCCGATCCCGATGTGAACCCGGGGGTGCCGGAAGTCTGCGATGGTCGGGACACCAACTGCGACGGGACGGTGGACAGCGGCTTCGACAAGGAGACGGACATTCGCCACTGTGGCGTATGCGACAACCGGTGCGAGGCTCCCGGCGGGACGCCGGCCTGCGAGGCGGGGGTGTGCGTGATCGCCGCCTGCGACGAGGGCCGGGAGAACTGCGATGGAGACGAGGAGACCGGATGTGAGGTGGATCTGCGCAGCAGCGTGGCGAACTGCGGCGGCTGCGGGCTCGCCTGCGAGGCGCCGCGCGCGACCATGGGGTGCGAGGAGGGCCAGTGCACGCTGCTGGCGTGCACGGACAACTACGCGTCGTGCGACGACGACATCGCCACCGGCTGCGAGACCCTCCTGCTGGCCAGTGACGAGCACTGCGGAGCCTGCGGGAATTCCTGCCCGGACTTTCAGTTGTGCGTGAACGGTTCGTGTGTTCTCGACAACTGCCCTGCGGGCACGGGGAGCTGCGACGGGGACGACGACACGGGCTGCGAGACCACGTTCGGCAGCATGGAGCACTGCGGTCGCTGCGGGGACACGTGCGGGCCCACGGAGGTGTGCGACGAGTTCGTCTGCCAGTGCCCGCCGGGTACGATCCGGTGCAGCGACGGGAGCTGTGCGTCGGAGAACGCCTGCGGCGGCTGCGCCGTGCTGGATGAGACCCCGGGAACGTCCTGCGGCTACTGTGGAACAGGGGAATGGACCTGCGACGGGGCCAGCAGCGTGCGCTGCATCGGCGCGACGAACCCCTCGACGGACAGCGCGAACTGCGGGAGCTGCGGTCTGCAGTGTCCACCGGACACGGTCTGCTTCGGAGGCGAGTGCCAGTGCAGCGGTGGTCAGACCCTGTGCGGCATCACCTGCGTCAACCTCGCCAACGACGCCGAGAACTGCGGGAGCTGCGGGAATGGCTGTTTCTTCGCGAACGCAACCGCCGCGTGCACGGCGCGCAACTGCACGATTGCGGCCTGCTTCGAGGGCTTTCGGAACTGCGACGGGAACCAGGCGACCGGGTGCGAGACGAACGTGAACCAGGACGTGAACAACTGCGGTTCCTGCAACACCGTGTGCAACCTGCCCAACGCCACCAGCAGCGGCTGCTCGAGCGGCACGTGCACCATCGGTGGCTGCCAGTCGGGCTTCGACAGCTGCGATGGCCTTCAGGCCACGGGCTGCGAGACAAACCTGAACACCAGCGGCGAGCACTGCGGAGAGTGCGGCACCACGTGCGAAGGCGGCCAGATCTGCCGCAGCGGTGGGTGCGACTGTCCGGACGGACAGGTCCTCGTGGCCGGTCAGTGCGTGAACGAGACGAGCGGCTCGGTGGTGACCCTCCCGGTGTCGAATCGCAGCCAGACCGGTATGCGGCTGCACGCGAACGTGACCTCGCGAGGAAACCCGCCCGCCGATGCGCGCGGGTTCTGCTGGGCTGCGGTGCCGCTGACTCCTGCGGCCGGCGCGACGGGCAGCACCTGCGAGAGCGTGCCCGGCTTCACGGGCACGGGGACCTATCAGCTCGACATCTCCGGACTGACCGCGAACACCCCCTATCGTGTGCGGGCGTGGATCCGTCGCGGAACGGAGCCACATATCTACGGGGAGACCGTGGAGTTCCGGACCTGCACCACGACCGATGTCCCGTCGGGTACGGACCAGAACTGCGACGGTGTCGACGGCCAGGAGAACCTCGCGGTCTTTGTCGCGGCCAATGGGTCGACGTCCTCGACCTGCGGCAGCCGGACCAGCCCGTGCCGCACGATCGCCCTCGGCATCCAGCGCGCGACGGGGGACGGTCAGCGGGGTCGGCCTCACATCTACGTCGCGGCCGGCACGTACAACGAGCAGGTGACCCTGCCCAACGGCGTGAGCCTCTGGGGTGGTTTCAACAGCAGCTTCAGCCTGTGGAATCCGTCGGCGAGCGTGTCGCGGATCGTGAGCCCCACGCCGATCGGCGTCCTGGTGGACGGACGCTCCACCGCCGGAACGCTGGCCGGATTCCGGATCGAGACGGCCGACGGCAACGCGTCGAATGCCAGTGCCCGGGCGATCGTGCTGCGAAACGTCACCGCCACCTTCACCGTCGAGCGCAACGATCTTCGTCCGGGGGCAGGTCGAGCAGGCACTTCCGGGAGCAGTGGCGGCAACGGCAACAGGGGCAACAATGGCACGGCGGGCTCCCAGGGGTGCGGGGGCAGCAGCGCCTGCGTCAACGAGGGCTCGGGTGGTTCGGGTTGCGTGTCCGGGACCGGATGCCGCAATGGCGGGAACGGCGGGCGCGGTGGTCACGGCCGAAACCGTGGCCAGAACGGCGCCAACGGCGGCGGATCCTCGGGACCCGCCGGCTCGTTCAACCCGGGGTCAGGGGGGCTCGGCGGCGAGGATCGGGGCAACTGTCCGAGCAACAATTCTGCACAGAACGGGCAGGTCGGCCGCGCCGGTAGCATCGGGACGACGGGAGGGGCAGGTACCTCACCCTCCAACCAGAACCGCGGTGGAATCACGGGCGGGACGGACTGGGTCGCCGGGCCGGGCCTCAGCGGCCAGACCGGCGGCCCGGGCATCGGCGGTGGCGGCGGCGGTGGCGGCGGCGGCGGCCGCTGCACCACCAACAACCGCCAGGGCGGTGGTGGCGGCGGCGGTGGCGCCGGTGGAAGCGGCGGGTTCGGTGGCGGTGGCGGCACCGGCGGTGGCGGGTCCATCGGGATTCTCGCCATCAGCGCCAATGCCGCGGTCGTGCGGGACAATGCCGGCCAGATGGGCGAAGGCGGGGTCGGCGGTTCCGGCGGTTCCGGCGGCTTCGGCGGCTCCGGTGGATCGGGCGGCGCCGGGGGGCCCCGGTTCAACAGCCGCGCAGGCAACGGCGCAGCAGGAGGCATGGGTGGCCAGGGCGGTCGCGGGGGAGGAGGGGCCGGCGGAGCCGGCGGCGCGTCGATCGGACTCCTGATCATCAACTCGCCCAACCTCTCCCACAGCAACAACAACTTCACCACGGCACCTGCAGCCAGCGGGGGGTCGGGCGGTGCGCCGAACGGCAACAATGGTGCGCCCGGCCTCAGCGTCCCGGTGCAGGCCCTCTGACCTTCAGAAGAAGAACTGCATCTGCAGCCTGGCCTCGTGGCCGGCGACGTCACCATCGCCCGTCAGGGCGAGCGTGTAGTCCGCCTGGAGCTTCAGGTCGTGGTTGCGCATGTAGCGGCCGGCGCCCAGGGTGAACTCCCGCGACGTCACCAGCGCGCTCTCGTCGTCCGCCAGCGGACGCACCTCCGATACCCGGCCGGACAGCTCCATGCCCGTGGGTCCGACCCAGCCGAGCTGGACGAACCAGCCCAGTCCCGTGCGCGGGAGCGGCGGCCCCGGCTCGTCCTCGTCTTCCTCGAGATCGTGTGGCCTGCGGGGATTGCGGGCGTCCCGCCAGATCGTCTCCGCCTGCACGGAGAGCCCGCGCCACTTGAACATGAGATCTGCCGCGGCGTGGAGCGTATCGAAGGCCCAACCGTCCTCCAGGAATGCGCCGTGGGTGGAGCGCGCCCGCCGGGTCTCCACGTTGTACCCGCCCGCAACGCCGAGCGACAGTCGCGGAACGGGGCTGCGCGAGAGGTCGGCCTCCAGCATCGCGTCGGGAAACGCGCCTAGAGGCTGGACCTGCAGGCGCCCGGCATAGAGTAGCCCGGTCCCCGCTGCCGCCCGGTTTCGCCCCTCGCCTCCGAACACGCCCAGCTGATAGCCCAGGCGCTGGCCGAGGCCGAACAGGTCCGAGGAGTACACCTGAAGGCCCACATCGCGGTCGAGGCTGAGCTCGGCATTCACCGCGGAACGATCCGCGAGCTGAAGGGCCGACGAAGAGATCATGCGCTCGCGGCTGAACGGGACCTTCATCTGTCCGGCACGCACCGACGCGTCCCGGAGGCCGGTCCAGGTGACGACCGCGTCCCGGAGCGGGATGGGGTTGTCCCGCTCGATGTCCGATGAGCCGAGGCCGAGCTGGATGTACAGCGAGAGGGACTGCTCCGGCAGATCGCCGAGCAGGACCATGCGGGCGCGCCGCACCTTGAAGAGAATGTCGGCGTCCTCCCCCTCGCGGTCCCGCCAGGTGGCGCGGGTCTGCACGCGCCCGCGGAGCGTGAGTCCGAAGTCTTCGTCATCGCTGACCATGCGGACACCGCGACCGAACTCGACGTAGAGACCGTCGGCGGCGATCGTGGCCTCGGGAAGCGTACGCTCCACCCGCTCGGCCTGTTCCTCGGGCGGTGCCTGCGGCGTCCCTTCCCCGTCGTGGTCCTCCGCGGCCACTCCCGCCGTCTCGCCCTGATCGGCGAGGACCTCACCGACCGTAAAGGTGGCGAGCAATCCCGCCATCACCGCCCGCACCCAGTGGCGCAGGGCTCCCGAACACGGGCCCCGATTTGCGTTCTTCACGTCTTCCCCCATCTTCCTGTCGAGTGAACGTACGTCCGAGCGGCGTGCGAATCCGGCTTTCGGCCGGCGCCAGCGTGGGCAGGCCGTCTCCGGGTACGTTGGCCGACGGCTTCTATGACTAGGGAGGGGCAGAACGAGGGCGTGCGCGAGACATTTGCGTGGCGAGCGAAGAGATTCCGTCACAGGGGTGTCACGTGGGGAACGGTCGTGTGTGCCGAGTGGAACGGCGTCCCCGGGGCGGGCACGGGTGTCCTCGGCTGCGGCGGACCGTTGGGTTCCCTGCGTGTCGTCCCGGTCGTTGCCGACAGCAGCGTGCGTGCCCGTTCGGGTGGACATGCACCGAAGCGGTGCGGAGCGTGTGCCAAATGGCGCACCATGAGGGTCTCGGGTGGTCTCCCGTGCAGTCCGGTGCATGGCGCGGCGGTGCGTTGGGAGGCTGGCATCGTTCTCGCATTGAGCATGGGGAGCGAGCGCTCGCGGCATGGTGCCGCCCGCACCGGGTGCGGTGGGGCTGCTCGCGAGGACGGAACGATGACAACGACACCCGACTTCTCGCCGGAGCTGATTCGCCGCTACGACCGGCGCCTTCCGCGGTACACGTCCTACCCGACGGCGCCGCACTTCTCGATGGACGTGGACGAGGAGCGGCTTGCGGCTCTGGTCGGCGACCGCGGGGCTGCTGACCGTCCGCTTTCGCTGTACGTGCATGTGCCGTTCTGCCGGTCCCTCTGCTGGTATTGCGGTTGTGCCACGGTCATCTCGAAGAGCGAGGAGCAGCGGCGGAGCTACATGCGCCTGTTGCGGCGCGAGATCGAGCACAAGGCGGGGCTGGTCGACACGGAACGGGAGGTGATCCAGGTCCACTTCGGCGGGGGCACGCCGTCGGATCTGCCTCCGGACGTCCTGCGGGAGATCGGGGAGGTGCTCCACTCGACGTTCCGGGTCGCGCCGCATGCGGAGGAGGCCATCGAGATCGATCCGCGCGACCTGACGCGCGAGCATGTGCGTGCGATGCGGGAAGCCGGTTTCCGCCGGGCTTCGATCGGCGTTCAGGACACGCAGCCACGGGTGCAGGCGGCGATCAACCGGGTGCAGCCGTTCGCGCTGGTGGAGCAGGCGTTCCGGTGGCTGCGGGAGGAGGGGTTCGAGTCGGTCAATGTCGATCTGATCTATGGTCTCCCGGCCCAGACGGAGGCGTCGATCCGGGAGACCATCCAGGAAGTCCTGACCCTCTCACCGAGCAGGCTGGCGGTGTACGGGTATGCCCATGTGCCGGGCATGCGTCCGGCGCAGCGATTGCTGGAGCGGTACGGGATTCCCGGGTCCGAGGAGCGGCTCGCCATGCTCGGCGTCATCGTGGGCACGCTGACGGACGCGGGCTACGAGCACATCGGCATGGACCACTATGCCCGGCCGGACGACGAGCTATCGGTGGCGCTGAGGGAAGGTACGCTGCAGCGCAACTTCCAGGGCTACAGCACCCGGGGTGGAGCGGACATCCTGGGGTTCGGCATGAGCGCCATCTCCTCGATCGGTCGCGCCTACGTGGCCGCGCCGCGCACGCTGGACGACTGGGCGCAGGCGGTGGAGCGGGACGCGTTCCCGGCGGAGCGGTGGATGGTGCTCTCCGAGGACGACCTGATGCGGCGCCGGATCATCGAGTCGATCATGTGCGTGGGTCGACCGGCGCTCGATGAGGTGTCGGAGGAGTTCGGTGTCGACCCCTTCGAGACCTTCGCCAGGGAGCTGGAGGGGCTTGGCGATCTCGAGGAGGACGGGCTGATCGAGCGGACCCCGGGCGGGTTCCGGGTCACGCCGCGGGGCCGGTTCCTCGTGCGCCATGTGGCGGCGCGGTTCGACGCGTGGCTCGAGGACGACGGGCGGCGCTACTCGGCGGCCATCTGACCGGCGGTCCGCGGCGCCAGCGGATCCTGCGACCGCCGGAGCCTACCGGGCCCGCGCAACCTGATTCCAGCCGATCATCCCGCCCGCCAGGTTCCAGCAGTCGTGACCGGTCTGCCGTCGAATCCGGTCGCAGGCCTGCCCGCTTCGGTTTCCACTGCGACAGACCACGAGCACGGGCTCGTCCTGCGGCAGCTCGCCGAGGCGGGCGGACAACTGACCGAGCGGGATGTGGTGCATCCCGTCGATGTGTCCGAGCGGGCCGTGCAGCTCGGATGTCTCCCGCACATCGATGACGTGGAAGCGATCGATGTGCGAGAGCACCTCCATCGGCCGGACGTGTCGCACGCCGTTCGGGGCCTGATGGCCCTGCGGCAGGGGGCTGATGTCGGCGGAGGGCGGAGTCATGTGCCGGTCGTCGGGTGGAGCGTCGGCGTGTGCGGAGGTGCTGTACTCGACGTTCGTTTCACTGTTCCATGCGTACGAAACGTTGCAACCCTGGAACAGGAGCGCGCCCAGGCCGAGTGCAAGGGCGGTGGGAAGGTGCAAGGTGCTGAACATGAGAGTTTCTCCCGGGAATCCCGTGGGGCGGTGTGGGCCGGTGGTCGCCAGCTCGCACGGAGGTCATTGCTGGGAGAACGCAATGTTCATGCCAGGGCACGGGCCTGGGCGTGCGGAGCGATCAGGGCCGCGGAGGTCCGCTGCCGCAGTCTCCGTAGAGGCAGACGTCGGGGCGGACGGTGCGGCCATCGGCGGGGAGGATCAGCCAGAGCGCGGCGGTGGGGGGACGTGCGCCGCCGCAGTAGACCGGGGCACGGGCGCTGGCGACGAGGGCACGTCCGTCGACGGTCTCCTGCACCCCCCAGGCCTCGATGGCGGGATTGTCCTCGATGACGATGCGCAGGAGCCGCTCGGAGGTGAAGTCGATGCCGAGGTCGTCGGTGGGTGCGCAGCGCATGGCGGTGCGCAGCTCGTCCTCGTCGTCCCAGATGCGGAAGGTGTCGAGGCTCGCGTCGGAGCACGCGCCCGGAGCTTCCCATGGGATCAGGGGCAGGTGGACGCGGGAGGCGGGCAGCGCGCAGAGGTTCTGCGGTGGCTCGCACCGCTCGGTGTCGGCGGCCTCCTCGATGCCGAGGCAGCCCATGATGCACGGGTTGCAGTAGCGGTTGCCGTCCAGGCCGCAGGGCTGGAACTCCGGAGCGGGGCAGCCGATGCCGCATGCGTCGAGGCAGGCCTGGACATCCGATGTGGAGGGCTCGCTGGGCGGTTCTCCGGAGGGTTCTCCGGAGGGTTCTCCGGAGGGTTCTCCAGAGGGGTCGGTGGGTAGTTCATCGGACGGCGGCGGCCGCTCGGAGGTTCGCCAGGTGTGTTCACCGGCGCTGGGTTCGGTCCAGGGGGGCGAGGACGTCACGTCCTCGGTCGGAGTCGGGCGCTGCGTGGTGTTTTCGGTTGTGCCGTGGGCACCGCTCTCCTCGCCGGAGCTGGACGACGGGGGGGGCGGGGAGGATGGGGACAGGGTGCCGTCCGGCCCCTCGGATTGCGCGGGTTCCGAGCTGGAGGCGGAGTCGTTGGCGGGGTCATCGTCGCCGCAGGCGGTGAGCAGGAGTGCGAACGCGAGTGCGGCGAGCAGGAGGGCGTCGAGTCTGTGCATGGGGAGTTCGTCGGGGGGGGAAGGGGGTGGCCTGCGGCGTGGGTGCTGTCCCGGTGGTCGATGCTGGCGGGGTTGGTGCGGCGCGGCAAGCCGGAAGTGCACGGGTGCGCGCGAGCGGAGCGATTGCGAAAGTCCGCCGGTTTTCGATTGACCGCCCGGTGCGATGAAGGGCAGGCTTTGCGGCTGGGGGGGTCGTCGTGGTTGAGGTTTGCGCTTCGCCGGGAAGCGGGCGACCGCGCGATTCCAGGTCACGCGACAGTCAGGGACGTACCATGAATTCGACGTGGACGATGGAGGGGACCAGGTCCGGTCCTCTGGTTCTTTTTGCGGTGGCGATTGGCGCGTGGGCTTTGCTGGCGGCGGGGTGCAGCGACGCTTCTCCGGCGGGCAGTGGAGCGGTCGGCGATGCGTGCGAGCGCGGGAGCGATTGCGCGAGTGGCCGCTGCGTGGGCGGAGCGTGCGTGGACGGGGATGTTTCCGGCAGTTCGAGCGGGGCCCCGCCGCTGGGCGAGACCGGAACCGACGTCACGTCGACGGTTCCGGACGCATCTTCCGGTGGATCGGACGCGACCGGCAGCGCGTCGCCCGGG
Source organism: Deltaproteobacteria bacterium (assembly GCA_007693585.1). Classification (GTDB taxonomy): domain Bacteria; phylum Myxococcota_A; class Bradymonadia; order REDH01; family REDH01; genus REDH01. The sequence continues at coordinate 14,992 of REDH01000035.1, forward strand.
GGCTTCGGTCAGCCGTGCGACGAGGACGCCGAGTGTGCGGATGGCCTCTGTCTGCGCACCTCGACGGGTCGCTTCTGCAGTGCGTTCTGCGGGGGCGACGAGGACTGCGCGGCGCTGGACTGGAGCTGCACGACGGTGCGGGACGGCAGCGCGGACGTGATCGAGATCTGCTATCCCGACGAGGACACGCTCTGTCAGCCGTGCGGACTGGACAGCCAGTGCGGCGGAGTGGCGGACCGTTGTCTTCCGATCGGCGGCGGGACCTTCTGTGGAACGGACTGCTCCCGGGATGGTCGGTGTCCGATCGGCTACACCTGCAGTCTGGTCGATGAAGGCGTGGAGCAGTGCGTACCGACCTCGGACATCTGCGGAGATTGCCAGGGGGTGGATTTCGGGTCGTCGGTGGAGCACTGCGGTGGCTGCGGCGAGGCGTGCGAGACGGTCAACGGGAGCCCGGTGTGCGTGCAGGGGCTGTGCGAGGTCTTCGCATGCGATCCCGGTTTCGGCGATTGCGATGGGGATCCGAACACGGGCTGCGAGACCGCGACGTCGAGCGACCTGGAGAACTGCGGTGCCTGCGGAATCGCGTGTGACGAGGGCGAGACGTGCCGGGACGGCGTCTGCGTGGTGGACACCTGTCCGCCGGGGACGGCGCTGTGCGACGGGGACGAGGCGACGGGTTGCGAGACCTCGATCCTCGATGACGAGGACAACTGCGGTGGCTGCGGGGTGGAGTGCGAGGTGGGTCCGCGGGGGGTTGCGGTCTGCGAGGAGGGCGACTGCGGAATTGTGTGCGACGAGGATTTTGCGAGCTGCGACGGGGATCTCCTGTCAGGTTGCGAGATCAATACGCGACTGGACGAGTCGAACTGCGGTTCGTGCGGGGTGGTGTGCGCGGAGTTCGAGGTCTGCGAGGCGGGGGCGTGCGTCGTGTCCGAATGTCCGGCGGGTCGGGCGAACTGCGATGGGGACGACACGACGGGTTGCGAGGTCGACCTGCGCACGGACGCGGAGAACTGCGGTGCGTGCGAGTCGTCCTGTCCGGAGGGCGCGAGCTGCGTGGACGGTGGCTGCGCCTGCCCTTCCGGCCAGAGGGTCTGCGATGGCGCCTGTGTTCAGCCGAACGCCTGTGGAGGGTGTGATGTTCTGGACGGTTCGGTGGGTGCGGCCTGCGATCAGTGTGGGGTCCTCGTGTGCGATGGCGAGGAGGCCCTGCGTTGCGACGACCCCGGGGCGAACGCGTGCGATGGATGCGGTACGCTGGAGGAGGAGCCCGGGGAGTCCTGCGGCGCGTGTGGGGTCTGGACCTGCAGCGGTGCCAATTCGGTGCGCTGCGACGATCCGGGGGAGAACGCATGCGGAGGCTGTGCGGTGCTGGACGCGCAGCCGGGCGCGAGCTGCGGAGAGTGTGGTGACTACGTGTGCAACGGAACGGAGGCGGTGATCTGCGATGGTCCCGGCGTCAACACCTGCGGAGGATGCGGCGTGCTGGACCGGGAGCCCGAAGGGGCGTGCGGGTACTGCGAGACGGGCCTGTGGAGCTGCACGGGGACCAACACGGTCGGCTGCACGGGCGAGACCAGCGCGCAGACCGACGACGAGAACTGCGGTTCGTGCGGGACCGTGTGTCGTGATGGCCGCCGCTGCGTGAGCGGGACGTGCGAGTGTCCCGAGAACCAGGTGGTCATCAATGCGCAGCCGGCGAACCGGAGCACGTGCTCCGGGGGTGACGCCACGTTCTCGGTGGGGGTGGCCGGGCAGGACCTGTCGTACCGCTGGGAGCGGAGCACGGACAACGGCACGTCCTGGAGCGACGTGTCGAACGGAGGGGGGTACAGCGGGGCCACGACGGCGAGTCTGACGATCGCCGGGGCGACGGTTGCCCGCGACGGGAACCGGTACCGCGTCCGCGTGTCGGGGAGCTGTCTGACCCGGACGAGCAACGACGCTCGGCTGACGGTGAACACGGCCCCGACGGGGGTGAGCGCCTCGGCGACCCCGAACCCGGTGTGCGAAGGCTCCAGCCTGAGCCTCTCCGGCAGCGGAAGCGGTGCCAGCTCGTGGAGCTGGAGCGGACCGGCGGGGTTCTCCTCGTCGAACCAGTCGCCGACGCGCACGAACATCACCGCGAGCCACGCGGGGGAGTATCGGGTCACGGCCACCAACAGTTGTGGTGCCGTGAGCGCGCAGACCTCCGCGGTGGTGGTGAACGCGGCCACGCGCATCACCGACCAGCCCCGCAATGCGACGGTCTGTGCAGGGTCCAGTGCGACCTTCTCCGCGACGGCGTCCGGGACCGGGGTCAGCTACCGCTGGCAGCGCAGCACCGACAACGGTGGGTCATGGTCGAACCTCTCCAACGGGGGAGGCTTCAGCGGGACCACGTCGTCCACGCTGACCGTGGCGGCGACATCGGCGATGAACGGTCACCGCTTTCGGGCTGTGGTTCGCGGCGACTGCGGCGACGTGACGAGCGACAGCGGAACCCTTCTGGTCAATGGACCGCCAACGTCGGTGAGCGCGTCGGCGAGCCCGAACCCGATCTGCGTCGGGCAGAACCTGAACCTGTCGGGTAGCGGGAGCGGGGCGAGCTCGTGGGCATGGAGCGGTCCGTCCGGCTTCTCCTCCACCAGCCAGAACGCGACGCGGGCCAGCGTCACCACGGCCCACGCCGGGACGTACACGGTGCGCGCGATCAACACCTGCGGAGAGACCCAGGCGAGCTCGTCGAGCGTGACGGTGAACACGGCTCCGTCGATCGGCAGCCAGCCCTCCAACCGGACGATCTGCGCGGGCGCGAACACGACGTTCACGGTGAGCGCGAGCGGGAGCGGCCTGAGCTACCGGTGGCAGCGGAGCACGAACGGAGGCTCGACGTGGAGTGACCTCAGCAACGGGTCCGGGATCAGTGGTGCGACGACCGCCACGCTGTCCCTGAGCAATGCGCCGGTCTCCTGGAACAACCACCGGTTCCGCGTACGCGTCACGGGGTCGTGCGGGACGGTGACGAGCACCGCGCGCACGCTGACGGTCAATGGACCGCCAACGTCGGTGAGCGCGTCGGCGAGCCCGAACCCGATCTGCGTCGGGCAGAACCTGAACCTGTCGGGTAGCGGGAGCGGGGCGAGCTCGTGGGCATGGAGCGGTCCGTCCGGCTTCTCCTCCACCAGCCAGAACGCGACGCGGGCCAGCGTCACCACGGCCCACGCCGGGACGTACACGGTGCGCGCGATCAACACCTGCGGAGAGACCCAGGCGAGCTCGTCGAGCGTGACGGTGAACACGGCTCCGTCGATCGGCAGCCAGCCCTCCAACCGGACGATCTGCGCGGGCGCGAACACGACGTTCACGGTGAGCGCGAGCGGGAGCGGCCTGAGCTACCGGTGGCAGCGGAGCACGAACGGAGGCTCGACGTGGAGTGACCTCAGCAACGGGTCCGGGATCAGTGGTGCGACGACCGCCACGCTGTCCCTGAGCAATGCGCCGGTCTCCTGGAACAACCACCGGTTCCGCGTACGCGTCACGGGGTCGTGCGGGACGGTGACGAGCACCGCGCGCACGCTGACGGT
>REDH01000057.1 GCA_007693585.1 Deltaproteobacteria bacterium
GTGCCTCCGCTCGTGCCCGTTGACCGCTTCGGCCTGATCTCGTAGCGCCTGCAGACCCGCGGAGGGGGTTCTGGGCGTGGTGCGGGAACTGGAGGTGAGCGGTGCGCGAAGGGCGCCAGAGACGGCGGGGCCGGCAGGGGTGGGTGCTCGTGACGGGCACCGTCACCCTGACCGTGGCGCCGGTGGCGTGGGTGGTTTCGGGTGTGGCGTCGCAGTCCTCATTGCGCCGCCCGTTGCACGCGGAATGGCAGGGCTTCACACCGGAGCGGCGTTCCGTTCCGGGCTGCACGTAGGGTATCGCCTGGAACGGAACGATTGTTCAGCGTGTCCAGCCGTTGGATGTGCGCCGGAGGCGGTAGTCGCCTGTTGCACAAGGCGTGCAACGTGCCTATTCCGGACAACAGGCGGCGCTCGCATCGTTGCTCGGAACTTGCCCGTTGCACAAGGTGCGCAACATGAATCTTTCGGACAACAGTCTCATCACAAGCACCTCCCGGGTGCTGCAGGAGCGCCTCCCGCCCGGGTGGGTGGTCGAGCGCGTGGCGGGCCAGAGCTGCGCTCTGCGCCTGCGGATCACATCGATGGAGGGACGCTCGCGTGAGTTCCCGGTGTCGCCGCTCTCGCGGCCCGACCCGCGCACGGCCCGGCAGCTCCCGAAGGACCGGCCGCTGCTCGTCGCAGCACCCTACCTCTCGCGCAGCGTCCGCGAAGCCATCGAGGACGAGGGTGCGAGCTACGTCGACCAGACCGGCAACGTGCGCCTGGTGCTGGACGAGCCTGGCCTCTTCATCGCGACGAGCGGGGCCGAGTCGAACCCCTGGCCCGAGAAGCGACGCTTCACGCTGCGCGGAACGAAGGCCGGGCGCGTCGTCTGTGCCCTCTCTCTCGCGACGCCTCCCTGCGGGGTGCGCGAGCTGGCGGCGGCCGCCGACACGGATCCCGGATACGTCTCGCGCCTGCTCGGAATGCTTGACCGCGAGGCCATCGTGGACCGCACGGCACGCGGCCGCGTGGAGCGCGTCGACTGGCGGCAGCTGCTGCTGCGCTGGTCCGAAGATGCGCCGATCGAGAGCCGCACCACCGCGAGCACGTGGCTGGCCCCGCGCGGGTTGAAGAGCCTCTGGGATGGGTTGCGCGACGCCGGCTTCGCGTACCTCATCACGGGCAGCGCCGCGGCTGCGGGCATTGCCCCCGTGGCGCCCACTCGCCTCGCCTCCGTGTACGTCGAGGACCCGGAAGTCGCCGCCAGGGCGCTGGGACTTCGAGCGGCCAATGCCGGCGCCAACGTCGTGCTTCTACAGCCCGCGGACGGCTCGCTCTTCGACCGCGCCGACGACAGATACGGGCTGCGTACGGCGCGGCTCCCGGTGGTCGTCGCCGACCTGCTTTCCGGGCCCGGGCGTTCGCCCGCCGAGGCCGAAGCCCTGATGGGGTGGATGGCCGCGCACGAGCAGATGTGGCGTGGATGAGCTCTACGTGATCGCGCGCCGGGTCCTCCTCGACGCGCTGGACGCCCTCGGCGAGCACCGCGAGGCCACCATCCTCGTCGGCGCGCAGGCGATCTACCTGCACACCCGCGACGCAGAACTCGGCGTAGCCGAGTACACGACCGACGCGGACCTCGCCCTTGACCCGACCTTGCTCGCCGAGTTCCCGCCGATCGAGCAGGCGCTCGAGGGCGCGGGCTTCTACGAGCGGTCAATGGCACGCCGCAGGTGGAGCGGCGGACCGCGTTCGAGCACGATGCGTGGAACCGGGTGCGGCGGAAGCAGATGACGGGGCACGACGGGCAGCTGACACGCACGAGCCTGCAGCTCGTCAATGCCCTGGACGAGGTGCTGGAAGTGCACGACGCCCGTGGTGCGGTCACGCGCGGCCCCCCTCGTCGGAAGGGGCGTGGCACGTCCTTCGGCGCTCGGTCAGGGTTCAGGCGGCGGTCAGGCGACGGAGCAGGTCGACGATGAGGTCGACCTGCAGCGCGAGGGCGTCCTCGACGGTGGAGTCGGCATCGATTCGATCGAAGAACCAGGTGTCGATCACGTGGTCGACCGCCTCGTAGAGGTCGACGAGCTGTGCGGTGGAGAGGTCCGTGCGGATGAGCCCGAGCTGCACGCCGCGGTCGAGGTAGGCGGCCAGGGTTCGTTGGCCGGCAGCCACGATGGCCTTCAGGCCATCCGCGTGCCGCAGGCTCCGATGGTCCTCGTGGAAGTGCCGCCACAGGGGCATCAGCTCCGGGTGTCTGCAGAACGCCTCCGCCGAGGCGAGGGTCAGGGCGCGCAGGCCATCCCAGAACGTGTCGGCGTCGAGCTCGTCGGGAGAGCGGGAGTCCCAGTCCTCCATGGTGATCTGCCGCGCGCGCAGGAGCACCTCCTCGTAGAGGTGCAGCTTGTCGCGGAAGTGGTGGTAGAAGCTGCCCTTGGAGGCGCCCGCCTGCCGGATGATCCGGTTGAGGGAGGCGTCGGGGAACCGATGGGCCATGAACTCCGCGGTGGCGGCGACGAGGAGCCGGTCCCGGGTGTCGGGGTTGTCGGGTGGGGGTGGGGTCACGTGCGAAAGCGGGGTGAGGGGACGGGAGCGGCTGCTGCGGGCAGGTGGTCTGTGCGAAAAGGCGCGTGAGGTCGAGTGCTTCGTGGCCGGAGTCTCCGGAGTGGTCCAGCCTTGCGTCCGGAATCGTTACGGTTTTGAGATGCGGGGTGGTCGATTCGTGCTTGACTCGCTTGGAGAGATACACCATAGCTGGACCACTGGTCCACTGATCGTGTGCAAGGGGGGAGAGAGATGTCGATCGGGAACACATCGGGTTGGTCTTCGCGGGTTCGGAGGTGCGCGTGGCGGTCTGGCCGCCGTGCGGAGTTCGGTCGGCACGGTTCGCGCCTGTTGCTGGCGGTGGCGGCGTTGCTGCTCGCGGGGGCGGGGTGGGCGTGGGCGGGGGAGCCTGCTGGAGTCCACGTCGCCGGGTCCGCGGCGGCCGTGGGTGCCGGCGGAGGCCAGGATGAGCGGCTGGCGGCTGCGGCGGCGTCTTCGGGGCCCGCGGAGGGCTCGTCTGCGGATGCGGGATCGTCCGAGGTGGCGGAGTCCTCGTCCGCGGCGGCGCCCTCGTTGCCGACGGTGGCGGAGGTCATGGGGCACATGGACCGTCTGTATCGGGCGGACAGCTCGCGGGCGCGGATGCGGATGGAGATCGTGACGTCGCGGTTCGAGCGGACGCTGGAGATGGAGACGTGGACGCAGGGTCTGGATCTGGCGCTGACGGTGATCCGTGCGCCGGCGCGTGAGGCGGGTACGGCGACGCTGCGCAACACCGAGGGGTTGTGGAACTATGCGCCGCGCGCGGACCGGCTGATGCGGATTCCGTCGGGGATGATGAGCGACGGCTGGATGGGGAGCCACTTCACGAATGACGACATGATGCGCGAGTCGAGCTGGGAGGACGACTACGTGACGGAGCTGTCCTGGGGCGAGGAGGGGGGTCAGCGGGTGTTGCGGGCGGAGTCGGTGCCGCGTCCGGAGGCGCCGGTGGTGTGGAGCCGGGTGGTGAGCGTGATGTCGGCGGAGGGGTGGGTGCCGTTGCGGACGGAGTTCTGGGACGGGGACACGCGGCGTCGGACGATGACGTTCTCGGACGTGCGGGAGGTGCAGGGTCGTCGGGTGCCCATGCGGATGGAGCTGACGCCGCATGATCATCCCGGGGAGCGCACGGTGGTGATTTACGAGCGTCTGGAGTTCAACGTGGATCTGGACGCGTCGCTGTTCACGCAGCGTGGTCTGCGTCGGGAGGCGCAGCGGCGATGATGGTCTGGCGGCTGGCGTTCCGGAACCTGGTGCGCAACGGCTGGCGGACGGGGCTGACGGCGGGGGGCATCGCGGTGGCGGTGGCGCTGCTGATCTTCCTGTCGGCCTGGATCACGGGCATGGCGCGCACGATGGTGGCCTCGGCGACGGAGGCCGGGGTGGGCCACGTGCTGGTGGAGGCGGCGGTCGGGGAGGAGGCGCACACGCTGCATGATGCGTTCGCGGTGGACGAGGCGCAGCTCGATGCGATCGCGGCCTCGCCGCTGGTGGAGCGGGTGGCGCCGCGCATCGAGAGCTTCGGGCTGCTCGGGGACGAGGAGCGTTCGCAGGTGGTCCGGGTGAGCGGGGTGGACCCGGTGCGCGAGGGCGGGGCATCGTCGGTGTTTGCGCGCAGCATGCGGGAGGGTGAGTGGTTCGGGGCCCAGGCACCGTCGGAGACGGGTCCGCGGGAGGTGGTGCTCGGCCACGGTCTGGCGCAGGTGCTGCGGGTGGGCGTGGGGGACGAGCTGGTCTTCTTCACGCAGGCGGCGGACGGCTCCCTGGGCAACGACGTGGCGCGGGTGCGGGGGATCGTGCGGACGGGGCAGTCGGCGGTGGACCGGATGACGGTCTTCTTCCACCTCGAGGATGCGCGGTGGCTGCTCGCGCTGGAAGGGCAGGCGCACCAGCTCGTGGTGCTCACGCCGTCGGTCTACGGGGTGGTGCAGCAGGCGGAGGTGCTTGCCGCGCACGTCGGTGAGGTGCTCGGCCTGCCGGTGCACCGGGCGCACGGCCCGGAGAGCACGGACGGCGTCGTGCTGCGCACCTGGGGGGAGGTCGCTCCGATGCTCGCGGAGATGGTGGACCTCACCGACGCCATGGCGTGGATCTTCTACTTCGTGCTCTTCTTCCTGGCGGGCTTCGGCATCGTGAACACGCAGCGCATGAGCGTGCTGGAGCGGCGCCGCGAGTTCGGCATCCTGCTCGCGGTCGGCATGCGGGCCCGGCTGCTCGCGAAGATGATCGTCGCCGAGACGGTGCTCCTGGGGCTGGTGGGCGCCCTGGCCGGTCTCGTGCTGGGGGTCGGTGTCACGGCCCTCTTCGGGCACGTCGGCATCGATTTCTCCGTCTTCACCGCCTACGAGGGCGACATCGAGGTCCTCGGCCTGCAACTCGGAGAGCCCATGTATCCGCGCGTCTCCGATGCGCGCGTCGCGCTGCCGGTGGTCGTCATCGGCCTGCTGTCGGCCTTCTTCGCCCTGCCGGCCGCGCTGCGCACCCTGCGGCTCGACGCCGTCCGCGCCATCAGCGGGAGGACCTGACCATGTGGACCCTCGCCTGGAGAAACCTCTGGCGCCACCGCGCCCGCACCCTGATCGTCGGCAGCGCCATCGCGCTGAGCTACGCCCTCTTCCTCATCCTCATCGGCATCGAGGACCACTCGGGCGAGGAGATGAGCGCCAAGGCCGAGGACTTCGTCGGCGGCGCCCTGCGGGTCGAAGGCGGCGAGTTCACCGCCATGCGCACCCTCGACCACCTCGTCCCCGACGGCGTGGCCCTCGCCGAGCGCATCGCCGCGCTCCCGCAGGTCCGCAACGTGCGCGTCGAGGTCGAGCTGCAGGGTCTGCTCAGCTCCCCGCGCAACAACACCGGCGCCGACCTGCGCGGCATCGACCCCGACAACTGGCCCACCGCCCTCGAGGACCTCGGCCTCGCCGTCGCCGAGGGGCGCTTCCTCCATCCGGACGACGCCACCGGCATCGCCCTCACCCGCACCGTCGCCCGCGAACTCTCCGTCGCCCTCGGCGACCGCGTCGTGCTCACCCTCTCCGACCCCGACGGCGAGGTCACCCGCGCCCTCTTCCTCGTCGCCACGATCCTCGACGTCGAGCCCGGCGGCTTCGACCGCATCGCCTTCACACACCTCCAGGCCGCCCAGCGCGCCGCCAACCTGGGCGACGCCGTCACCGGCATCGGCGTCCAGCTCGCCGACTCCCGACAGCGCTTCCGGCTCCAGCCCGACCTCCAGGCGCAGGTCGACCAGTGGCGCCCCGACCAGAACCTCGCCGTCCTCACCTGGGACGAGGTCCTCCCCGAGCTCGTCGCCATGATCGAGGTCGACCGCGCCAACACCCTCGTCTTCCTCGGACTCATCTTCCTCGTCGTCGTCTTCGCCATCGCCAACACCATGCTCATGAGCGTCCTCGAACGCATCCGCGAGTTCGGACTCCTGGGCGCCCTCGGCCTGGGGCCCGGGCACCTCATCCGCCTCGTCTTCATCGAAGGCGCGCTCCTCACCCTCGCCGCCATGGCCGTCGGCCTCGCCATCGCCCTCGCCGGACACACCGCCATCGCCACCTGGGGCATCCCCCTCGGCGAAGGCGGCCTCGAATACGAAACCGCCGGCATCAGCATGGTCGACTTCTCCCTCTACAGCACCCTCATCCCCCTGCACTGGATCCGCACCAGCGTGCTCATCTTCGTCCTCAGCATGCTCGCCTCCATCTACCCCGCCCTGCGCGCCATGCGCCTCGAACCCACCGAGGCCATGCGCACCTGGAAGTAGACCCGCGACCCGGCCCCACGCCGCAGACGCTCTCCGCATCCCACTCTCCCGACTCTCCCGACCCCGCGGAACGCCATGACCAGCACCGCCCCCGAAGCCAGCCCCTCCCCCGACACCGCGGCCCGTCCCGCCGCCGAGGACGTCCTCATCGAGGTCCGCGACGTCTCCCGCATCTACACCCAGGGACAGCTCGAGGTCCGCGCCCTCGACCGCGTCAGCGTCACCTTCGCCCCCGGCGAGTTCACCGCCATCGCCGGCCCCTCCGGCTCCGGCAAGACCACCCTCCTCAACGTCATCGGCGCCCTCGACAAGCCCTCCGCCGGCAGCGTCATCGTCGACGGCCGCGAAGTCGCCCAGCTCGGCCGCGCCGAAGGCGCCGACTTCCGACTGCGCCACGTCGGCTTCGTCTTCCAGGCCTACAACCTCCTCCCCGTCCTCACCGCCTACGAGAACGCCGAGTTCACCCTCGCCCTGCAGGGCCTCCCGAAGACCGAGCGCCGCGAACGCGTGATGCCGCTCCTCGAACGCGTGGGACTCGGCCAGAAGGCCGATCGCCGCCCCGACGAGCTCTCCGGCGGCGAACAGCAGCGCGTCGCCGTCGTCCGCGCCCTCGCCAGCAAGCCCAACCTCGTCCTCGCCGACGAACCCACCGCCAACCTCGACCGCAAGACCGGAGAGGCCCTCCTCGACCTCATGCTCGAACTGCAGCGCGAACACGGCATCACCTTCCTCTTCTCCACCCACGACCCCCTCGTCATGGAGCGCGCCCGCCGCATCCTGCGCATGGACAGCGGACGCATCGTGGCCGACGAGCGGCAGGGCGAGGCGTGAGTCCACCCCCCCGGGACCTCCGCGGGCACGGTGCGATCCCCCGCCACGCCCCGCAGGAATCCCGCGGCAGGGCGGTGCGTGGTGCGGATGCGGTGGGGGCGGGGCGTGGCCCCGCCCGTGTCTGCGTTGCCGCGGCGGTTCTTGCGGTTGCGCTGCTGGTCGCGCTCCCTGCTCGGGCGCAGCTCGTCTCCGTCGGCGAGGGGCCCGTGTCCTGGGAGCTCGGCGGGTACCTGCGCTCCTTCAGCGCGATGACCGAACCCGGGCTCGCGGCGCCGGGGGAGGAGACGCCCCAGGCCCGGCACGTGGACCTGCTGCGGCTGGAGCACCGCTTCTTTCTCGGCCCGCGCGTGGGGGTCGAGGTCCACAACCGGCTGGGCTGGACCCAGGGCCCGGCACAGGGCGCGGGCATCGGGGTCGACGTCACCCCGGCCCCGGACCGTTCCCTCGACCTGCGGACGGCCCTGATCGACACCGACACGACGACCCTCGACCACGACGTCGATCGGGCGGTGGTGCGCCTGTGGCTCGACGGGGCGGACCTCGCGTTCGGCCGTCAAGCGATCACCTGGGGCAGCGCGGCGCTCTTCACGGCGACGGACTTCTGGGCGCCGTTCGCGCCCTTCGAACTCGACGACTCGCAGAAGCGAGGCATCGATGCTGCGCGTGCCCAGGTGCCGCTCTCCCCGACGACGGAGCTGGAGTTCGTGGTGGCCGACCGCGGAGCGGCGCGGGACGTGGCCGCCGGCGTGAAGGTGCACCACTACGGCGCCGTTCTGGACGGCTGGGTCGGGGCGGCGCGGCTGTGGGAGCAGGTGCATGTGGCGGGCGGCCTGCGGGGGGAGATCGGGTCGTGGACCCTGCGGGGCGAGGGCACGCTGCCGGTGCGCTTCGAGGAGGCCACCGGTGCGCGGTCCCCGGACACCGGGGTCCGGCCGCCGCGGGTGACCGTGGGCGCCGAGCGCTTCAGCGGGGACTTCGTGCTGATGCTGGAAGCCCACTGGAACGGCGAGGGCGTGCGGAACCGGGAGGACTACCTGGCCCGCAGCGCGGAGCCGGACATCGGCCGGGGCGAGACGTTCTGGCTGGGGCGCGCCTACGTGGGGGGGACGGCAGCGTGGCTGCCGGTGCCCGACTGGATCCTGACGGCGGGGTCCTTCGTGAACGTGCTGGACGCCTCGGCGCTGCTCACGGCGCAGGTGCAGCACGATGTCGCCGAGAGCGTGGAGGTGGGGCTCGGCTGGTACGGTGGGGTGGGCCGCGGTTCGCGGCTCGTGTTCGCGGAGAGCGGGACGGGGGAGCCGTTCGTGGCGGGGGTGGACATCGGCTCGGAGTTCGGGCTGTACGGCCACACGGTGTTCCTGCAGGTGGCCGCGTTCTTCTGAAGGGGCGGGCCCGGCTGGAGCGCTGAGCGGCCGGCGGCGGGCTTCACCCGCAGTGCGCGGAACGCTGGCGCTTCCTCCTGTCGGAGCCCTGGGCGGGTGCTTTGCCCCCGCCTGCGCTTCGCTCCATGGAAGCGGACCGCTATCCGGCGTCGTCTCCGGAGCTCGCCGACCTCATCGAGGGCAGCATTGGGGACCCGTTCGTCCTTACCCTCGAACAACCCGACGACGGCGGAGTCCAAGGAGCGCACCCAGGAGCAGCACCGTCCAGGCCGTGGTGCCGAAGGGCCGCGCCCCCTGTGCGGCACATCCGCAGCCCGAACCGCCGCCGAGTTCGCGCGGGTCGGGCGGTTCTTCGGATGGTGCCGCGGTGGTGGGCTCGGGTTCGGTCACCGCGGGTTCCGAGGGTTCGGAAGGCTCCAGTTCCGGGGGTTCGGTGGGCCCGGTTGTCGAACCGGGCGTGTCCGTTGGGTCAGGCTCGGATGGCTCAGGCTCGGATGGGTCAGGCTCGGTTGGGTCAGGCTCGGATGGCTCAGGTTCCGTGGGTTCGGGCTCGGATGGCTCAGGTTCCGTGGGTTCGGAGGGAACCACCACCTCGAAGTTCACGGTGGCTTCGGTGCGGTTGCCGAGGGTGTCCGAGGCGGTCACCTCCAGTGTGTATGGCCCGGGGGAAAGCGGGGTGGATGGCGAGACGATGAACGCGCCCTCGGCGTCGGCCGACAGCGCGGTGAACGGCTCGTCGTCGAGGCGCAGGGTCACGGCGACGCCGGGTTCGGTAAGGCCTTCGAAGGTGACGGCGTCGGGGGTGAGTTGCTCGCCTTCGGTGGGGCGCAGGATCTGGAGTGGCGGTCCCGTGCGGACGATCTCGACGGTTCGTTCGACGGTGGTGTTGCGTCCGTTGGGCCTCGTGGCGGTGGCAGCGATGGTCCATGCACCTTCCTCCAGCGGGTCCGGGGAGATCCAGGAGAAGGAGCCGTCGTCGGGATCGACGGGGACGGAGATGTCGTCGCTCGGCGTGGGTCCCTGCAGGCGGAGCACCAGGGTGGCGTCGAGGTCGGTCTGCCCGGACACGGGCGGGGCGTCGTCGCGCGTGCGCTGGCCCTCCTCGGGGCTGTCGAGGGAGAGGAGGGGTGCGCGGGTGTCGATGGTGAAGCTGCGGATGACGGGTGCGGAGGCGTTGCCGGCGCGGTCGGTGGCGGTGACGGTAAGGGTCCATGTGCCGTCGGGCAGCGGTTCGAAGGCCTGGCTCCACAGCCCGCTGGGTGTGGTCACGGTCTCGTGTTCGGCGACGGTCGCGACGTCGTCATCGCGGATGACGAGAGTGATGCGCGCTTCGGGCTCGCTGGCGCCTTCGGCGAAGAGGTCGGGAGCGAAGAGCATCGCGTCCGGGGCGGGCGCGGCAACGGAGAGGGGGGGCGGCGTGATGTCGAGGGTGAAGCTGCGGCTGTCGAGGGTGGTCCGGTTGCCGATGCGGTCTTCGGCGTGGAGGTCGACGAAGAGCGCCCCCTCCAGGAAGTCGGCGACAGGCGTGTGGCTCCACGTGCCGTCCCCGGCGATCATGCGTGTGCTGGTCACCGGTTCACCGTCCGGCTGGGAGAAGGTGAGGGTCACGGTGGCGCCGGGTTCACCGGTGCCGGAGAAGACGGGTCGGAGGGTGGCCAGGAGCGCCTCGTCTTCCGGGTCCGCCCACTGCACGTCCGGGGGCCGGTCATCGGCGATCAGCACGGTGGGCAGCCCCGGGGTGTCCGGGCTTGCGGAGGAGATGCGCCGGAAGTCCCGGTCGAGGGTGTCGGCGCGGTAGTCGAGCACCGCCTGGTTGGCGATGCGCTGGCCGGGGGTGATGTTGTCTGCGAGGACGACCTCGATGGCGACGGTGATCGTGTCCCCGGGGGGCAGGTCGTCCAGCGGGACGACGAACTGGCGGCTGGCGGGATGCCAGGTCGCTCCCGCGGCCGGCTGTCCTTCGATGGTGACGGCGCCCGGGACGGGCAGCAGGGCGGGGTCGAGGGTGTCGGTCAGGGTGAGGTCGGTGGCCAGGTCGAAGCCGTCGTTGGAGATGGCGATGGTGTAGCGGACGCGATCGCCGGGTTCGTTGTCGCCGCCGTCGAGGTTGGTGAAGGTCTTGAGCACCTCGGGCCGGGGCGCGAAGATCTCGGTGGCAAAGGCCACCGCTCCGGTGAAGTAGGTGCCCGCGGTGGTCCGCAGGAGGATCTCGGCGGAGGTGGCGTCGTTGGGCAGCACGCCGTCGATGCCGAGGAGGGCGATGTCGATGCCCATGGTGTTGGGCCAGTCGGGGGTGCGGTCGGCGACGGGGAAGCCGAAGCGGGTGATGGAGGTGTTGAAGAAGTTGTTGGCGGGTCGGCCGTCTTCGCTGAGTTCGACGCCCTCGAGCACGAGCCGGCTTCCGATCTGCGCGCGGTCGCCTTCCCAGGCGACCACGCCGAGCCGGGTGCGCACGGGGCCAAAGGGGGGGGTGAGAAAGCCCTCGACGCGGACGAGGGCCTCGTTGCTGGTGGAGCTGATGTTCCGGAAGCCGTCGAAGACCGTCAGGTTTCGGGTGGGCTCGGCGGGGTCGCGGTAGACGACCACGAGGCTCCAGCCGGCGTACCGGTTGCCGCCCTGACCGGTCTGGAGGTTGGCGACGGTGTACTCCCCCTCCGGGTCGTCGGGGAGCAGCGCGGTCACCTCGGCGAAGCACATGTAGTCGCGTTCGGCGCCGCTGGGGCGCTGGTTGCAGACCTCGGCGGTGACGGTCACGGCGCCTTCGGCGCCGGGGACGGTGAGCCGCACCTCGTCGAGGGCGGTGGGGTCCGGGGCCACGAGCCCGTCCCGGCCATGCACGGCGCGGCGGTTGGTGTCGGCGCCCCAGTAGAGGCCGGCCCACAGCACCTCGGGTTCCCCGTCCGCTCCACCGGTCCCGAACCCGTTTCCTCCGCGGGCGCCCAGCGTGAGCGCGGCGGAGGAGCTGTTGAAGGTGTCGGGATCGCCGTCCACATCCACCATCCGCATCCAGTGCTGGTTGTTGTTGTTCGCGCTGCCGGTGGCTTCGCCCTGTCGCGCGTCCTCGCAGGTGTCCGGGGTCGTGACCTCGTCGCAGGTCAGGGAGCTGTTCCCGATCAGGGTGATGCTGCCGGGCTCCACGGTGCCGAACCGCAGGGTGAACTCGCGCTCCCAGTCCTGGATGTCCTGGGCGGTCGCGGGGAGGACCCACAGGAGGCCGAGCAGCGTCCACGGGAGGAGAAGGAGGACCGGGCTCGGGCGCCCACCGGGGCGCGACGTGCATGGGGCGCGATGCATGGTGGAATGTCTGGGCCTGGGGGGGAGCGCGGCCTGCCGCGGGCGCGGCCTGCCGCGGGGGCGGCCTGCCGCGGGGGCAGGTGCCGCTGCGTACGCAGACGGAGGTGTCCGGTCAAGGCAAGCCTCGGATTGGCGCGGATATGGCGTGATCCCTGCGACCGCGCGCTGACGGGGCGATGAAGGGGACGTGACCGGTCCGTGTTCCGGGCGCTCGCCGAGCGTCGACGGCGCTCCGGCAGGCATCTCGCTCGATGGCCCGCTGTCGCGGGCGCAGGGGGCGACCTGGCGCCGGATTCGGTATCCGGAGAGCGTCGCGACCCCGGGGTCCTCTCGCTCGATGGCCCGCTGTCGCGGGCGCAGGGGGCGATCTAGCGCCGGATTCGGTATCCGGAGAGCGCCTCGTCGACGGCTTCGCGGCGGGCATCGAGGGTCTCGTCGAGGCCGCCGACCTCGAGAATGTGGATGTACCGGCGGCCGACGTAGAGGTGGAGGTCGTAGCGGAACTGGCGGCCGTCGTGTTCGCGGCCGAAGTGCAGGGCGCGTCCCGGTGTGCCGTCTGCGCTCCGGATGTCCGCGGTGTCGAGCAGGGCGTATCCGCGCTCGTCGCGGAGCATGGTGGCGATGGCGTCGCTCCAGAAGGCGAGGTCGGCCAGCGGCGTGGCCTGGTTGTCGCCGGCCCGGACGGTGCGCACGCCCAGGACGACGCCGTCCACGCTCGTGGCCCGGTAGGCGTAGGCGGAGCGGCGGGGCTCCTGGAGGGCGACCATCTCGTCGGGGGTGTCGATCTGGAAGGGCGCGCAGCCCGCGGGCAGGAGGACCAGCAGCAGGAGGGCCGACAGCATGGGGGGTGTCTTCATGGCGGGCCTCACAGGCGGAGCAGCGCCTCGGGGGAGCGGGGGGCGCGTGCGGAGGTCTGGCGAACGCGTCCGGGCAGGTCAAGGGCGCAGGTCGCGTGGGGTGTTGGAGTCCAGGGGCCTGGCCCCGGGGGCTCGGCGGCGTGCGCGGAGGTCAGGGGCCGGAACCCCCGGGCTCCTGCCGGTGTGCGCGGAGGTCAACCGATCGCCAGCACGGTGCCGGCGACGAGCAGCAGGACGAAGACCAGCCGGCGGAAGGTGTCCTGGGCGAGGCGGCGGAAGAGGCGGTCGCCAAGCCACAGGCCGAGGGCGGCGGCGGCGGCGAGCACGGGCATCTTGCCGAGCACGAAGGGGGTGTAGAGCCCGCGCGCGAGATAGGTCACCACGAGCACGACGTTGAGGAGGATCCACAGCACGGCGAGGGTGGCGCGGAAGGTCTCCTTGGGGATGGGGCCGCGGCCGAGGACGTAGACGACGAAGGGGCCGCCGGCGCCGAAGGCGCCGTGCATGGCGCCGCCCAGGGCGAGGAAGGTTCGGCGCGCGGCGGGGGTGGGCGGGACGATCGTCGCGCCGCCGCTCAGGAGCTCGCGCAGGGCGAGGGCGCCCACCACTGCGCCGAGGAGACGGGCGAGCCAGGTGGTGTCGAGGAGGAGGAACGCCGCGAGACCCAGGGGAACGCCCGCCAGCATCCACGGCAGGATGCGGCGCCACAGCAGGACGCCATCGACGTGTTGCAGGCCCTTGCGCACCAGGATCGCGGAGACGGCGATGTTCAGCGGCACGAACGCCGGCAGCAGCTCGGGCAGCGGCATCAGCGCCGCGCCAAGGGTGACGGTGATCAGGGTGGCGCCAAAGCCCAGGGACGCCTCCACGACGAACGCGAAGGCCACCACCGCCGCCAGCAGCGCCACCAGCACCACCGGATCGAGCAGCTCGGCGCTCAGGGGATCCCCGCTGCGTCGAGGCGCCGGCGCCGGTCCGTCTCCCGCCAGTACGTCACGCGGTCGCGCGGATGAACCGGTCCGCCGTCGGCGAAGGCGTGGGAGGCGTCGAGGTCCGTCACCCCCACCGTGCGGATGAAGCCCACCATGCGGGCATAGGGCAGGAAGTAGAGCATGAACGGGAAGAAGCTCTTGGCGATGATCAGGTCCGCGTCGCGCACGCGCAGCCCCGCGGCCCGAAAGAAGCGCGGCATCACCGCCAGCGGCGGACCCTCGCTCACGATGATCCGCACCGTGCCCACATCCAGCACCAGCGTGCGCTGCCGCCCGATGCCGCGCACGCGGCGCGCCAGGGTCGCCCGCACCGGGAGCGCCGGGTGCCGCACCGGGTCCAGACGCCCGCCGAGGATCACCTCCACCGTCTCCCCCTCGCGCCGGTCCCACAGCTCGGCGACCGCGTCGTCATCGCGCAGCGGAACATACGTCACCAGCCCCTGCGCCTGCTCGAGCAGCGTGCGCAGCAGCACCGTATTCTGCCCCGGCGCCCCGGCGGTCACCACGTCCGATGCGTCCGAGAACACGCACACCCCCGTGCGCCGCCGCCACGTCGCGCGCCGCACCTTCGCGATCGCCTCCTCCGCCGTCACGAACGCCTCCGGAAGCGCATCCCGCGTCCGCCAGCACAGGTCCGCCAGCTCGTCCGCCAGACCCTCCATCCGCCGCGGACCTTCCCCGGTCGCCGCGTCCGCCGTCACGATCACCGACCAGCCGAGCTCCGGATGGTCGTTCCACGGGTGGCACATGCACACCGACGCCGACAGGACCCCCGGAAGCCGCTCCATCCGCCGCGCCGCGCGCAGCACCGTGCGCAGCGGGTCCACCACGTCCACCGTCGGGCTCGCGCCCAGCAGCATCGGCAGGCTCCGCCACGTGAGCACCGGCCGAATCTCCCCGGCCAGCGTGCGCACCAGCAGCCGCGCCGTGCGCGCCCCCACCGCCACATGATCACGATGCGGGTTCGTGCGGTACGCCTCCAGCACGTCCACATGCTCCACCAGCGCCGGAGTCACGTTCGCGTGCAGGTCCAGGCTCGCCGCCACCGTCACGCCCGGCCCCACCAGCCCGCGCACCTGCCGCGCGATCTCCCCCTCCGGCGAACTCGTCGTCGGCAGATCCAGATCCGCCACCCCCATCGCCCCGTGCAGGCACAGATACACCCCGTCCACAGGCCCCGCCGCACGCAGCTCCTCCAGCAGCCGAGCCACCAGCTCCTCGAAGCACGCCCGCGTCAGCGGCCCCGACGGCACGCACCACGCGCTGAACAGCGGCACCAGCTCCAGCGCCAGCCCGCGACGCTTCGCCTCCCGCTTCGCCTCCCGCACGAACCCCGTCAGCTCCGCGTTGCGCAGAAACCCGTGCGCCTCGATCCCCTTCGGATGCACCGCCCAGCGCAGCACGTGCGCCGGCACCAGGTGCGCCTTCTCGAAGTCCCGAAGATGCGTCCGAAGCCCCGACAGCGCATTCGTCTCCTGGCTGATCCGCGCATACGCGATGCGCAGCGTTCCCCCCCTCATGGCGTCCTCCCCAGCAGGCGGTCCCGCACCTCCCCCACCCGGTCCGCCGCCCCCAGCAGCGGCCCACCCAGCTTCTGCACCGCCCGGTCCATCCAGCCCTGCGGCTCCGAATCCATCGGATCGCGCGGCTCCGGACCGTACATCCCCACCATCGCGTCCAGCACCGCCCCCCGCACGAAACCCCGCGCCGGAAGCCGCGCCATCATCCCGTACATCGGCGCCGTCCCGGAGCTGCGCACCGAGGGGTCCCTCCGCAGGCGCTCCACCCCGTCCGCCACATCCGAGAGGAATTCCCCCGCCGTCCGCCGGTGCACCGCCATCACCGTCAGGTGCAGGCTGCGCGGAGACTGGTTGCGGTCGAAGTGCCAACCGCGCGCCTGCAGCAGATCCGCCAGCGCGTAGATGTCCAGACTGCGCTCCGATGTCGTGAACGCCAGCAGTGTCCCCGGCGGATCGCCCAGCACCCGGATCCCCTCGATCCCGCGCAGCCCGTCCCGGATCCGGTCGCGCGCCTCCAGCGCATCGCGCATCAGATCCAGGTAGCCCTCCCGACCCAGCGCCTGCACCCCCGCCCACGCCGCCGCGATCGGACCCGCAGGACGCGTCCCCGGCAGCGACGGCGAGGCGTAGATGCCCCCCGGCCACTCCGTCGACACGAAGAACTGGTGCCGCAGCCAGTCCGTGTCCTGCCACAGCAGCACCGACGCCCCCTTCGCCGTGTAACCGTACTTGTGCAGATCCGCCGAGATCGAGGTCACCCCCGGCACCCGGAAGTCCCAGCGCGGCAACGGGTGCCCCAGCGCCTCGATGAACGGCAGCATGAACCCCCCGATGCACGCGTCCACGTGCAGCGGCAGACCGTGCGCCTGCGCGATCCGGCCGAGCGCCTCGATCGGGTCGATCACCCCGTGGGGATACTGCGGCGCCGAGGCCAGCAGACCCACCGTGCGCCGGTTGATCAGCCGCCGCACCGCCTCCGGATCCACCGTGTGGTCCGCCCGAAGCGGCGCCAGCCGAAGACGCACCCCGAACAGGTGCGCCGCCTTCTCCACCGCCACGTGGATCGACGTCGGCGCGATGATCTCCGGCCGCTTCACCCGGCGCCGCGCCTGCGCCGCGTTGCGCTGCGTGAGCACCGCCAGCAACAGCGACTCCGTGCCGCCGCTCGTCACCGTCCCCGCCGCCTCCGGCGGCGCGTGGAGGAGATCCGCCGTCATGCGCACCAGATCGGACTCCATGTGACGCACGCTCCGGAACGCCATCGGGTTGAGGCCGTTCTCCGAGAAGAGCGCCTGGTGCGCGCGGCGCAGCAGCGCGTCGTGCGCCTCGCCTGCGGAGTAGACGAGGGCGAAGCAGCGCCCGGCGCGCCAGTCGGCGTCGTCGTCGCGCAGCGCCTCGAGACGGGCAAGAAGGGTGTCGGCGTCGGTGGGCTGTTCGGGGAATCGCATGGGGCTCCGGGTGGAATCAATCAAACGATTGATTGGCTAGCATTCGGCCGCGACGGGCGCAAGTCACGAAATGCGCTTGAACCGATCTTCGGACCCGCTACGGTGACCGGGATGCCACCAATGAACGCCCGTGGGGGGGCGTTCCCATCCCGACCCGTGGAGGAACGAATGACAGCCTTGAACCGCCTTTGCCTTGCAGCGCTCGGAGCGCTCGCACTCTCCCTCGGCTTCGCCGGCAGCGCCGCCGCCTTCTTCGAGGGCCAGCCCTGCGACAGCGACGAGGAGTGCGGCCCGCGCTACGTCTGCATGGACGACCCGGCGACCTGCGCCGGCGAGGAGCCGTGCGCCCCACGCATCTGCATGCGACGGGAGTTTCCGCAGCCCGAACCCGGCTGCACCGACAACACCGCCTGCGACGAGGGCGAGTACTGCCACACCTACCTCGGCGAGTGCCTCCCCGACTTCGTCGAGGCCTGTGCGGACGACGCCAACTGCGGCGACGGCTTCGAGTGCGTGAACGTGGACGAACTCGGCGGCGACGAGACCGCCGGCTTCTCCTGGGAGCAGGGCCCCACCGACGGCTCGGAGACCGGCTGGGCCACCGAGAGTGACGGCACGGAGACCGAAGGGCACATGCCCAAGAACGGCTCCGAGCCGAGCAGCCCCCTGTGGATGGGCGTCTGCATCCCGACCTGGATCCTGATCGACGGCCAGCACTGCATGGAGACCAGCGAGTGCGCCGCCGGCTTCGAATGCGTCCACTTCGAGTACTGCGACTGCGGCCCGGGATCGACGGGCGATCAGAGCGAGCCGTGGACCACCGAGCCGCCCAGCGGCTCGGACGGTGAGGAAACCGAGCCCATCGCGCCCCCGGGCACCGAGTCCGGGTCTGGAAGCGGCGACTTCAAGAACACCGACGACTGCTGCTTCTTCGACGAGATCGGCTTCTGCGAGCCCGTCATGGCGGGCTGCGCCGTCGCCACCGACTGCGACGCCGGCTGGACCTGCGAGGTCGCCCCGGACGATCCGAGCGACGTGCCGCCCACCACCGACGTGCCCCCGCCGCCCACCGAGACCGAAGTCCCCGAGCCCACGGAGCCCACCGAGGACTGGGGAACCTCCGAACCCGGCTTCATGCCCATCACCCTCGACGGCACCTGCACCCCCCCCGGCGCCGCCGACCGTCGCGTCTACGACGCCCTCCTGGGCCGTACCGGAGGTCCCGGCTTCCCCGACCCCGGCACCGACCCGGGAGGCACCGCCGCCTCCGGTGACCTGAGCGAAGGAAGCGATGCGGCGAGCGGCCCCGAGTTCACCGCCGGCGACTCCAGCGCCGGCGAGACCGACATGCCGGCGACGGGCGAACCGACGGGCCCGGGCAGCGACCCGATCGCGCCGGGCAGCGATCCGACCGCGCCGGGCAGCGATCCGACCGCGCCGGGCAGCGATCCCTCCGCCCCGGGCAGCGACGCGACTAGCGGTGGAAACGGCGGCGGCGGCGGCGGATGCTCCGCAGCGCCCGGCAGCCCCGCTGGCGGCTCGGCCCTCGCCTTCCTCGCTCTCCTCGGCCTCGTGCTCCGTCGCCGCGACTGAGCCGCGTCCGAGCGTGAGAGGAGAGTGATGTGGAGTGATGGGGGGGGGGGGGGGGGGGGGGGGGGGGGGGGGGG
>REDH01000082.1 GCA_007693585.1 Deltaproteobacteria bacterium
GTTTCCGAAACGGTAGGTGGGGTCCTTGTAGTCGATGTGCTCGTTCGCGCCGTCCCGCGCGAACGCTTCGATGACGGCCGCTCCGATGCGGTTGCCGATGGCGGGCGCGTCGTCGCCCTCCATGCGACGTTCGTCGGGGTCCACGCCCAGGAGGGTGGCCGTTCGCTCGAAGCAGCGCATGCTGGCCTCTCCGCCCGTGCGCTGCCGGTAGCGATGCTCCAGGACCCGCAGGGCGGCGTGGCTCATGGCGGCGCGGCGGTCGGATGCGCCGCCGGCACCTATCTCACCTGCATGAATCAGCCCTTCGCGCTCCGGCTCCCAGGCGGCCCAAGCGTCGTGCAGGGCGAGAGAGACGTGGTAGAGATTGCGGGCGTGTACCGTCGGCTCGGGGAGGGCGCGGCGGATCGCGCCCAGAGCCTCTTCATTCCAGATCCGCGCGACGGACCAGGCGCCGAGGTCCGGCCTTGGCGTAGTGCACTGCACAGGCTCCGCTTCGGGTTCGGGCGCCTCCAGGAGCGCGGGGGCCCGGACCCCGCTCGGGGCTCCGTGTACGAGGACGCCTCGATCGAGGGCCGCGGAGATGACGTTTCCGCCGACGCTCCACACGCCGCCCGCGGGATCCACCCAGATGGCATGCAGAGATTCTCCCGGGACCTCGAGGCCCGGTGCGACGGGCACCAGATCGCCGGCCTCCTCGCGGAGAATCGTGCCGAAGGCGCCGCTTACCCAGGCCTCCTCCTGCAGGCCGAAGGTGACGCCCTGCAGCAGGGGAAGCGCGGGAATGGAAAGGTTGGCGGCGGTCGGCGCGAGGGAGAGGACGCGCCCCTCCACGCCGCCGCCCACGGCGAGGACGCGTCCGGCGCCGCTGCCTGTGACGGTAAAGAGGGTGTCCTCGCTGTCGATGGCCACCCGCTCCAGCGGGCCGCCGCCGCGGCTCCGGAGGACGACGCCCAGTCCGCCGACGACCCAGAGGTCGTCTGCGTCGCCCCAGACCTTGAAGAGGGCCGGACGATCGCCGTGGTGCAGCCGGGGGAGGTCGGGAGGCAGAGCCAGTTCGTGCCACTGGTCGCCATCATGGTGCCAGACGAAGCCGCCGCGGCTTCCGATGCCACCCACAGCGTAGACATCATCGGATGCCCGCGCCCACACGCCGAACACGGTGTGACGGGCCAGCGCGGGGGTCCGCAGGCGCTCGAAGCGCTCCGGCGTCCAGCGCAGCACGGTGCCCTGCTCGCCCCCGAAGAATACCTCGTCCGGGGAGAGCGCATGCACCCACCAGAGATTGTGCGGGACCGGCGCCTCCAGCCGCTCCCAGGCGACCCCGTCCCAGTGGAGCACCGCGGGCCCCTGGGCGTCGGCCGCGCCGGCCACCCAGACGTCGTCGGGGGCGGTGCCGGACACCGAGAGCAGTCCGGCTGGCCAGTCGGAGATGGGGAGGCTCCACTGCAGCCCGGAGGCCACGGCGGTCGACGGCTCCTGCGTCGCTTCAGAGGCCGACGACGAACCCGACCGGGCGTGGGAGCTCGCTGTGGAAACCGATCCGCGGGACTCCTCTTCCTCGGCTGCATCCCCTCCACAGCCCGACGCGGCGAAGCCGAAAAAGGGGACCAGCAGGAGAAGCAGCAGGCGCGTCTGCCCGCTCAGGAGCCGACCCCGGAACCAGGGGAGCGGAAGGGGCGAACTGCCGGGAGACATGCGCATCTCTATTCTCTGTGCGGGCGACGAGGAGCCGAAGCGTTTCGGAGCGGGGAGGGCTGCGCCAGGGGCGCACGCAGATCCCCCGCCCCGCTCAGGGTTGGCGCGGAGCGCAGAAGCGGTGACCGTCCGTGCGGGGCTGACGCTCGCAGCGCAACCGACCCCAGTCCCCGCTGGGACAGTCGTGGGTGTGCGCGTGATCCCCATGGTCTCGTACGCAGAGGAAGCCACAGGCGTGCGTGTCATCCTCCAGAGTGAGCAGACACTTCGCCCAAGTCCCCGGCCCGTAGTACCCGCAGAGCGAACCGATGGTATCGCACTCCGGCGAACACACGCCCAGCGCATGCCCCGGATCCAGATGCACGCAGCGGTAGCCCTCCGGGCAGAGCGTGCTCCCGTCACAGGGCTCGGCCGGACCGACCTCGGTCAACCCGGAGGAGGACGCAGGCTCCGAGGAGGTCACGGCCACCTCTTCCCGGGAACTCGATACCGAGGGCGCAGTCTCCACCGAAGGCCGGGACTCGGTGGGGTTCGTCCCCACGCTCGTCGACGGCGCATCCGACGCACCCGGACCGGTGGCCGTCACGGATGCGCTGTTCTGCGGCGGCCGTGTGTCCGCGGGCGCCTCCGAGGGGGCGAGCAGGGAAGAGTGCCCCTCCGTGGACGTCACGGAAGACGCGCTCGGCCCGGGCTCCCCGGACTCGTCGTCTCCACAGCCCAGGGGCCCGGCCCCCAGCACGAGGAGCAGGGTCCCCAGCCAGACGAAAGTGCGATGCGTGCGCTTGTGCCGGATCATTCTGCCTCCTGCGCGGCCGCCAACGCCTCCACCCGATACACGACGTTGCGGTCCGTCAGCAGAACATCCCGCCCGCTGCGCGTCAGCGCGACCGGGAAGTAGAAACGGGAGCGACTGAGCGGAACGATCGCGAAGCCGAGTCCGCCGCGGATGCCGAGCTCCCCGGCGACTGTGGTGACCTCGGCGGTGGCGAGGTCCACGCGGCGCACGGCCGCGTTGCCGCGATCGACAACCAGGAGCGCGCTCTCGTCCTCGTTCAGCACGAGCGAGGTCGGGCTGTCGAAGGCAGCGTCGAGACCCACATCATCAAAGGCTCCCGGCATTCCGTATTCGCCGGCGATGGTTGAGACCTCGCCGGTCTGCGTATCGATTCGGCGCACCAGATGATGGGACATTTCGACCACATAGAGCGTGCTTCCGTCACTGCGCAGGGCAAGCCCCATCGGCCGGTTGAGGATCGCCGCTTCGCCGGTACCGTCCACCTCGTACGTGTCCGCCACTACGAGCACCGGGTCGCCGTCTTCATCCACCTCCGGGTCGCCGTTCTCGTCCACCGCCTGCACCATCGGCGGGGAAGCACCACCCGCGAGGGTGCGCACCGTTCCCGCCTCCAGGTCAATGACCCGGATGCGGTTGAGGCTGCGGTCGCTCACGTAGAGCAGGCCGCGCGCGTCATCGAGCGCAAGCCCGGAGGTGTCTCCCCAGTGCGTATCCGCCAGCGCTCCCTCGATCACCGTGCCCTCCACGGGCGCACCCGCTGCATCAAATGCGACCAGCCTGTCGGGGCCGCCAGCCAGCGTGGTCAGCTCCAGCGTCTCCGTATCGAGCACGCGCACCGCCCGATTGCCGACGCTGAAGAGGTTGAAGAACGAAATGTAGAGCTGGCGCTCGTCAGCGCTCAGCGCCAGGGCGTAGGGGTGGGCAAGAAGCGCGTCATCCGCGACACCATCCGCAAACCCCGGAGTCACAGGCAATCCCACCAGGGTCTCGATGCGACGCTGGGCCAGATCCATCCGGCGGATGACGTGGTTGGACTCATCGGCCACGTACACGAAACGCCCGTTGGCGGTCTGTGCCAAGCCGGCCGGCGTACGAAAGCGGGCCTCGGCGAACGCGCCGTCCGTCCAGTCGTCGGGTCGGGGCGCACCCATGACGGTCCGCACCCGCCCCAGGATGGTATTGAACTCTCGGATGTTGTTCGCACCACGGTCCATATAGTAGATCCGCTCGCCGTCGGGGTGGGCATGAATCCCGAAGGCGATGCCGAAACGGGCATCCAGTGCCTGGCCGTCTCGACTGCCGGACTCACCGCTGCGCCCCCGCACTGTGGTCACCCTGAAGGGAGGCTCCGGGGAGACGCGCCGAATGCTGTTGTGGAAGCCCGCCACATAGAACCCGTCCACACCGCGGGTCAGGCCCTGAGAGATATTGAAGCGTGCAGCCGGCCCGTCCCCGT
>REDH01000219.1 GCA_007693585.1 Deltaproteobacteria bacterium
GGCGCGTGGAGCGGCTGGCGCCGAGGCCGCGGATGGCGCTGCTGCGGACGCCGAAGCGGGCGCGGGCGAGGCGGTGGTGGCGCATGGAGCGGCGGAGGGTGAGGCATCGCGGGGGCTCGTGCTGGTGCTCGGCGACTCCCACGCCGCGAGCCTGGGGGAGGCGGCGATCGCCGCGGCGCATGCGCACGGGCTCGACGCGGCGATCCACTGGCGGAGCTCCTGCCCCTTTCTGCGCGGTGTCTGGCCTCCGGAACGTCTGGACTGCCCGGAGATTCAGGAGCGTGCCTGGAGGCTCGTGCGCGAGCTGGAGCCGGAGGTCGTTGTTCTTGCCAACCATGGTGGCTACTACACCAATGGCCTCGAGCACTCGTGGCCGGCGCGACGTCCACTGATCCGGGAGGGGAGAGATCGCCACGACAGCACCGCGATGCTTGCGATGTACGGGCGGGGGCTGGACGACGCGATCGGGTTGCTGGGGGAGCTGGGGGTTTCGGTCGTACTGGTGGATCCTGCTCCGGTTTTCGAAGGCCTCGTTGTCCTGCGTCCCTCGCTGCTTGTGCCCGTACCCCGTGCTCGGCCACTCGTGTTCGACAGCCTTCACGCACAGCGGGGAGGTGTCGTGGGCCTCCATCGCACACTTGCGGAACGACACTCGCATGTTGTGCCGATCGATCCGGCATCGGCTCTGTGCGACGAGGGTGGATGCGCCATCGTCGATGAGGGCGTCTACCTGTACTTTGATGAGCACCACCTCAACGCGCGGGGGAACGCGCGGCTTGTCCCGGCGCTGGAGGAGGCGATCGGGGTGGCGGTCGGGGCAGGGGCGTCGCGCTGAGGGTCGCGCCAGGAGGACGCACAATGGGAGTCCATGACTTCAGGTTATGGAGGAGTGCTCCACCATAACCAAAAAGCATCATGGACGGGGGTAACGGTGTCGTCTCCCGGATCAGGTGCGGGTGGCGCCATGCACCGAATCGCGGCCGCCTGAGTCTTCGCGGCCGTCTGAGTCTTCGCGGCCGTCTGAGTCTTCGCCGCCGTGACTGTCGTCGCGGTGGCCGTCGCTGCTGTCGCCGTCCTTGCTCGCGGCGATCAGCTCGCGGAGCACGGCGCTGCGTTGGGCGACGTCGTCCCAGGGGCCTTCGCACTCGACCCGGCCGCGGTCGAGGACGACGATGCGGTCGCAGGCGCGCACGGTGGAGAGGCGGTGGGCGACGAGGACGATGGTGCGGGTCCCGGCGAGGGAGCGGATGGCGGCCATGATCTCGCGTTCGGTGATGGTGTCGAGGGCGCTGGTGGCCTCGTCGAACACGAGCACGGCGGGGTCGTGGTAGAGGGCGCGTGCGATGCCGACGCGCTGTCGCTGGC
This sequence comes from Deltaproteobacteria bacterium, assembly GCA_007693585.1. Lineage (GTDB taxonomy): Bacteria > Myxococcota_A > Bradymonadia > REDH01 > REDH01 > REDH01. Next base: position 1,366 of record REDH01000219.1, read on the forward strand.
CGCCGGAGAGGCGGAACCCGTTGTCGCCGATGCGGGTGTCGAGGCCGTCGGGGAGCTCGTGGGCGACGACGTCGTGGAGGCGGGCGAGTTCGAGGGCGCGGTGGATGCGCTGGTCGTCCTGCGCGTCCGGGGGGACGCCGAGGGCGATGTTGGCGCGGAGGGTGTCATCGGCGAGGAAGATGTGCTGGGGGACGTGTCCGACGTGGCTGCGCCAGGCGACGCGCTGGGGAAGGGAGAGGGGGAGTCCGTCGATGCGGAGCTCGCCTTCGTCGGGGGTGAGGAGGCCGAGGAGGACGTCGATGGCGGTGGACTTGCCGGAGCCGCTGGGGCCGACGATCCCGACGGTCTGCCGGACGGGGATGGAGAGGGAGGCGTGGTGGAGGGCGTGGTGTTCGGCGTCGGGGTAGCGCAGGGACACGTTGTGGAGGGTGATGGCGTCTTCGGGCGGGTCGAGGGGGGGGAGGGTGTCGAGGACGGGTTCGGGGTGTTCCTGGAGGGTGCGGTTTTCGGCGACGAGCTGTTCGAGGGCTTCGCGATTGACGCGCATGTTGGTGAGGGCCTGGAAGGCGCCCTGCACGCGGGGCATGAGGCGGTAGCCGGCGAAGGCGAAGAGGCCGAGGGTGGGGACGATGCTGGCGAACTCGTCGGTGCGGGCGAGGAGGACGAGGAGGACGGCGAGGATGGAGCCGAAGGCGACGAGTTCGAGGGCGTACTTGGGGGCGAGGGAGAGGGTGAGGCGGAGTGCTTCGGCGGAGCTGTATCGTCGGCTGGCGTGTTCGTGTCCGGCGAGCTGGGTGCGTTCGGCGCGGAGGAGGCGGATGTCCTTGAGTCCGGCGAGGAGCTCGCGGGCGAGTCGGTAGCGGGTGCGGTTGTATTCGAGGCGGCGTTCGCCGATGCGTCGGAGCCAGCGCCGGATGCTGAGGTAGAGGGTGGCGTAGGCGAGGCCGACGACGCCGCCGACGGCGAGGGCGAGGACGGGGTCGATGACGAGGATGAGGGTGGTGATGGCGACTGCGGCGACGCAGTGCATGAGGAGGTCGAGGAGGGGGATGATGAAGGTGACGGTGGTGTTGGTGACCTCGGAGACGACGCGGGTGTGGGCGTCGGCGGGGCTTCGGCGGAGCCAGTCGCGCAGGGGGAGGGCGGCGTATCCGCTGAGGAGTCGGCAGGCGAGGGCGTGCTGGACGCCCCAGGCGTAGCGGTAGTTGGCCCAGACGGTGGCGAGGCGGAGGAGGTTGGCGGCGACGACGAGGGCGAAGACGAGGGCGCCGAGCTGGAGGAGGAAGGTGCGGGGTTCGGGGTGACCGGCGAGGCCGTGCAGGTGGGCGATGGCGGGGGTGTCGGCGATGGCGCCGGGTTGGGCGGCGACGCCGAGGAAGGGGAAGAGGGCGGCGATGGCGAGGATCTCGACGGCGGCGGTGGTGAGAACGAGCGTGGTGATGCCGGCGAGCTGCCATCGCTCGCGGGGGGTGAGCAGCTCGAGGAAGCGGCCGAGGAGGGGGAGGGGGGTGGTGTGGCGGGCGGGCTGGGTCGTTCGGGTGCCGTCCGTGTTCGGTGTGCGCGCGGGCTGGTTCATGCGGTCGGGTCCGTCGGAGGGGCGCCTGGCGGTCGGGCGATGGCCCCGTCCTCGAGGTAGTAGACGTATTCTCGCCGCGGCTTGCGCCAGTCGGGGCCGTACTTGAACGCGAGATAGCCGTCGACGTCCGCGGGGGCGCGCCAGTCGTGTCCGCTCCACGCGATGGGGGTGAATCGTTCGAGGAAGTGGGCGGGGATTCTTTGCTCCACCGTGTTTCCGGAGATCTGGAACAGCGCGCGTTCGATCATGAGGGCGACCTTGCGCGGCACCATGCGTGGTGCGAGCCGGGACAACATGCGTCTTGCGGGTGTGCTCTCCACGGCTCCGGGACTGCCGAGCGCTCCGCGGAGAAAGCGGGACTTGTAGGCCAGTCTTCGCAAGTACCCCTCCATGGCGGACCGGGGAGGCGTGCCGAACTCTCCGAGGACGCGGTTTCCTTCGACGTGCTTGAACGAGAGGTCGATGAACATTGTCGCCCCTTCGGGTTGGAGAGACAGCCCGCGTTTGCGCACGGTATAGTGGAACCTGGCTTCTTCGAGGGCTCGGAGAATGGCGGTCTCGTTGCGATCCCACTGGGTGCGCCAGCAGCTGATGTCGATGTCGTTGTCCCAGGGGATGAGCCGGCCGTCGCGGACGACGCCGAGGAGGCTGCCCTGGTCGAGCCAGGGTTCGACGCCGTGGTCTTCGAGGATGCGCCAGACGCGTTCGAGTCGGCGGACGCTGGCGTCGTGGGCCATCAGCGGGACGGGCTTCATGGGGTGCCGGGGGGACGTGGGAGGCTGGGGTGGGCGTCCGCTCGCGCCGTGTCGGTCGTGCGCTCGGCGGCGGTGGTGGTGGGATCCGGCGGGGGAGTCATGGCTGGTGGGTGGGGGGGCGGGAGAGCGCGCGGAGGAGCTGACCGAAGACGGGGTCTTCGGCGGGAAGGTGCAGGGTGGCGGTGTCGGGATCATGGGGTGGGGTGTGGAGGGCG
>REDH01000051.1 GCA_007693585.1 Deltaproteobacteria bacterium
GTGGATTCGACTGATCGATTCTCGTCCACCAGTTGCCCTCGCTGTCGCGAAACAAGCCCTCCGTATCCGCCTCGGGGGAACTCCACTCCGCTTCCAGTCGCCCGAGTGCGTGGGCGCTGATGGCTTCCTGCGGAATCTGCAGGAACACGTCGCGCCCCCTGGCGCTCGTTCCGTCTTGAAGTTGGACGCGGACCAGCAGGTCTACATATGCGCCCGTCGCGAGGCCCCCTCCGTGGAGGTCCGAGGAGCCTGTACAGGTGGCCGTCGTCAGGAGGAGCATTAAGGAGAGGCATACCATGGTCCATGGTCGTGCCCACGAAGTGGATGACTCTGCGTTGTTCATGGAAAGCTCCTTCGTGGTTGAGGATGTCATGGCTCAGGAATACCCGGCGCTAGCGATATCAGTCGATGTTTCGCTGGAGGATGCCTGCCCTCGCCTCACGATCGGCACCTTACGGACAGTTCGTTGACGTAGTTTCCAGTATGCACCAGCAGCCCGTTTCCGAACCACCCCGTCCAGCATCCTGTCTGGGCTGCGCTACCTGCCGGATCGGTCTCTCCCAGCGTCCCGTCTGGCTGCAGAAACACATCGGGCCTGGAAGCATCGAAGAGGTGGCTGCATCGAATGCTGCCAATCCAGCGCACCTGCGAAGTACTTGTCCCGCCCGTGATGAACCGGACGGCGTAGCCAGCCGGACACTGCCACAGGAACTGCTGCCTGTATGGCTCGCCCGGAATACCATTGCTGAACAACGTGTTACGGTATCGATTGACGGTCATGCGTTCGGAGTGTTGCCATGAGGGCGGGGTCGAGACGTGGTCCGTGTCGAGAGACCCTGCCGTTTGCACGGTCGTGTAATGAGATTGCAACGTCGTACCACCGCTGGCCATGGGTGCGCAGACGGCACCGATGTTGCCAAGGACACGCAACCCGGACGACAACTCGCGAGTCGATCCGATCACCCCCACGAGCGCCTCATCGGGCCGACAGGTCAACTCGGAGTACGTACCCCAGTCCAGGCCCATGGTCATCAGCACATGGGTGGACGAGGGCGCCGAGAGCGCTGACACCCGGGTGTGCCACTGTTGCCATGACTCGATGCCGGACTGGAACCGCGACCAGAGATTCTTGTTGCACCAGCACAAGAATCCGGAATGACACCGCGGAGAACGACCGGGATCGCTTCCAAACCCGCACCAACGATGTCCGTTGGAAACCGCCCAGGCACGATTCGAACTGCGCCGAAGGGTGGCGCCTCCCGATGATCCAGCGAGCGTATCACCACCCTGCTCACCACTGCAGTGACTGTAGCCGTCGGAGCAGCTCGTGCTACCGGAGTTCTGCACTCTTCCACCCGGTGACAGGAGGACGGTTGGTACAGACCACGACTCCAGGCGATTTGTGGTCAGATGAAATGTGCGCACGCCAGAAGATGGCGTCACTGACTCGACGTCGAGGTAGCCGAAGATGTCACCCGGTCCAAGGGATACGAAGTGACCCGGTCTCTGCTCGAATGTCCTGGGGTCGCAAAGGTAGAAGTGGATGTCTCGGGACGGATGCTCGTAGAGCGAGCGGCAGCTCCACGGTGTACGCGCGAGTGTCTGCGAAGCAGGCAACTGACCATCGAATCCCAGCTGACGCAGTCGAACCTGCAGCTCCGCGATGTCGAGTGATGCGTTGTTTCCGCGGTGCCGCCCAAACTCGACCTCTGCCACACCTTCCGAAAACGTGCAGTGCGAAGCCGTGACCAAGACACGCGGTCCGATAAGGAACACAGAACAGTGTATTGGCACTGTCCGTCCCACAGCCCAGGCATAACGGGCCCCGGCTGCATAGTTCCCGTTGTGGACGAAGTGTTGCGGGTGATTCCACGTCGGACCAGGTGTCCATATCAGTTCCCGCTGACCGCTGGCTGCATCCTCAAGACCAGCGAACTGCTCATCAAGTTCACCACAACCCGAAGCCACCAAAAGGGTCAGTGCGAGTGAACAGAAAAGATGCCGCTGTGCCACTGTGCCGCTGTGCCGCTGTGCCGCTGTGCCGCTGTGCCGCTGTGCCGCTGTGCCGCGTCTTCCATAAGTCTCCAATGCGCTGGGCCCAAGCGGGCCGCTCACGAACAACCCATGCGAACAAGCTGGTTGGGATGCTGAGGCATCCAATGACCGCGTCCTCTTCAGGTACGTTCATCATCGTCCGCTGTCAATAGCAGGGCGATCGGGGTGCAGGGCGATCGCAAGAACTCGAGTGGTTCTGACGGTTGACCAGCGGATCGGTCCGTGATCGACGCTTCCTGCCGGTGCATGTTGCTCCGGCCAGGAGGAACAGCAATGACGGATGAAACGCGGACGGATGCGATTGAGGAGGCACTGGCGCACCTGGTGCTTGTCATGGAGGACGTGACGGACCCGCGGGGTCGTCAGGGGCGCCGCCACCTTCTCTCCTCGGTGTTGTCGATCGCGGTGTTGGGATGCCTTTGCGGGTGTGATGATGCCGAAGCCCTGGAGGACTGGGCCGAGAAGGAGGAAGACTGGCTCACGGACTATCTGGAGTTGCGGTGGGGCGTGCCATCGCAGGACACGTTTCTTCGGGTGTTGGCGGCGGTCGACCAGAGTGAGTTCCGTTGGGCATTTCACCGTTGGGTTCGTGGCGCGTTTCCCGGCGCCGTCGCTGCCGATCAGATCGCAGTCGATGGCAAGACCGCACGGCGCAGTGGCGACAAGCGTGCGGACGCGAAGGCTGTTCACATGGTGAGTGCGTTGGCGTGCGATGCGAAGGTGGTCCTCGCGCAGATGCCGACCGCGTCCAAGTCCAACGAGCTCAATGCCATTCGGGCGCTACTGAGGATTCTCGAACTGAAGGGCTCCCTGGTCAGTATCGACGCCATGGCCTGCCAGACCGACGTGGCCAGCCGCATCCTTGAGCGAGGCGGCGACTACCTGCTGTCGGTCAAGGACAATCAGGCCAACCTGCGCGAACAGATGGTCCAGGCGTTCGAGGCGACGACGCTGGAGCCAACACGAAACGTCGACCGACTCGGTCCGCCAACGCACGAGAAGGACACCGCCGCTGACGCTGGTCATGGCAGGATCGAGGAGCGCGCTGTGACCGTCATCCACGATTTCGACGACTGGCTCGACGAAGCCACGCGGTCACGGTGGGCGGGCTTGCAGACCCTGATCCGCGTCGAATCCAGGCGCGAGCATGAAGGTACAGGAAAGGCCCAATCCGAGAAGCGCTACACCATCAGCAGCCGACGCCTGACTGCAGCGGAGGCGAACCAACGTGTACGTACGCGCTGGGAGGTCGAGAACGGTCTGCACTACGTCCTCGATGTCTCCTTCGGCGAAGACGGCTATCGCGCACGCAAGCAAAACGCTGCGGCCAACTTCATCGTCATCCGCCACTTCGCCCTGAACCTCATTCGAAGCTTCGATGGGGACAAACTATCCGTTCCGCGGAGACGGAGACTGTGTGACTACAGGCCCGACTATCGGGAGGAATTGCTCGCAAGGGTCGCAACCTGAAAATCTTCTTGCGATTGCCCTGGGTCGCGCGACGCGCCCATGCCCGGGTGGGCGCCCGCTCGGGGAGTCGCGCCAGCGGGCGGTCGCGGTCCCGGATGTGCGGCACGCGGCCGCCGCCGGGGGCTCAGGACGCGCTGTCCTCGAGGTCGGCGAGGTCGTAGCTGTAGCGCTCCCGCGCGAGTCGCCGGAAGCCGAGGGAGCGGTAGAGGATGGAGGCGGCGGTGTTCATGCGGTAGGCCTCGAGCTCGACGCCGCGGTAGTCGTTCTCGACGCCCCAGGCGAGGAGGTGCTCGACGAGCCTGCGCCCGATGCCGAGCTGTCGCCAGCCGGGGGCGACGTAGAGCTCCTCGATCCAGAGGGCCTTTCCGGGGAACTTGATGCTCAGGACGGTATTGGCGAGGATGACCCCGACGACGAGGCCCTCGTCGCGCGTGCGGGCGACGCGCAGCACGGTCGAGGCGCGCCGGTCGGCGAGGACTTCACTGGTGACTTCCCTGAGCTTTCCCTGGTCGGGCTGCTGCCCGAGGTCGACCATGTCGGCGAAGAAGAGCGCGGCGATGCGATCGAGATCGTCTTCGGTGGCGGCGCCGAATTCGACGGAGTCGGCGTTCGGGGTCACGTCGTCGCTCATGGTGGGTCCGTCCGCGGGTGAGGGAGGGGGTTCGAGGCACGGGGCGAGGATACAGTGCGGGGGTCGCCGCGCAAGGGTCTGGCGCCGGCTGTGTCGTGGCGGTCGCGCGGGGGTACTCGCGCTGCTGGCGGTGCTGCTCGCCTCGGCCTGTCGGCCGGGCCGGACCCTCGAGGAGGTGGAGTCGGCGCTGGAGCGCGACCCGGGCCCGAGCGTGCTGCAGACCGGTCGCGAGGTCGGACCGGCGACGCCGGACACCCTGGAGGGTCGGTTCGATCGGGTGCGGGACCTCTTCGTGCACCGTGGAACGCCGCTGTTCGCGCCGGAGTCGATCGGTCTGGACGGGGGGCACGGGGTGGACCGGTCGGTGGAGTTGCGGTCCGGGGACTGCATCACCGTCCTCGCGGTCGGGGAGCGGGGGGGTCCGGCCCTGGAGCTCGCGCTGCACGAGCCGACGGGCCGGGTGGTGGCGCGGGACGGGGGGGCGGACGCGTTCCCGGTCCTGCAGGGGTACTGTGCGGAGGAGGCGGGGGTCCACACGATGCGTCTTCGGTCGCGATCGGCGCAGGTCACCGTGCGCTGGGGGGCGTTCCGGGTCGACGACGAGACATCGGGCCGGTCCGCGCGCCGCATCGAGGAGCTGGCGCGGCGCCATGCGCCGGGGATGCGACCGCATGGCCCCGTGAACGAGGAGTGGCTCATCGAGGGAGAGCGGCGCAGCGTCGCGCTGATGCTGCGCCCGGGCCGTTGCCATGCGCTGCTGGCGGTCGGGCCCGGGTTCTCGCGCGATGTTCCGGTGCCCCGGATTCGGGAGGAGGAGCCGGTGCAGGTCGATGCGATACTTTACAGGCCCGACGGAATTCGGTTCAGTCAGGACATCGGGGTCGATGCGACGCCCGTGATCGTGGACATCTGCCCGGAGGATGGCCGGGCCTGGCGCTACGAGCTCGTCCTGTACCGCGGGAGCGGCGCGGTCCACTGGCAGCTCTGGAGCGACTCTCCAACCCTACCTGACGGAACCGAATGACCGAGGTGATCCGCAGCGCCGACGCAGGACGTTACCGCGTCCGCGGCTTCCGCCTGCTCCGGCAGCTCGGTCGCGGTGGGCTCGCGAGGACCTGGCTCGCGGAGCAGGTCGACGGGGGAAAGCTCGTGGCCATCAAGGAGCTCCACCTGTCCACCCGCAGCCAGACGCGGGAGATCGAGCTCTTCGAGCGCGAATGCGTCACGCTCTCCGGTCTCGACCACCCCCAGATCCCCCGGTTCATCGATACGGTGGTCGAACGTCGCGATCACGAACTCGTCCTCTACCTGGTCCAGGAGTATGTCGACGGCCCCTCGCTCCTGCAGCTCATGCAGGTCGGCTACCGGTTCTCGCCCGAGGAGGTGGTGGCCGTGATGCGCAGCTGCCTCGGGCCCCTGCGCAGCCTGCACGGCCGACAGCCCCCGATCTTTCACCGGGACCTCAAGCCGGGCAACATCCTGGTCCGCCCCGATGGCGAGTGCGCGCTGATCGACTTCGGGGCCGTGCGCAACGAATCGGCCGGCTCGTCCTCCGGGAACGCATCGGTGGTCGGAACGTTCGGGTACATGGCGCCCGAGCAGTTCCAGGCGCAGGCCTGCGCCGCCACCGACCTCTACGGGCTCGGGGCCACGGCACTCCACCTGCTCACCAACCGCGAGCCCGTACGGTTCGAGCTGGTGCGGCTCAAGCCGGACATCCGTGCGCACGTCGCCCACGCTCCGGCCCTCGGAGAGATCCTCGACCGACTCCTGGAACCGACCCCGGAAGACCGCTACCCGGACGTGGACTCCCTCGATGCCGCCCTCGAAGGGTGGTGCCGGGAGAACGCCCCGGAGACCGGCTCCTGTCTGGCCTCGGGACGGGTGGCCCAGTTCCGGCTCCTCGTCGAGCTCGAGTCCTACCGTCAGGAGCAGGCGTCGCCCATGCGGCGACCGCAGGATGGCTACCCTGGACGCAACGAAGTCTCCCCGCGGTCCCCGTCGGGTCGTGTGCCCCAGATCACCAGGCCGGTCAGGGACACCTCGAGCGGGCCGTTCCTGACCGAGAGCAACCCGTCGAGCGTGTGGCAGAGCGCCGGCGGGAGTGGCGGCCTGCCGGGCCGCTCTCCCTGGCCCCCCGCTCGACGGTTCCCCGAGAGGACGCCCGCCTCGGGGAACCACGACGCGGCTTCGATCGGAGTCGAGAGCGAGGGCTACCTCGTTCAGATGCCCGGGCTGACGGAGGCGGAGCCCGTCTCCGCGGAAGCGCCACCGTCCCGGCGTACCAACCCGGGGTTGCTGCCGGCGCAACCCCCGCCGCCCGGCAGCGGCCCGTCCGCGATCGACGAGGACGATCCGGCCGCCGCCCGGCACGAGGATGATCGTCCGCCGTCCCGGCGCACAAACCCGGGTCTTGCCGCGCAGGCCGAGGAAGCGGTGGCCACGGCCGCTGCGCATGATCGCCCGCCGTCCCGGCGCACGAATCCTGACCCTGTCGCGCAGACCACGGAGGCGGCGGCGGCCGCCGAGGCGGACGACCGACCACCGTCACGGCGTACCAACCCGGGGTTGCTGCCGGCGCAGCCCCCTCCGCAGGACGACGGACCGCCGGCGCCCACGACCGACGGGAACGATCCCGCCTCCATGCGAGAGGCCGACGCCCGCTCTCCCTCTCGGCGCACGAACCCGGGTCTGGCTGCGCAGGCCGCGGATGTCGTTGCGGCGGATCCCCGTCCACCGTCGAGTCGGACCAGCCCCGGGCTGGCCGCCACCTCCTCCCCCACGTCGGATGGAGATGGTGCGCGTCGCCCGGGACATGGCACCACGAACGACGACTCCGCGGTCGCAGAGGCCGAGAATCCCTGGTCGGAGGAGGAAGAGACCCTGCCACGAATGTCCCTCGAGGATGCGGTCGAGCATGACCTTCCGGAGATCTGGGCGCGGCGTGAGCCATCCTTCGACGACGTTGAGCTGCCGCCCGTGCGGGTCGGCATGCGGCGGAGCACGAGCCACAGCGGTGCCATGAAGGCGATCACGGGCGACGAGGACTTGGCGAAGGAGTCCCGACGCTGGACGGGGCAGGCTCCGCTCGCAGACCTCGACTCCGCCTCCGGCGAGCCGGTGCCCGATCCCGCCGATGTCCCGCTGCCAGCGGCGCAGGATGAGCGGGCCCCGGGCCCCGCAGTCTCTCCCGAAGCCCCCGCGGCCACCCTCCCCGAGCCGGAAGGCCTCCATCTTCCCCTGCCCCGCATGGAGTCTCGGCTGCAGCACCCGGAGGCATGGCGCGACGGTGCACTGGGGGCCACCGCACAAGTCCCGGTGACCCCGGATCCCTTCGAGACTGCCGTGACCGGGCAGCACCGCTCCACCGCCCTGACGTCGGAGAGCGGCGCGGCCGCCGACACGGATCGCGAGACCGACGAAGCCTTCGAACAGGTCCTTCGCCCTGCCGTGAAGCAAGCGAGCTCGATGCCCGAGCCGGGCGTCGCTCACGAATCTCCCGCGGCTGCAGAGGCCCGAGCGGAGGCCGATCCGGCCATGCGAGATCTCCTCGTGGCACCGGATGTCGCGCAGCCCACCAGCGAAGCGGATGCCCGCACGCCCGTGGCCGTAAGCGGTGGTCCGCGCGAAGCGCGTGCGTTCGATCGGCCGGAGGGAGGGGACGCGCCGGACACCGACTCGGCGTTCACCGGGCCTCGGCGCGCCGTGCGCAAGCGAAAGACCATCACCCTCACCCTGCACAAGGGGGACGATCCACTCCCGAAGCCCCGGGAATTGGCCAATCGAGGGAGCGGGGACGGTTCGCTCGACGAGGCGCTCTCGTCTCTTCCCCCGGAGGCGGCCCGGGCCGCCGCGGCAGTGCTCGGCGTCAATGCTCCACAGGCTGGGGAAGCGAATGTGCTGTCCCCCGACGAGGCAGGTGCCGCCGCCACGGCGGAGCCCGCCTCGTTGCGCCCGTCGGGTCGGCGGCTGCAGCCCTCTGTCGACTCTCCGGTGGCGTCGCAGCGGATGCAGGCCGACACCGCCCCGGCCCGAATCACCCCCGGGGACGCCCCGCACGCGGTGTCATCCGCCGCCGATGCTCAGGACACGGAAGGCGAGGCGTCTTCCGGGACGCAGGAGGAGGCTCCGGCCCGGGAAGCCACAAGCGCAGACGCCGCGCAGCGGACACGCGCGGACACGTCCTTGGCGAAGCGGCCCGCGGCACCGGCCGAGTCGTCCGCGGAGGAGCTGCCCGCTGCGTCGGCCGAGTCGCCCGCTGCGTCGGCCGAGCCGTCCTCGACGCCCGTGCCGCCTGCTGCGACTGCCGCGGAAGGGCCGGGGCCGGAGGCGTCCTCTCCCGCCCTGCAGCCGGAGCCCGATGCACCTGCACCCGACGCGCCCGACACCACGTTCGACGACGTCGAGGACCCGTCCGGCGCGTTCGTCGCGTTCAACATGACGGGTCCGTCCTCCGTTGTGCGAAGGCGCGTGGAGGCCAGGTGGTGGGAACCGTTCGTGCCGGGCGGACAGAGCGCAGCGGCCACGGGACTGTACCTCGAGCTGCTCGGCGTGGGGGTCGCCGTGGCCAGCGTGTGGCTTGCGGACGGGGCGCTGCCCGGGGGAGCGCTGGGGCTCGGCGCCGTCCTCCTGCTCTACGGCATCGTGCTGACGCTCGTTCCGCGGCGAGGTGCGGCCAAGGCGCCCGGCCGTCGGACGCCGTCGAGTGTGGCCCCCGTTCATCGTGTGGTGGCGGTGGAGCGCCGCGTCGCCTGGACCGGCAGTGTGGAGTGGTGGGCCGAGTACCGGTTCGAGACGCCGGAGCAGTGGTCGGCGACCGGCCGCATTCGGCTTCGCTCCGGCGCGACGGCCCGAAGGCTGTTCCGCCATCCGGACCGCACACGCGTCCACTTCGGGCTCGACGATCCGGACGCCGTGTCCACGCTGCTGCTCGATACGGCGGGCCCTCCGCTGGTGCTGGCCCGGAGCGGGCGCAGCGGTGACGCCGAGAGCTGAAGCGGTCTCCGCGTCAGGTGGGGAGGTTGCGGTTGCGGGTCGTGGGCAGGGAGGTGTTCTTGTGGCGGAGGTGCCGCAATGACGCGGCGATTCGACGCCGCGTCTCGGCAGGGGGGATGACCGCGTCGACGTAGCCCCGTTCCGCGGCCTGCCGGGGGTTGAGGAAGCGCTCCGTGTACTCGGCTTCGGCGCGGGCCTGTGCCTCCTCGGGGTCGTCGGCGTCGGCGAGCGCCTTGCGAAAGAGGACCTCGACGGCGCCCCGCGCCCCCATGACCGCGATCTCGGCGGTGGGCCAGGCGAGGTTCACGTCCCCTCCGATATGGCGCGAGTTCATGACGATGTACGCACCACCGTAGGCCTTTCTGAGGATGACCGAGATTCGGGGAACCGTGGCTTCGCACCAGGCGAAGAGGAGCTTCGAGCCGTGCGTGATCGCGCCCTGCCGTTCCTCGTCGCGACCGGGCAGGAATCCGGGCACGTCGATGAGGGTCACGAGCGGGAGCCCGAAGGCGTTGCAGGTCCGGATGAATCGGGCAGCCTTTCGGCTCGCGGCGGAGTCGAGACAGCCGGCCTGGACGAGGGGTTGGTTGGCCACCACGCCGATCGGTCGGCCTTCGATCCGGGCGAAGCCGACGACGATGTTGGCGGCCCAGTCGGCCTGGACCTCGAGGAAGGACTCGCGGTCGACAATCACTTCGATAATCGCACGTACATCATACGGTGTCCGCGGGGATGTGGGCAGGAGCGCTGAAATGCCGGAGATGTCGCGGTCCGCGGGGTCCTCGGGCGCGCGGTCGGGAAGGGGGCGATCCCAGGCATCGGGGAGATACTCGAGCAGTCGTCGTGCGTGGCCGATGGCGTCGAGATCCGTGTCCGCGAGAAAGTGGGCCACGCCGGTCGTGGTGGCATGCAGTCGGCCTCCGCCGAGTTCCTCGGCGGAGACATCCTCGAACGTGACGGTTCGCACAACCCGGGGTCCGGTGAGGAACATGGTCGAGGTCCCGTCCACCATGATGGTGAAGTCCATGAGAGCCGGCGAGTAGACGGCGCCGCCGGCGCAGGGTCCGCAGACGAGGGCGATCTGCGGGATGCGTCCGGAGGCCCGGACCGACCGCACGAAAATGTCGCCGTACCCGCCGAGGGCGTCCACTCCTTCCTGGATTCGGGCACCGCCCGAGTCATTGATGGCGACGAGGGGGGTTCCGCTCTCCAGCGCCAGGTCGAGCAGACGGGCGATCTTGGCGGCATGGGCCTGTCCGAGGGAGCCGCCGAGCACGGTGCGCTCCTGGGCATAGGCGTGGACGGTCCGTCCGTGGATGGTGCCGACCCCGGTGACGACGCCGTCGCCCGCGATCCGGCGCCCTTCGAGGCCGAACCCTTCGGCACGATGGGTGATGTCGGCGCCGATCTCGAGGAACGAGTCTTCGTCGAAGAGGTGCTCCAGACGGGCGCGCGCCACGGGAATCCGGGCGGTCTCGGCGAGGAGTCGCTTCTCGGCTTCGGTGGGAGGAGCTGGGGTTCGGGCCATGGGAGCAGTCCGGGAATCAGCGCAGGAGGACCACGCCGGAGAGGTCGAGCTCGACGAGCGGCGCGCCGACCCGCACGCGGTCGCCGGGGGCGACGTGCACCCGGGCGATGATGCCGGGAGCATGGCTGCGCACTTCGACCTCCATCTTCATGGCTTCGAGGCGGAGCAGCGGTGCATCGCGGTGCACGCGATCTCCCGCGGCGACGGCGAGGCAGAGGATTTCGCCGGCGATCGGAGCCGAGATCAGGGGGCCGGCGGAGACTGTGGGCGGAGGGCGCTGGGCCTGCAGGGCCAGGTGGTCGGCGGCGGTGCTGCGCACGGGGAGGACGGGAGCGCCGGGATCGTCGACGAACGCGAGGTGAGGTACACCCTCGTTGTCGTGTTCGACGCGGACCCGGAGGAGCTCATCGTCGACCCGCACGTGCAGCGTACCGTCCTGGTCGTGGCGTTCGACGTCGAGCTCGATGGTCTGACCGTCGACCACGGCGCGGTAGCGACCGGAGGGGCCGTCCCAGTGGATGTGGACGGCGACGGGGGGCGCACCGCCGAGCGAGATGAAGAGGGGTCGTCCCGCACTCATCCGCGGGGCGGTTCGCCGGCCGGGTCGAGTTGCCGCCGGATGCCGAGCAGCGCCGCGACGGCCAGTCGCTGACGTCGGCGATGCAATTCGCGCTCCGTTTCCGCTTCTTCGGCGGGATGCACGTCGCTCAATCTGGGCTGTGCGTTTGTCTTCATCGGTACGTCACGATGCGGTACGAGTGCCTGGGACAGGCTCGGCTGCTCGATGAGTTGGCACGGAGCCTGACCCATGTCAAGTCGCCGAAGTGCCCAAGTTTGGGCGGATCCTGTACCGACCGGTCGGTTTTCCTCCCTCGGCGACGAGTGACCAAACAGTCGGAAGTGTGGGGGCGAGAGCACCGGGACGCATCGTTCGGCTACCGTGTGGTCGGGGCAGGGAGCCCGGTTGTGTGGCGGTGTTCGGCGGTGGTCCGGGGTGCTGCGGCGTCCGTCCGGGGCGAACTGCGGTGGCCGCCGGGCCTCTAGTCGGGCGGCGATCCAGGGTCCAGCCACCGATCGGGGAAGAGCACACGGGCGGTGAGTTCGGCCGCGGTGTCCTCACCGAAGATTCGGGCGAGCGCGTTGTGTTCCCGCCGGTTCGTGCGCTCCGCCTGCAGCCAGCGGCCGAGGCGGCTTGCGCGCTCCGGATCGGCTGTGTCCGCCCCGGGCACGAGCGCGGGCGCCAGCCGGCCCAGCCAGTGGGCGGTGGCGTCCACGGCGCGGGGAGAGTCCGCGGGCTCAAACCGGCCGATGATGGCTTCGCTCGAAAAGGTTCCGGTGGTGAATTCAGGGTGTGGGCGTTCGACGAAGGACGAGGGCAGCCCGGACTTCAGGTCGAGCAGAAGTCCGTGCCCGGTGGCGTTCCACCAGCTCGCGCAGATGGGCGCGAGATCCACGGCGTAGAGACTCAGCCGGCCCCCGAGCGCGATCAGATCCACGCCAACGACAGGGTTGACGGAGCCGGGATGAGGTAGCCCGATCACGGTCGCGCTGAGTGTGCTGCCGTCCACCTCGGAGCGGATATCCGCGACCAGAAGACTGAGCCACGCTTCGCCCCGCCAGGCGTCGACTCTCATGCGTACTGGTTTGCGACCGATCACGCCGGGAATGCACCGAAGATGCTCCGGGATCGACAGGGGCTCGGAAGCCAGCGACGGGACCACCGTGTCGCGGCAGCCGGCGATGAGCCCTGCCAGAGCGTCGGAGAGGGTGTGCGAAGGCATGGTGCGTGGCGTCTGCCGCAACCTTCCCCGGGGACGCCGCTCGCGGGACAGGGTGCGATGGGGGACCAGCGTCCGGCACACGCCGGACGACGGGCCGAGGGTCGGCATGACCGGCGAACTGGTCAAGTGCGCGATGCTCCCGTGGGCGATGGGGGGCTCCTGCGTCCCTGGACGAAACCGCGGGGAGGCGTGCGGCGCTTGCGTGGCGGATCGCTGCGGGGCAGGATGCGGCTCCCGGGTGGGGGGCGTGGGGCCGCATGTTCTCGTGGAGGCTGAATGCCCGTCGATCTGCTGCGCAGTCCGTTTCACCCGTCCCGAAGTGCGACACCGCAAGCACCCGTTGCCGTTCTCGGGCTCGGAGCGAGCGGCATGGGTGCCGTGCGGCTACTCCGGGCGATGGGACGGACGGTGGTCGCGTCCGACGAGCGGGCGACGCATCCGACGGTGCTCTGCGAGCTGGCGCGAACGGACCCGGGGTTGGCGCTTCACGCCGGAAGGCTCGTCGTTCCGTCCGGGTGTTCGGAGGTGGTGCTGACCCCCGGTCTGAACCCGGAGTGGGCAGAGCATCGCGAGCGCGAACCGATCGCGCGGCTCGGCGCGGCCGCCAGGCGGGGGCAGATCGCCCTCGTGTCGGAGGTGGTTCTCGCCCTTGGATGCGTGGCGGCGCCCCGCGTGGTGGTGGGGGGAACCGACGGGAAGAGCACGACGGCCGCGATGGTCCACCATCTCCTGCGCGCGCTTGATGTGGATGCTCTCCTCGGCGGAAACTCGTGGACGGCACTCGCGGACGTCGTCGTGGATGCGCCGGGCTGCTCGGCGGTGGTGGCGGAGGTCAGCGCCTTCCAGCTCTGGGCGCCTCAACGGCTGAACGCCGAGGTGGGAATCCTCACGAACGTGGCCGAGGATCATCTCGACCATTATGCGGATGTCGAAACGTATGCCGCGGCGAAGAGGCGGCTGCTCGAGGGGGAGGTCGGCCTCCGGGTGGTGAACGGGGAAGACGCGCGGCTGGCGACCTGGGCGTCGCAGTGGCAGGCCGCGGGGCATGCGATCTGTCGCGTGGAGGGCCCGTCCGCGGACGTGGCGATCCGTGTGTCCGAAGGGGTGCTGGACCTGGGCGACGGTCGGACGGTGCCGCTGGACCGACTGTCGCTCCCCGGGGCGCACAACCGCCGCAATGCGCTGAGTGCGCTGGTGGCGGTGGGGGAGGTGCTCGCACACCTGGGGCGCGAACTGGACGCGGAGGTGCTGGCGGAGGCACTGGCGGGGTTCCCGGGCCTTCCGCACCGGATGGAACGCGTGCGGGAGCGGGCGGGTGTGGTGTGGCGCAACGACTCGAAGGCGACGAATCTCCACGCGTCGATGGCGGGCATCGGCGCACTCGAGGGAACGGTCGTGGCGATCGTGGGGGGGGTCGACAAGGGCCTCGCGCTGGCCCCCTGGCTGGACGTGCTGCGGACGCGGTGCCGTGCGGTCGTGGCATTCGGGGCACTGCGCGCGCGCTTGCTTCGGGAGGTCGGCGACGACGCGCGGTTCACCGGGGTGGAGACCCTCGAGGAGGCGGTCGGTCTCGCGGCGACGCTTGCGCGGCCGGGGGACACCGTTGTGCTCAGTCCGGGCGCCAGCAGCTTCGACCAGTTCGCGGGGTTCGAGGCACGGGGCGAGGCGTTCCGGGCGCTGGTGAAGGGGCTGAGCTGACGCGGGACGCCGGCGGTGTGCTCTTGCACCGGGTCATCGGCTGGCGTCTGTTCCTTCGTGCTGCCGGCCGGGCGGGGCGGGGGGGGACGGACACGCGGTTGTCCGGAGTGGGGCAGCGGGTTCAGTCGGGTGCAGCGAGCACTGCCGCGATGGCGTCCACGAGCCGGATGTCGGCGTTCTGCACGGCCTCCCAGAGGCCGGGGAGGCGTGTCGTGGCCGAGCTTCCCTCGGCGACGGTCGACTCCACCTCCCGAAGGAGCGTTGCGACGGTGCCCGCGGCCTCCGCCGCGTCGTCGAGCAAGCGAGGAGGACCGCCGAGCAGTCGATGGGCAACCGGCGCACGGAAGAAGCGCTCCCCGGCTGCACGGGCCAGCGCGTACTCGGCGATCACGCGTCGAAGGAAGTGACGCGCCTCGTCGTCCACGGCCGCGGTCGCGGCGCTGAAGTGGGCCATGCGGCGCCATGCTTCGAGGCCGGCTGCATAGAAGGCCTCTTCGTCATGGACGAGCTCGAGCCGCATGCGGAGGTGGCCCGTTGCCCATTTCAGAACGTCTCGCGCGAGCACACCCGCCAGTCGCTCACTCGCCGGGTCTCCTGCGGGCCGCAGGGTGAGCAACTCCTCGACGTCACAGACCGGCGCCGCGAGCCAGTCTGCGCTGCGAAGATCTGCGGTCCATTCCACGTCGGAGCCCTGGCTTCCGATCGGCGTGAGGGTCAGGCGGAGGCTGCCGTCGCGTTCGTGGATCGAGCGGACCCTCTCCCAGCGGTCGGGGGAGGCGCTGCGACGGAGCGCGAGGGGTCGCCCCTCCTCGCGCTCGTGGCGGAGGAGCTGGACGAGCTCGGCGCCGCGGAGGGCGGTCCATCGCCGGGCGTCGAGCCCGGTGTGCCCCGCGATGGCTTCGAGCAGCCCATAGTGATCCACGGACAGGCTGCGCAGGCGCCAGCGCACCTCCGGGTGGGTGGCGGCGAAGCCGTGGTTGTCGTCCGGGGCGAAGAAGTAGGTTCGCAGCGCGGCGCCGCCGAGGACGGCGAGCTCAGCCGGATCGGGCGGGGGGCCCTGGCAGGCAGCGAGGGCGGACACGGCGCAGCAGAGCGGCATCAGCCCGGGGTCGCTGCTGTCGGACCGCAGGGGGATCGGGACGCTGTCGGACGGGGTCATCGCTGCCGGGGCTGCGGGGAGGAGCGACGGCCTCGCGGCCGCCCCTGGAGGGTGATGTGCTCTCCCTCGGCAGGCAAGGGGAATCACGGCGCAGCAGGGCTTCCCGAGACCTGGAAGGTGATCCGGGGCCGCGGGCCGTCGGTGGAGACGCCCATCGCGATGTGCGCTCCGGGCCGCTCGCGGAGCAGGCGCTGCTGTTCGTCGCGCAGGCGCTTGGAAAAGCGGGGATAGTCGATGTGCTGCATGGGCTGGCCCGCCCGCTTCAGCGCGGTGAGAAACTCCGTGTAGACGCGCCGGCACTCGCGCTCGATCGGATCGGCGACACCGTGGACCAGGTCGTGCCGCGCGCGGTCGATGAGGTCCGAGGAGACGTCCTGGCGGATGGTCGGCACGGCACCGCCCGGCATGGTGCCGGTCCCGTGGATGTTGCGGGAGGTTCGATGGGCCGGCGCGTCGGAGCCGAGCTGTGCGTGGGTGTCCGGGTCGAGGGCCGTGGCGCGTGGGGCGAGGGAGCGCGAGGTGACCACGGCGTCACGCTTCCGTCCACCCGCCTGGTGCACGGCGCGGCGCGCCGGGGGGCGGGCGAGGATGGCGGCGGGCATCGACTGCGCCGGCTCGGGGTCGGCGAACGCGCCGGCGAGTTCCTCGGCCGATGCCTGGCCATCACCAACGACGGAGAACTGTCCCGGTCGATCCGAGGGTGCGCCCGTTCCGAAAGGGCTGGTGCGGGCAACCTGGCTGAGCGGTCGCACGTCGGTCGCCGCGGGGGAGTCGGACGGCTTCTCGAACGACGCAACCGGTCGGGAGCCGGGAGTGGTCGAAGGGTTCGGCGGCTGCCCGGGCGAGGCCGCACGAGGCTTGCTGGCGCCGGTCAGCGAGATGCCGCGCGAGGCCGGCCGTGGGCCGGAGGAAGCCAGGTCGGGGTCGACATCGGAGAGCGCGAACAGCAGGGAACGAAACGACGGCTGGTAGTCGTCCTGCGGCACGTCCTTCGGCGCGAGATCCTCGAAGAGGGAGGTCGCTGGTGCGGCGTTTGTGCTCGGGTCGCCAGGGTCGTCGAAGGCGGCGAAGAGATCGTCGGCCGTGGTCGCGTTGACGGATGGGACCGGCGGACTGTCGGCGTCGTTCGGGGAGACCGATGGCCGACCGGCGGAGGGTGGATCGGTTCGGGCCTTCTCCTGGGCACCGGAGATGCTGCCGTCATCGGAACAATCCGTGGATGCGAGGTCGTCTGCGTCCGCATCATCGCGTCCGGGCGCCGTTCGAGTGCGAAGGACGAACACGACGAGGAGGCAAAGGAGGGTACCGGCGACCACTCCGGTTGTGACGCCGAGCCGGGGGGCGACGGGAAGCAGGATGCCGGCGGCGGATCCGACCGCGATGACGGGCAGAAGCAGCAGGATGTTCTTGCGTGTCATGAGGACTCCGTGGACAGGGACAGGGCGAAGGCGCGCAGCACGGGGGCGTCGTCGAGGCATCGCGCCAGAAGCAGGTCTCCACAGGCGCAGACGTCCGGGCCCAGATCGCGAACGTCGAGCATTCCGAGCGAGCGGGGTTGCCGGGTGTCGATGCCCTGGACGTGGAAGGCAGTGAGGGCGAGGAGTCGCCCGGGCCGTGGCGCCAGAAGCTCGAGCACCGGATCCTCGGTGGGACAGGTGGCGAGCACGAAGCCCTGCCGGGAGATGAGCTGCAGTCCGGTGCGCCCTTGCGCAGCGATGGCAACCCCGCCGTCCTCGAGGGACGCGAGGAGGGGCTGGCCGACCGGGACGGTGAGATCGGCACGCATCGCGCCCGTTGGGTCGAGGGCCAGGAGTCGGGTCCGGGGAGACTCGGTCGCGATCCAGAGCAGGTGTCCCTCGTGGTCGAAGGCAACCGGAGGCAGCGTGCCCCAGGCGCTGACGTCGAATGAGCAGGCCTCGCCCTGCCCGTGGAGCGGGATTCGCTGCACGGCATTCGGGGTGGCGACGGCGATGGTGGAGCCATCGGGAGCTGCGCGCAGATGCCGGGGACCCTCGGGAAGACCTTCGTGGAGGAGGTGGAGGCGGCCTTCCCGGAGCTGCAGAACCTGACACCGGTCGACGAGAAGAGGGTGCGGACTGCGGATGGTTCCCTCGATCAGCACGGCCTCCGGGTGGGGACGCGGCGCCTGATCGATGGGTCTGCCGTCTGCCCCGATGCGAACGACCCGGTCGTGCAGGAGCAGGGCGGCCTGACCGTCGGCCAGCGACGCGATCTGAAGCGGACGCACGGGCAGGCGCAGGCGCCAGCACGCGACCCGCTCCAGTGCATGGTCGTGGGGAAGCACATGGGCACCGGTCCAGCGCTCGCCCCGGATCGTTGCCAGCACCCGGTCGACCAGGGTCTCGAGCTGCGCCGCCGACGAGGGCCGATCTCCGGGCTCCTTGGCGAGGAGTGTTTCCAGCAGTGCGCGAAGAGCCGGATGGAGGGAGTCGGGCAGCCCGGGAGCAAGCTGCCGATGGGCGTGCTTCAGGGCGGTCTGATCCCCGTGGAACGGGCGGCGGCCGAAGAGCAGTTCATAAAGAATGACACCGAGTGCGTAGAAGTCCACTCGGTGGTCGCAGTCGTCCCCGAACTGCTCGGGAGCCATGTACGCCGGAGAGCCATGGTCGAGCTGGAAAGTGGTGCCGGGTGCGGCGCGATGCGCGAGGCCGAAGTCGCAGATCCGCACCGGGTGCAGCTCATGGGTGTGCAGCAGCAGCAGATTCTCGGGCTTCAGGTCGCGGTGGACGATGTCCCGCTCGTGGGCGAACCGAAGGCCCCGCACGACATCCCGCAGAATGGCGAGCGCGTGGCGGGCGGGCAGCCTGTGCTGACGCACGAGGAGATCGCGGAGGCTTCCGCCGGCAGCGTACTCGTACGCGATGTACTTTCGACCTGCGGAGTAGCCGAAGTCGAGGGTGCGGACGATGTGGGGATGTTGCTGATCGAAGAGCAGGCCGAGTTCCTTCAGGTATCCGGTATCCCGAAACTTCACGTCGAATATCTTGATGGCGGCCGGCGTGCGGTCGGCGAGGTTGCGGGCGAGCCAGACCGTGCCGAATGCACCGCTTCCGAGGGGCCGCTCGAGCCTCCAGCGTCCCCCGAGGAGGGCGGATGGCGCAGGGGACGATGGAGGGTCGTGAGGAGAGTGGAGAGTGGCCATGGAGCCGTATCCGGTGCGTTCGGGTCGGTGCGTGGCCACCGGCGGTGTTCGCCCGGTCGACCACGCTGCGATCAGCGGGGCTTGCGCAGCTCGGCGAGGAGCTGCTCGGAGGACGCACCATCGAGGGCGAGCGCGCGGGCGGACTCGACCCGCTCCGGGACGGCGACGATGAAGCGGCAGCAGGGCGCGCCGGAGCGCTCGCACGCGATCTCGATGGCGTCGAGTTCCGTCTCGGCGAAACGGGAGGTCATCGCCGCAAGGAGCCCGGCGAAGATGTGACAGACCGTGTCGAACGGGCTGTCCGCGAGCAGCCGCGCGAACACGGACCGGCGGAGCCTGAACTCGAGCAGACCTTCGTCCTCCAGGCCGAACTCCAGTTCGAGGTGGCCCCAGCCCTGATGCTCGAACAGCAGGCGCAGCCAGGTCTCGAAGGCCGTGAAGTCTGCGTCCGCCAGCGCGTGGCCATAGAAGTGGGTCCACTCCTGCTCCCATCGCCGGACGAGCCGCTCTCCCCATTGCCGCCCACAGCCGGTCATGATGAGCGGGAGCGCCTTGCCGGTCTCGTGCTCGGTCGCACGATGCACGCCGATGATGAGCTCCTCGGGCAGGACGAGCAGCTTGTGGCCGGACGCACTGCGGAGGGTACCCTCCCAGGCACTGGCCTCGATGTAGTCGTCCCTCAGGTAGAAGGGATGCGGAGCGATGTGGGCCATGGGAGCGGTCATCGCGCACCTCCACCGTCACGCTGCAGCGTGAGCAGTTCGTGCGTGCGACGAAGGTACGGGGCCAGCAGCCTGACCTGGTCCGCGGAGAGGTGCGCCTCCACCCGCTGCGGAAGCAGTCGGTACGTGGTGTCGATCACCGGACCCATCCGGAAGGCCTGCAGGATGGTGCGCAGCCAGTACAGCAGATGCTCCTCCAGGAACGTCATGTCCTGTCGGACCATGGCCTGGGTGCAGTAGCGCAGCACCAGACGGACGTCGCGCTCGCCCCTGGCCCGGGCATCGGCGTGACGGGTCTCGAAGTCGGGGTGCTGGGCCCAGACGGCATCGATGGTCTCCCGGACGATGGCATCCTCGTGGGCATCGACGGCGTGCATCGCGGAGAGCCGAGCGTCCATTCCGGAGGCGAAGTCGGTGAGGGTGCGGGCCTCTTCCTGCGAGAAGTAGCGGCCCTCGGACTGACTGAAGAGCGACTGGAGGGATGGGTTCATGGGACACTCCTTTCGGTGCGGGGAAGGATGATCGATCACCAGTCGAGATCGCCGAACACGGCGTCGACGGTGGGCACGGGTGCCGCCCCCTCGGGGACAGGGGCGGTCTCGGCCGGCGACGAGGGCTTGCCGCTCCACACCACGGCGGAGAACCGCTGGCGCACGGAGCGGCCGATGGCGACCGCTGCGCGCTCCGGCACGCGCGGTCCATGCCAGGCGACGGCCTGCAGCCGAGCCCGGACGGAGACGCTTCCCGTCCGGGCGGAAGCGCTCTGCTCCGGGGCCGTCAGCCGTGATGCAGGCACCATTGCTGGTTCGGGCTGGCCACGGTCCTGGACCTGGTTCCAGGCCGCATCCCACTCCGACGAGTCGGCGAGGGCTGGCAGGACGCGACTGCTGTCCTCCGCCGGAGGCTGCTGCTCCCCCGGAGCGCGACCAGGAGCCGGAACGGGTGGCGGCGGGGGCAACGAACCGGCACGGGACGAGCGACTGGCCAGCCCGAGGAGGCGGGACAGGGTGCTGCGGGTTCTGGGAGGCTGGTCGGTCATGCGGAACTCCAGTGCTTACTGCTCGCCGAGGCGGCGAATGATGTCCGAGGCCCGGGCACCTTCGCTCAACCAGAATTCCGCGGCGTCGACCCGCTTCTCGCTCCCGATCAGGAAGCGGCAGTGGTCCTCGCCCATCGCGTAGCACTGGATCTCGATGCAGCTCAGCTCGCGCCGGATGAAGGTGGAGAACGCTCCGGCCATCATCCCGGCGTAGAGGTGACAGACCGGCTTGCCGAGCGGCTCGAGGCTCTGCGCGACAGCCGAGTTGTACAGGTCCACCATGATGTAGCCCTGCTTCACCCGCGACAGGTCCACGCGCCAGGAACCCCAGCCAGCAGCGGTCAGCGGCCACCACCAGGTCTCGAGGACGAAGTTGACGTTCATGTCACGCGCGGAGCGCCCGAACTCGCCCTGGACGCGCTCCTCGAAGCGCTGCATGTCCACCTTCCCCCACTCGAGGCCGCACTGGTACATGATCACGGCGCTGGCCTCGCCCACCTCGTTCTCGAGACCCTCCTGCAGCCCGACGATGAAGTCCTCGGTGCACATCATGCCCACCCCGCCGTAGCCGAGCTGGAGCGCCGAGTCGCCGACGGTGCGACGCAGGAAGTCGCTCTTGCCGTAGTAGTTGTGCTTGCGGGCTTGCCCGCCGATCAGGATGTCACTCATGAGTCCACCAGGGTTGTGGGGGGAAGAGAGAGGTTCACGCGTCGTCCGCCAGGTCGTCGTTGACCTGAAAGTCGACGTCATTGAGCTGCATGATGAAGCTGCGTGTGATGATCTTGCCCGGTTCGACCAGGACTCGACCATCGATCGGATGGAGAATGGCGGTGCGCGCCCGTTTCCCGATGAGAGACTCGATGTCCTTTCGGTCGAGCGCATAGAGCCCATCGGGCAACGACACGCGGACGCCCTCGCCACAGACCCGCGCCTGACATGCGAGGCGGCTGTTCGGACGCGTGCCCGACAGACGACCCAGCGTGCGGTCCTCCCGGGCGTTGCGCGGAGAGAGCGACTCGGACCCCTCCTCCACGAAGACGTGGCACGTGGCACAAAGACCCCGCCCGCCGCACGCCATCATCACCCCGACCTCCTCCGCGAGGAGGGCGTCGAGCACGCGTGCATTGGTCTTGATCTCGGGCTGACGCCCGAGCGGCAGCAGGCTGACCTTCTTCATGACTCACCTCCAGGGTCGCACGCACTCCACGGCGCGGGGGGCAGGGGACCGAGCACCAGATCCTCGAAGGACGGAATCACTCGGCGCCCTCGGGAAACGACCTGCTCGAGGGCACCGTCCAGGTGGGGCATCTGCGTCGGGTCCACGCATGCCTGGGCGTCGTGCACCTGCACGGCCCCACTCGCAGAAACCCGAACGTGTCGATCGAGCTGGGCAACGCCGAGGGCCTGCCGCCAGTAGTTGGATGCGACCCGTGGACCCGTGTGATCGCCGATCGCGGCAACGCTGCGCTCGATCCACGCACCCACCTCTTCCCAGCGGCAGGCAGCACTGAACGGGGCATCGGCCGGTGACATGTCCTCGCGAGTGTCCGACTCGACCACGAGCTCCCACTGCAACTCGGACAGCGCGCCACCGCCGGAAGCGGCCGCGTGAACTCCCGCTCCCTTTTGGGGGTCCGCAGCCGGGGGGCGGGACCCAGCGGTTTCCGAAGCGCCCACGGCAGGGACCGAGAGCGTCGGCCCCTCCTCCCGCCTGGAGAGCACGCTCCGAGAGACAGACGATCCCGCACGGCTTCCCGAGCTGGCCCTCCGGATGGCGGCCCGCAGCAGGAGAGGACGGCACGGCTTGCCAAGCGCGACATGCAACCCGTGACCGCTCGTCACGACCAGCAGATGGTGCTGGGGCGTCAGAAGCCGAAGCTCGGTGATGTCCAGCTCGGTCTCCAGAACCATCGAGCACAGCAGCTCGGCGGTCTCCTCCCAGACACCGGCGTCCGTTGCCGGCTCCCGGAGCACGGACCACGTCCCCTGACGCTGCATCTCCCAGATGCCCGCCTCCGGCCCGGAACGACCTCCGGTGCCAAAGAGGGCACCGGGCACGTTCACCGTGCTTGCAAGAAACGCCTCCAGATCGGGACAGGAGTCACCATCGCACAGATGGACGTGCCGGCTGTCGTCGATCGCGAGCCAGCGGCCGGTCGTGGTCCACAGGGATGCGCCGCTCCACGGACCCCGCTGGTGTGAAGCAGCGGTCTCGAGGGCCGCGCGCAACAGCTCGACCACGTCCCTCGGCACGTCTGGGCCATGCCCTTCCGAGACCACGCGACCAAGCCGATCGAGCGTCCGCCGCCGCATCGGTCCCTGTCCGTCGCTTCCCGAAGGACGCTCGGGCCCACCATCTGCCGCTCCACCTCCGGAAGCGGAAGGACCGGGCTCGACGGTCCGGCCCGACGGCGAGCGGCTGCTTTTGAGATGCGTGTTCACGGGGGGGAATCTCGGGGCGGGGTCTGCAGACCACGAGCTGCGGCTGCCGGTCCCAGCCATTTCAAGGCCCGTGCCAGCGACTGTTTCATTCATCGAACGCGTTGTTCGATTGTGGGGCCATCTTCCCGTTTCCTGCATACGCGCACCACCCTGGCGGCCGATGTCGGCTCCGGGGGGGGCTCCCACAGGAACCGGCATGACGCGGCGCATCGCACAAACAGATGGCGCATCCGTGGAACGGTGCGTTCATGTTCGGATCATTCGAAGTTCGGATGTGGAGGGCGCTGGTGCAGCCGGATCCCCAGGAAGGAGCGCCGAAGCGGGTGTGGGGTCTTGCACACCCGACTGCAGGGATGTGCACACGTCCGCCGCCGCCGCCGCCGCCGCCGCCGCCGCCGCCGCCGCCGCCGCCGCCCACCCGCTCCGTTCACGCAGTAGAGCGTCGCACTGCTGCACGCTGCCGTGCGGTCGTCAGGTGGGCCGGCCACGGAGAGGCGTCGTCCCAGGCGACCGCCGGGAACCGGCCACTGCACTGCTGGGCGGTGACCGGGTCGTGTCCCGGACGGGCCCGGTACGCTTGCGGAAATCTCGACGCACGGCAACTGCACGCGCGTGCGGCTCACCGTGTGGGCGGAGAGCACGGGTCCGCCGGGTCTCGTGGCATGCACGGACGTTCGAATGCGGCCCTGTACTGGCCGACTTCAGCCGCGGTCGAACCGACTGGCGCTCAGAGGAGACCGAGCTTCTTCAGCCGATGCCGAAGCTGATAGCGGCTCAGACCCAGAAGCTTCGCCGCGGCGCTCTGATTGCCGCCGCATCGATCCATGGCCTGACGCACGAGATGCGCTTCGACGTCCTCCAGCCGAACACCGCCTTCCGGAAGGACGAAACGATCCAGGTCGTCGGGTGGTGACGCATAGCGCACTGCGGGTGGCAAGTGCTCCGGAAGAATCTGCTCTCCGTCCACGAAGACGGAGAGTCGTTCCATCGTGTTCTTCAGCTCGCGAACGTTCCCGGGCCAACAGTAGTCCAGAAGGTGCTTCGCGGCCGGTGCCGAGATCGTCAGAACGGGACGCTCGAACTGTCCTGCGAACGAGGCGAGGAAGACCCGAGCCAGTGCGAGAATGTCCTCCTTGCGCTCGCGCAGGGGCGGAATCGAAAGCGGGATGACGGCGAGGCGATAATAGAGATCCTGACGGAACCGGCCCTTCTCGACCTCCAGCCGGAGGTCTCGGTGGGTCGCTGCGACCACGGACGCGCGGAGAGGCAGGGTCTCCGTGCCCCCCACCCGGCGAAAGGTCCTGCTCTCGAGGGCCCTCAGAAGCTTGGACTGAACCCCCTCCGGGAGCTCACCCACCTCGTCCAGAAAGACGATCCCGTCCTCCGCGGACCCGAACAGGCCGAGCTGGCGCTGGTTCGCACCGGTGAACGCCCCCCGCTCGTGGCCGAAGAGCGTGGACTCGAAGAGCGCGTCGGGGATGGTCGAACAGTCCACCTCCACGAACGGGCGAGCGCGGCGGCACCCTTCGTGATGGAGCGCCCGCGCCACCAGCTCCTTGCCTGTGCCCGACTCGCCGTGCAGCAGGACGGTGGAAAAGTCCAGCTCCCTCAGTCGGGACAGCTGGTCGAACACGTGGTGCATCGCTGGAGAGGCCGCCTGCAGCTCCGCGTATGTCCTCAAGGCAGAATGGGACTCCGGAGCGCCAGGGTTGCGATGTCCCGTTTCGCGTCGGAGCGACTCCAGCAGCCGCTTCGGCTCGAACGGCTTCATCAGGAACTCCGAGGCCCCCAGCCGGGTCGCCTTGACCGCCGAGGAGACGTCCCCCTGACCGGTCAGGATGAGGACGGCTCCCTCGTACCCCTCCCGACGCAACGTCCGCAGAATCCGCAGGCCGTCCTCGTCGGGAAGTCCAAGATCCAGGAGCAGGGCGTCCGGAGGCTCGAGCCGGACCCGGTCGAGGGCGTCCCGTCCGCTCGCCGCCTCCTCCACATGAAGACCGTCCGAACGCAGCAGGCGCACGACGCTCCGCCGCAGGCGGTCATCGTCATCACAGATCAGGACACGTCGTTGACTCATTCTCTCCCTGTGAACAGTGCATCCCGTTCGAGCCTGCGGAAGCCGTCTTCGCGGTGTCGAAACGGTCACCGACCACTCGCGCTTCTGCCGCTCCACTTCAAACCCCCGCCCGGCGCAACGAGCATGGATGCATCCACACCGGATTCTGATGCGGAAACGCCACCGGACAGCGCTCCGGAACCCGATCGAACCACCCCGATCTCACGCGGGCTGCCGGTTCCCGACGATGTGAAGTCAATGCGCGCTCGACCATGGGTAGCGTCCCTGCTGGATCATCTGCCGGCGGGCATTGCCCTGATCGACGAGTTCGGCTTCATCCGGGACCTGAGCCGGGAAGGCGCGGAACTGCTGGGCGTGAAGCGACGGGAGATGATCGGCCAGCATGTGCTGGCCACGGTGCCGGACGGGCTTCGAGACGTGGCCATGGAGGCGTTCGATGCCCTCGTCCGCTCCGACGTGCTGCAGGATGCCGTCTGGCCCATGAACCAGGGTTTCGGAGGAATTCGCAGCTTGCGCCTGCGCCATCGCGGCTGGACTGCGCCGGATGGCAGTCGATGGGTGCTCGCCGTCGCGATGCACGAGCAGGAGAACGTCGATCGGGCTGCCGAATTGCTGCGCAGTACGGAGGTGATCGAGCGGCTGCTGGAGCAGCTCCCCGGGACGATCGCGCGTCTTGATCCCGCCGACATCGTTCGGTGGATGCGTCCCTCGGGCGGGGTGGCCGCCGCCATGAATCTCGATCAGCGGGTCATCCATCAACTCAGCGATCTCGTGCCTGCGGACATTCTCGAGATCCTTCCGCCGTCCGTCCGCGACGGACAGCAGTCGTTCCGGTTTCGTGCCCGGGACGACGATCCCGACACCCTCCTCGAGGGCTGGTTTTTTCCCATGACCAGCGGAGAGTCGACCCTGCAGCTACGCCTCGTCCACCGAAAGGCAGGGCGCTACCGTCGGGAGCTGCAGGAGGCGATGGACCTCCTCTACGCGGGCCTCGCCCACGAGATCCGGAATCCGCTGGCGCTCGCGCGGACCAGCCTCGGCTACCTCGAACGCCGCCTCGATATCCCTGCGGACCCCGATCTGGCCGAGGCCTTCGACGACATTCGCGATGCGCTGCGACAGGTGGCCGATGTCCTCCAGCACATGCGCACGGTTCACCACGGCGTGGCATCGCCCGGGATCACCGACCTCCGGGAGGTGGTCGAGCGAAGCCTTCGGGTCGCCCGCGTCGGATTCCCGGACGGGGTCGTCGTGCACCACGAGCCTGGCCCCCCCGCACCGGTACACGGCCCCCGGCAGCCCCTCGTCCAGGTGCTCGTCAACCTGCTGACCAACGCTGGAAACGCGCTGCGCCGGGTGCCCGAGAATGCGCGCTGCATTCGCATCGAGCTCCGGCGAGACGCCGACTGGCAGGTCCTGAGGCTGTCCGACACCGGCAATGGCCTCGCGCCCGAGCAACTCCGGCACCTCTTCACCGGCGGGAGCAGCAGCCGGGTCACCGAGGAGTCCAGCGGACTCGGGCTCTTCCTCTCCCGGCAGATCGTCGAGTCCTTCGGCGGAGATCTCGCCTTCGAGGGCCCATCCCGAAGCGGGACCACCGTGTCCCTGCGGCTCAGGGTCGCGGACGACGACAGGAAAGGGGAGACGGACACCGGGACCGGCAGCTCCTGAGCCACGTTGCACGGGCGAAACGGTGTGTACCGACAGGGACTGCCGTGCCACACACTCCTCTCACGGCCGGTGGCACGTATTCTGCTTGAGGGCATGGGTGTCGCAGCACTCCTTGCGATGTCCCCCCACGCCCCGGTATGTCATGAACCACTCTGTCCTCTCCACGCGCTCGAACCCTCCCGTGCCTCGATCGCCCGTCGGTCGGCCGGATGGACAACCCCTCCACGTGCTCCTGCGAGACGGCACGCGGCAGGTGCACAATGCCATCGAGGAGGCCGAACTGCACAGACGACTCCTGGAGCACACCCTGTCCCGCCAGGAATACGCCCACCAACTGCAGATCTACTGCACTGCCTGGTCCACGCTGGAGAGCGTGGCCGCATCATGGCAGGCGAAGGCTCCGGAGCTCCTCGGTCTGCTCCACAGCCGCGTTCCTGCGCTCGAACAGGACCTCGAGCGCCTGGGCGCTTCGCGCTGGCCCCTTCCGGAGAAGGCGCTGGATCGTCTCCTGCGGTGGAGGGAGGAGGCGCTCGCAGAAGCGAGCGCCGGCAGTCCAGCGGTCATCGGTCGCGTCTACGTCATGGAGGGGGCCTCGCTGGGCGCCCGGATCCAGATCCGGCACTTGCGCCGTTGTCCGGAGGTGCCCGAGGAGGCCCTCACCTTCTTCAGCCAGTGCGCAGACCGGGAGAGCGGTCGGTGGGGCGCCTTTCTGCACGCCCTCGCTGCCCGACCCTTCGTCCGGACGGATGCCGAGGAGATCGTTCTGGGCGCTTGCCGACAGTTCGAGGCGCTGCACGAGCTCTTCGAGCTGTGCGTCCGGATCTGAGCGATGCGGTTGAACGCACGGGCGGAGGAGCGACGCTCCGTCGGACCCGGCGCCGGGAATTTGCCGCGAGGGCGAGGCTGGAGAGCGGCTACCCGGCGGACGGGCGCCGCGCGGACTGCTCCGCGGTGCGCCATGTCGGGCTCTGGTCGATGCGCTCCCACTCGTTCATGCCGGAACGCCAGACGAAGGCATCTCGCGGCACGTCACCGCGCTGAACCCGGTGGCGGAGCTGGTCGAAGGTCAGCGGACCGACGCGGTCGGTCCGGGTGGCGGCGTACCACTGGCCCGCGGTTGCGGCATTCTCGGCAGGTGTGCGCGCCGCCGCCGCGTCCTTGAGGTTCCGCAACGTCTCGATCGCACGGGCCGATTCCT
Source organism: Deltaproteobacteria bacterium (assembly GCA_007693585.1). Taxonomy (GTDB): domain Bacteria; phylum Myxococcota_A; class Bradymonadia; order REDH01; family REDH01; genus REDH01. The sequence continues at coordinate 27,630 of REDH01000051.1, forward strand.
TCTCCGCGCGGTCCGCGTGCTGGCGAAGCTGCTGCTCGGTGGTCGATCCGTTTCTCGAGAGCGCGTGCCGGGAGTTCTCCTCCCGGGTGCGGCGCTGTCCGGTGGTGCCCATCAGCACGTTGCGTCGACGCTGCTCCCGGACCGTGGCGTCCTCGACGGTCATGGATCCGCTCTGGCGGGAACTTCCTGGGTCGTTCTGCGCAGACACATCGGAGGGTTCGGCTTCGCGGGCTGCCGGGGGGGCTGCTCCGGGCCGCGCGCTTCCGGAGCGCTCCCGGGAGCGTCGTGCGCGACGTGGATCGGATGCATCGCGTTCGGCTCGCGCCTGTGCTCGCTGCGCCCGGCGCTCTGCGCGCTCCTGGTCACGCGTGTCCCGGTCTGGGGCATCACCCGCCGCGGGCGACGCCCCCAGGAGTTTTTTTGCGGCGTCCTCCATGTCGATGCCGGTCGCGCCGCGGATCTCCTCGAGGGTGCGGATGGCCTTCATGGACCAGGGCTCGCCGTCCTCGCCGGTACGGCCGCCACCCAGAAGGGTGAGGCGCTCGACGTCGATGGTGTCGATGGTGGAGGTGAGCAGGTCGACGACGGGCTCGAGCTTCTGCATGAGCAGGGCGCGCTTCGCGGACTCGCCGTAGTTCAGCCAGATCTCGGTGATCTCGTGGAGCGCTTCCGCACGGGCGCGACCGTCCTCGACGATCTGCGCGGCCTCACCCTCGGCTTCGTAGATGCGACTGTCCCGCTGGGCGATGGCCGGCTCGATGACTTCGGCCTGGAGCTGGCGCTTGACCTGCTCGATCCGGGCGAGCTGCACCTTGAGCTCGGCCTCGGAGCGGGCGACCTGGGCCGCGACCTCGGACCGCTCCTCCGCCATTCGTGCCGGACGCTGTGTCTCGGCGTCCGTGATGCGTCGGTCGGCCTCGGCGCGCGCGATGTCGGTGCGCGCGGCGATCTGGGCCAGCACGGTCTCCTCGTGGTTGCGTGCTTCGGTCACGGCGGCCTCGGCGCGGGCGTTGGCTTCGGCGATGCGCGCGCGTCGCATCAGCTCGGCGGACTGGCGCCGTCCGATCGCCGCCAGATAGCCCTGATCATCGGTGACGGACTGGATCTTGAGCGTGTCCAGGTACAGGCCGAGTGCGGAGAGGTCGTGCTCGGCCTCGGACAGGAGGGACTGTGCGAACGCCTGCTTGTCCTCGTTCGTCTGCTCCGGCGTGAGCGTGGCGAGCACGCCGCGGAGGTTCCCCTCGAGGGTCTCGCGGGCGATCTTCATGATCTCGTCGCGGGACTTGCCGAGCAGCCGCTCGAGGGCGTTGTGGATGAGCGGATCGTCGCCGGCGACCTTCACGTTGGCCACCGCCTGCACGTTGAGCGGGATGCCGCCCTTGGAGTAGGCGCCGGAGACGGTGACCTCGATGATCATGTTGGTGAGGTCGATCCGGTCGACCGTCTCGAGGAGGGGAATCCGGAGCCCCTTTCCGCCCTTGACGAGCTTGTACCCGACCGTGCGATTGCCGAGCCGGTGCTTGAGGCCCGAGAACACCAGCACCTCGTTGGGGCCGGAGACGTGGATCAGGCTCTGGGCGGTCTTGGCGAGCACGAACGCGAAGATCAAGCCCAGGAAGATGACGATGCCGATGACTTCACCACCCATGGCTCAGCCCTCCTCGGGGTTGCTGGACTGGTCTGCCGACAGTCCCGACAGACGCTGGGTCCCGGGCGTCCGAACGGTGGACTCCTCCGGGGCGGGGATCTCGAAGGCCGGCTCTTCGGCGGCAGCGCCGGCCGGGGTTGCCCGCTCGCCGCGGGTCAGATTGAACGTTCCGCTCCGGGGACCGTCGGCGGCCTCCCGGGAGGGCGCCTTCCCGGCCCGCGCCGCCTGGACGTCAATCGGTTGCGCGGGTCGCCGGAGCACGTCCTGGATCGCGATGCCCGTAGCGTTGCTCAGCGCGCCGAGCACCGCGTCGATCGTCGCGGGGTAGGCGCCCGCAAGCCGTCCGAGGGAGGCTCCGTCGCCATTGTCCACGAGGTTCACCTCGCGGATGTCGATCTGGCCGACCCGGTCGACGATGCGCCGGAGCAGCGGCTCGAGCTGCTGGATGAGGAAGATGTCTTCCGCGTTGGCGCCGGCCCGGTTCCACGCTTCCGACATCAGGCGCAGCGCCTCGGCGGCCGCTCGGCCTTCCGCGGCGATCACCGCGGCCAGGCCCGCCGCGTCGAGCGCGTCCTGCTCCTTGCGCGCCTCTGCAGGGAGCACCTCGTCCGCCTGCAGACGCAGCCGGGCGAGCTCCGTGCGGATCTCCTGCAGCTTCACCTCCGCGCGGGCCCGCGCCTCCTCGGCGGCAGCAATGGTCCGCTCCTCCTCCGAACGCGCCCGCGCATCCAGCTCCGCAAGCAGCTTGCGGTACTCGTTCTCGCCGACCTGGATCTTCGCCTGGGCGTTCTCCTGGGCCACACGGCCCCGCGCCTCGGCTTCCGCCTCCACGCGGTCCGCGTCCCGCTTGCAGTCGGACTCCGCGATCTCCGCATCACGCAGAACCTGCGCTATCTTCTCGCGCCCGATGGAGTCCAGATAGTTCACCTCGTCGGTCACCGACTGGATCTTGAGCGTATCCATCTGGATGCCGATCTTGCGAAGGTCATCCTCCGCCTCGTCCGACAGCGCCTCGACGAACGACAGCCGGTCCTCGTTGACCTGTTCCGGGGTCAGCTTCGCAAGCGCGCCGCGCAGCGAGCCCTCGATGGTCTCCTTGGCCACCTGTCGGACCTCCTCCCGGTCCCGCCCGAGGAAGCGCTCGACCGCGTTGTCCATCAGGCCAGGCCGCGTGGAGACCTTGACGTTCGCGATCGCCCCGACCGTCAGCGGGATGTTCCCGCGGCTGTACGCGTTCGAGATGTTGATGTGCACCGTCATCGTCGACACGTCCATCCGCTCCGCCATCTCGATGATCGGCACGCGAAGTCGCCCCCCGTGCTGGACGACGGAGTAGCCCACACTGGAGCCGTCGGCCAGCCGCCGCCTCCGACCCGAGAACACGATGATCTCGTTGGGGCGACAGATGTAGAGGAGCGTCTTGAAGACAAAGATGACGCCCAGAAAGAGCGCCAGGAGAAGGATGCCGAATCCGATGCCCACGGTCACGCTCCTGTCGGGAGGGAGGGAATCTGCTGAAACGTACTCATGCCGGGACGTCCTCGTCTCCGGGCGGAAGGAAACGGTCCGGGCGAACCACCCGCGCCTTGCCGTCCTCGAAACCGATGATCACCGCCGTCTCCCCGGCCGCGAGAGGCGAGTCGTCGTCCGTCAGCGCCAGAATCTCCGCCTCGCGTTCCCGGGCACGGTAGACGATCTTCCCCGGGCTCGTCGACGAGATCGGAAACAGCACGCGCGCCTCCACCCCAAGAAGATCTCGCTCCCGGGCCGAGGACGAGATCTCCGAGAGTTGCAGCCGGCGCAACGTCCACGACGCCCCGAGGCCGCTGAGCAGACCGAACGGCGCCGCCACGGCGAGCTGTCCGGTCACCGCCAGGCCCGTCAGCCAGTGCAGCAACATCCCCGACAGACCGAAGAACGCCAGGGTGAACGTCCAGAAACGCATGGACAGGATGGGCACCCAGGTGGCGTCCACATCCGTCCCCGCGTCCCCACCGTCGGCGTCGACATCCGCGTCCACGTCCGCATCCCCGCCCGTGAAGGCCGACAGTGCGACGAGACCCCCCCCGAGAATGGCCGTGGCGATGTAGAGTTCGAGCATCGATCGTGAACGGGAATCGGGAGCGGAGAACGTCTCCGCCCGTGGGTGCTCGGTGCGAAACCGGCACAGGGAAGGAGCCGGAGCGGCGGGCATGTGCGCACATGCGCATCATCATTCTGCAGCAAAGCGTCCTTCGTCAAGGGGTTCGAGCATACCCCCGGCCTCAAATCGAACCCGGCAGCCGCTGCCGCACGCAACCCTCCTCATCCCGCGCCGGTCCGTGCCCGATTCCCCACTGAAGGCTTGACCTGAGCGGAGGACTGAATAAGCAGCCGCCCACGATCGAAGGAAAGCCGGCCACTCCGCTGCGGTTTGACACCGATCGTCCCAAAGGCTACATCCGCCCCGGAACCCAACTACGGGTCAACTCTTCCCTGCGCCGCTTCGGCGCTGTTTCGCACACCCTCTCGGGAGTCTCCAACGATGGACAACATGACCAACCGACGCCTTCTCATGCTGCTGCTCGCAGCCGGCCTCTCCTTCGGCCTCGCCGCCTGTGGCGAGGACGAGGACGGTCCCTTCACGCCCACCGAGCCCATGGGCACCGCATGCTCCGCCGACGCCGACTGTGACGGCAACTTCGCATGCAACATCGCCGAAGGCGCCGAAGAGGGCATCTGCTTCGAGGCGTGCACGAGCGCGACCCAGTGCGCCGAAGGCTTCGACTGCGCCGCCGTCGAGGGCGAGGAGACCGATGCCGAGCCCATGATGGCCTGCGTCGAGATCGTCGCGTCCTCCGACCCGGCCTCGCCCTACACCTTCGTCGGCGTGCTCTCCACCACCGACAGCCCCGAAGGCACCACCCCCGGCCCGAACGTCGACGCCATCGAAATCATCCGCGACGGCGCCAGCGTCTTCGCCCAGTCCGTCGAGGCCAACCTGTTCGTGCAGGGTTCCGGCAACGCCGAGCCCGGCGCCAACGACCCCGAGAGCGCCCTCGGCACCGCAGACATCCGCAGTGCCTTCGAAGGCGCCCAGGAGTGCGACGAAGCGGTGAGCGCCAACACCTACAGCCTCGGCGCCACCGGCGGATACCTCGTCGTCGGCTTCGGAGCGTTCGAAATCCAGGACGGGGACACCATCCGCGTGTGGGAGACCTCCAACCCCCCCTGCACCAACTTCACCGCACGCAACCCCGGCGACACCTACGAACTCTTCGTCGGACGCGCAGACGCCCTCGGCAGCCGCTTCGACGACGGCTGGTTCTCCCAGGGCTCCATCTCCGTGGCCGGCCCCCGCGAGTTCACCGCCACCCTGCCCGCCGCCGAGTAATCCGCGGCCCCCGGCCATTCATCCGAACGGCGGCCCCTCCCGGGCCGCCGTTCGGCGTTTTTGCCGCCCCGGACCACTGCGCCGCGCCGTTGCGCACCCGCCACCCGTCTGCTAACCGCCCGCCCGACGGCGCATGCGCCCAGCACGGCACCCCCGCACCCATGCCGCGCAAACCCTCCCCCTCCACCCCCCCCCGGGACCGTCGATGACCCTGTCCATCCGCACCTGGATCACCTTCCTCGTCCTCGCCGTCCTCATGGGGCTCAACAACGTCTACTCCACCCTGCTCACCGGGTGGGGCGACGGCGGCTCCATCGTGGCCGTGATCCTGTGCCTGCTCCTGCTCCCCCGCATCGACGCCAACATCCGGAACTACAACCTCGGGCAGACCGTCGCCTCCGCAGGCGGAAGCGTCGGCTTCACCGTCGCCATCCTCGCCTCCATCTACGTCTGGAAGGGCATGCAGGGCGAGACCTGGGAGCCCGACCTCTTCCCCCTCGCCGTCCTCGTCGCCGCCGTCGCCCTCATGGGCGTCGCCGTCGCCGTCCCGATGCGGCGCTACATCATCCACTGGTTCTTCCCCAGCGCCGTCGCCTGCGCCACCATCCTCAAGACCGTCACCTCCACCAACCTCGTGGAACGGGCCCGGGCCACGCGCATCATGATGTTCGCCGGCATCGCCTCCGCCCTCGCGACCCTGCCCACCAAGGTCGCCTTCAAGGCTGGCGGCAGCGCCCTGTGGACCAACCTCCCCCTCGTCAAGAGCAAGGGCATCGCCCTCAGCCTTGACCCCCTGATGTACGGCATCGGCATCGTCATCGGTCCGCGGATCGGGCTCAGCATGCTCCTCGGAGCCCTCCTCAGCACCCTGTGGTTCGTCCCGTGGCTGGACGCCCAGGGCACCGAAGCCGCGGAAATCGGAGAGTACGTCCGCTGGTCCGCCGTCGGACTCATGACCCTGCCCGCCTTCGCCTCCATGATCTTCGCCGTCGCTTTCCGCACGCCCCAGGTCATGCCCCCCGGGTTCACCGACCTCCGCGAACAGCCCGGCCTCACCCGCAACCAGGCCTTCTTCATCGGCGGCGTCTTCCTCGCCGCCACCGCGGTCACCATCTACTCCATGCAGTCCGTCTTCGGGGTCACCTGGCCCTGGGTCGTCGGCGGCATCCTCATGGGCGCGCCCATGGTCGTCGCCCTCGGCAAGGTCGCCGCCGAGACGAACATCAACCCCGTCCGGCTCCTCGCCATCGTCCTGCTCTTCGTCTTCAGCCTCTTCGGCACCCACTCCCCGGTGGCCCTCCTCGCCATGGGCATCTGCGGCGCCGCCATGGCCGCGATTGCCGTCGACCTCTTCTACGACCTGCGCACCGGACACCTCGTCGGCGCCAGTCCCCGCCACCAGGTCGGCCTCCAGCTCCTCGGTGTCATCCCCGCCGCCTTCGTCTGCGTCTACTTCCTCCACATGCTGTCCGGGTTCGGCATCGGCGAAGGAGAAGCCTTCCCCGCACCCGGTGCCGTGATCTGGGCCACCATGGCCGACGCCTTCGCCGGCGGCGCCTCCATGCTCGGCCGTGGCGTCCTCATTGCCCTCGGGGTCACCAGCCTCCTCGGCATCCTCCTCGCCCTCTTCGAAGCCATCCCGAAGACCAAGCCATTCACCCCTTCGGCCTTCGCCATGGGCATCGCCCTCCTCCTCCCCTTCGAGATGTCCGCCGCCATCGCCCTCGGGGGTGTCATGCGCTGGGCCGTCACATTCGCCGCTCGTCGAAGGGGCGGAGAGGAGGCCGAACACAAGGCCGTCGATGATGCCTTCCAGGCCGGCTCCGCCGTGTTCGCCGCCTCCGCGCTCACCGGCATTCTCGCCGTGCTCCTCATCACCCTCGGCCTCCTCCACCTGCCCTCCTGACCCGAAGGTGCGGACAGGGCTCGACCGCCTCTGCCACCCCGGCCTCCTCCCCCCTGTCGTCCAGCCGCGCGCTTGCGGACCGGCTGCGCCGACCACACCCTCGCTGGCGAAAGCCGCACGGGCGCGGCCCCGACCGACAAGCGCAGCACGACCATGACCAGCACCCCCACCGACGTTCATCTCCGGGAACGCGAAGGCGTCCTCGATATCGACTGGACCGACGGCCACAAGAGCCGCTTCTCCCTTCGCTATCTGCGCGGATGGTGCCCCTGCGCCGTCTGCCAGGGACACCTCCACGGCGTCACCACCTTCGTCGACCAACCCGCCCCCCGCCTCCTCGGCGCCGAGCCCGTCGGCACCTACGCCATGCGCCTGCAGTGGAGCGACGGCCACCGCACCGGCATCTACGCATTCAAGTACCTCCGGGCCATCGAGCTTGCCCCGCCAGCCGAGGGACCCTCCAACGAGCAGCTCCTCGCCTCGGATGCCCAGTCCTCATGACCTCGCCTCCGAACCCCCGACAGGCCCCGGGACGACCGCGGCGCCGCTGGCAGCGCTGGGCGATCGACATCGCCATCCTCGTCGCCGTCGTCCTCGCCATCCAGGCCTGGCAGGGCCGTGATCACCTCCCCCGCGGCGCCGACTCCGATGCCCCCGCCTTCCAGCTCGCCACCATCGCAGGAGGGACCCTCTCCCTCGACGATCTGCGGGGAGACGCCGTCGCCCTCCACTTCTGGGCCACCTGGTGCGCCGCGTGCCGCACCGAGCTCGGCGCCCTCGAACGCCTGCACAACCGCACCCCCGACGGCCGCCGACTCGTCACCATCGCCGTCAACAGCGGAGACGCCGAGACCCTCCAGGCCTTCGCCGACGAACGGGGGCTGAGCTTCCCCATCCTCATCGACGACGGCACCGTCGCCGCGCGGTACCGCGTGAGCGCCTTCCCCACGACCTACTACCTGAGTCCCGGCGGCTCGATCACCAGCAGCGACGTCGGGATCAGCACCACCACCGGCATGCGCTTCCGCCTGTGGCGCGCCGCCCGGAGGGGCTGATCCCGTCGGCATTCCGGGGTTGAAGCCGTGCGTCCGACACGCTAGCCTGCCGAGTCACCGGGCGTTCAGCCTCCCTGCGCACCGCCCCCGGCGGTACGCACATCCCTCCCGGAACTCCGCATGCTGCAGCAGGGCATCACCCGCTTCCGACTGCCGATCCTGCTCGGGGTCCACACCGTCGTCTTCGCCGTGTCCCTCTGGGCGGCATTCGTCGTCCGCTTCGACCTGATGGTGCCGGCCAGCCAGCTCGAGACCCTGCGCACCATGCTCGTGCCCGTGGTGCTCACGAAACTCGCCGTCTTCGGAGCCTTTCGCCTGTACGGCGGGTGGTGGCGGTACGTCGCCCTCAACGACCTGCTGCGCATGGCCACCGCCGCCGCCGCAGCCACCGTGCTCCTCGCCACCGGCATCTTCCTGCTGCAGGTCTCCGGCATCCCCCGCTCGATCCTCCTGATCGACCTCGTCCTCACCGTCGCCCTGCTGAGCTTCATTCGCGTCACCATCCGCCTCGTGCGCGAGCGCGTCCTCGAGCCCGCAGGCGACAGCCGGGGACCCACCGTCCAGACCCTCATCGCAGGCACCGGACCCACCGCCGAAGCCCTCCTGCGGGAGCTCGCCAGACACCCCAGGCACGGATACGTCCCCGTCGGCCTGCTCGACCAGAGCGCCCGGAACGTCGGCACCTCCGTGTCCGGCGTCCGCATCGTCGGCGGCCTGGAGGACCTCCCCGACGCCGTCCGCACCACCGGCGCCGAGCAGGTGCTCATCGCCCTCGAGGAAGGCAGCGGAGAGCTCGTCCGGCGGATCGTGGCCCTGTGCGCCAGCGCCGACGTCCGCTACCGCGTGCTGCCCACCACCGAGGCGCTCCTCAACGGTCAGGTCTCCATCTCCCAGCTCCGGGAGGTGAACCTGCAGGACCTCCTGGGCCGGCCCCCCGTGCGCCTCGACAACGAACCCATCGCCCGGATGATCACCGGCCGGACCGTGCTCGTCACCGGTGCGGGAGGCTCCATCGGCTCCGAACTCTGTCGACAGGTCGCCCGCTTCGGACCCGCCGAGCTCGTGCTCCTCGAACAGGCCGAGAACCCCGTCTTCCACCTCGAACGGGAACTCGTCCAGACCTTCCCCGACATCACCCTCGTGCCCGTCATCGCCGACGTCTACGACGCGCCCCGCATGGAGCGGGTCTTCGCACGGCACCGGCCCTCCATCGTCCTCCACGCCGCCGCCCACAAGCACGTGCCGCTCATGGAGCGAAACCCGGGCGAAGCGATCAAGAACAACATCATCGGCACCCTCAACGTCATCCGCGCCAGCCAGACCGCAGAAGCCGAAGTCTGCGTGCTCATCTCCACCGACAAGGCCGTCCGGCCCACCAGCGTCATGGGCGCCTCCAAGCGCGTCTCCGAGATGCTCATGCAGTCCCTCGCGCCCCGCTCCACGACCCGCCTCACCGCCGTGCGATTCGGAAACGTCCTCGGCTCCAACGGCTCCGTCATCCCCATCTTCACCGAACAGATCCGCAACGGCGGCCCCGTCACGGTCACCCACCCCGACATGCGCCGCTACTTCATGACCATCCCCGAGGCCAGCCAGCTCGTCCTGCAGGCCGCCTCCCTCAGCCAGGGCGGCGAGATCTACGTCCTCGACATGGGCGAACCCGTCCACATCGTCGACGTCGCCCGCGACCTCATCCGCCTCTCCGGACTCGAACCCGACGTCGACATCCCCATCACCTTCACCGGCATCCGGCCCGGCGAGAAGCTCTTCGAGGAGCTCGCCACCGAAGGCGAGGAGACCGAGCGGACCGCCCACGACCGCATCTTCCGATCCGTGATCGCCCCGCCCGACGCCGACGTCCTCCTCACCGCCGCCGACCGCCTGCACGGACTCTCCGCCACCGACGCACCCGCCTCCCACGTCCGAAAGGGCATCTTCGATCTGCTCAACGCCCTCGAAGAAGGCTCCAGCGTCCGCGAAGTGCAGAACGTCGCCGACAACATCATCCGATTCCCCCCCGACAGCCCCCCCCAGGTCGATGTCCACACGTCCGCGCCCGACGACCCGTCTTCTGCCCCTGCTCCTGCTCCTGCTGACGGGGCTCGCGCTTCCGGCGTGCGGGGGGGATGACGATCCCGCACCCGACCCGCGTCTGCGCGATCGCTCGCCGCCCACCGGTGACAACGGCCGCGGCTTCGGCGGTGGCGACCCACCCCTGCCGAGCCCGGACCACCAGTCCTCCGACCCCTTCGCGCCCGGCAGCGCCTTCCCCTCCGACGACCCCCTCCCCACCCCGTCGACGCCCGGAACGCCGTCTTCGACCCCGTCCGATCCCCCGCAGCCCGACCCCACGACCGATCCCGTACCCGATCCCACCGGCGCCCCCCCGGCTCCCGGCATCGACTGCGCAACCGGCTTCCTGCCGGACTTCTTCGACATCGCCCCAGCCTGCGAGATCTACGCCCAGAGCCCGTCCACCCTCTACATCGTCGACCCATGGCGCGGCACCGCCGAGAACATCGGACCGACCACCGGCAACATGTTCGACATCGACGTCGCCCCCGACGGCACCCTCTACGGCGTCGCCAGCAGCGCCCTCCACCGCTACGAGGAATCCACCGGAAGGTGGACCCGCGTCGGCGCCCTGAACCCCGCCGGCGTCAACCCCAACGGGCTGTGCATCAACAGCTTCGGCGTCGGATACGTCACCTCCGGAGACCAGCTCTACCAGGTCGACCTCGACACCGGACGGACGACACCCGCACCCCGCTCCATGGGCTCCGGCTTCACCTCCTCGGGAGACTGCGTCATCGACAAGGCCGACCTCATCTACATGACCAGCAGCAACACCTTCGGCAACGACGACCTCGTCCTCATCGACAACGACGGCGCCGCACAGGTCATCGGCCGCACCAACCACAACCGGATCTACGGGCTCACCGCCGCCTGGGGACGCCTCTTCGGCACCACCGGAGACGGCTACATCATCGAGATCGACTGGCAGACCGGGCACAGCCGAACCCTCCACCGGCTCGCGGGAATCCAGTTCTACGGCGCCGCCAGCACCGCCGCAAACGAACGCTGAACCAGAGCCCCTCCATGATCCTCTCCACCCGCGCAGCTCGAACTCCGGTCCTGCTGATCGCCCTCGCCCTCGGCGCCTGCAGCTCCACCAGCGAGGACGCCCGCACCTCCTCGCCCGACCTCTGCCCTCCAGACGCGTGCGCGGCCGACGCCTTCTGCGACCCTGCCACCGGCGCCTGCCTGTGCGGGCCCGAGACGACCGCCTGCGCCGAAGGGAGCCTCTGCCGCGACGATCGCTGCGTGCTCGACCTCGAAGGCACCTGCGGCGCCGGAACCCGCTGGGAGCCGGGAATGACCGCCTTCGCCGACCGCACCGACGCGTGGGGCCTCGCCGAGATCGGCGCCGAAGGCGTCCGCCTCGCCGCCGTCGACATCGACGGCGACGGCTGGACCGACCTCATCATCCGCCGCGGCGGCTCCCACATCGAGGACCTCGGCACCGACGGCATGCGCCGCACCTGGATCCTGCGCAACACCGGCGACGGACGTTTCGTCGACGTGACCGAGGACTCCCGCTTCACCCGCACCCGCCAGACCTACGTCGGCGACACCCTCCGCAGACCCGTGGAGGTCGTCGCCTTCGCCGACGTCAACAACAACGGACTGCTCGACGCCTACACCGGTCACCACACCGCCGACCCCGAACGCGTCCTCGCCGAGACCCCCGAGCTCCTCCTCCAGCAGCCCGACCACACCTTCGACCTCGGCAGCAGCAGCCTCCCCTTCCGCTCCACCACCCCCCCCGCCGCCCCCTCCTCCGCCGTCTTCACCGACATCGACCGGGACGGCCACATCGACCTCTTCATCGCACACGATGGCGCCATGGTCGACGGCACCCTCCTGCTCCGAAACGACCAGCTCCTTCGCGGCGACGGACGCGGCGGCTTCACCGATATCACCGACGACGCGGGCCTGAGCACCGAGGACTGGGACGACCTCGACGCCCTCAACGAGGCCCGGGCACACAGCCGCGCATGGAGCGCCGCCGCCTGCGACCTCTCGGGCAACGGCACCCCCGACCTCCTCGCCGCCGGCTACGGCCGCTCCCCCAACCACCTCTGGCAAGGCGAGCGCGACGAGGACGGCAACGTCCGCTTCCTCAACCGCTCCATCGCCTCCGGATACGCCTGGGACGACGACATGTCCTGGCACGACAACCAGTTCGCCCGCTGCCACTGCCAGCAGAACCCGGACGACGAAGGCTGCGCCGACGTGCCCCCGCCCCTCATCCAGTGCACCACCCCCAACTGGCGACATCACCTCGACCGACAGCCCTTCCGCTCCGGCGGAAACTCCGGCACCACCGTCTGCGCCGACATCAACAACAGCGGACACCTCGACCTCCTGACCACCGAGATTCGCCACTGGTGGGCCGGCGACGGCTCCGACGTCTCCGAGCTCCTCCTCAACACCGGCGAAGACCCCATCCGCTTCGAACGACCCGGCCGCGACGCCACCGGCCTCGACGTCCCCCGCATCGGCACCTCATGGGACGAGGGGCACATGACCGCAGCCGTCTTCGACTTCGACAACGACGGCTGGCCCGACCTCTACATCGGCGCCTCCGACTACCCCGGCAACTTCGGCCTCCTCTTCCACCAGGACAGCCCCGAACGGTTCCGCCCCGTCCCCGTCTCCGACGGCATCGACCACCACCGCTCCCACGGCATCGCCGTCGCCGACTTCAACCGCAACGGCCGCCTCGACGTCGTCGTCGGCCACTCCCGCGCGCGCTGCAACGCCGACGCCCCCAACGACTGCTACCCCACCCCCCAGGTCCGCCTCTTCGAGAACGTCCTCGACGGCGAACCCAACTTCATTCAGCTCCGGCTCGAAGGCGCACCCGGCACGAATCGTGCCGCCATCGGTGCCCGGGTCCGCGTCACCGCAGGCGACGTCACCCAGACCCGGGAGGTCGGCGGCGGACACGGACACTACGGCATCCAGCACGACCTCGTGCTCCACTTCGGGCTCGGCGAGGCCTGCGAGGCCGACATCGAGATCCGATGGCCCGACGCCTCCCTGACCACCGAGCGCATCACCGTCCCCGCGGGCCACCGCTACCACGTCCGACAGGGCGAACTCCCCGTGCCGGAACCGCGCTGAGGCCCCCTCCGGGACGCTCTCCTCCGGACCTCCGCGGACCCCGCCGAGTTCCCGGGGCTCTCCACACGACTGCGCCCACCGGGCCTCTTCGCTCCGGGCTCATCCGACGAACCGAAGGCGCACGGCGCGCGAATCGGCCCCGACAGGGCCGCACAGCTCCGGGGGCGGCCTCCGGCACGGCGCACCCACTGACCACCCCACCCCGGTCCTGCAATCGCGCCTGCCTCTGGCCGCACGCGCCGGAAACCGGGCCGCCCATCCGGCACAGCCTCGCGGAGAGGGGCATGGCGCCCGGCGCCCGGCCCCTGGCTGGCAGAGCGGTCACCCGGTCGAGTCATGGGTGGTGGGTCGCTCGCTCGACCCCGTTCGCGGAGGTCCCGACCGGGGGTCGGCTACCGGCGGCAGACGTAACGACGGTCGCCGTTGCAGCGCACATCGTTCCAGCCGCCGGGGGCGGACTCGACGCAGTCCTCGGCGTTGAAGAGGCCGAAATTGTTGGGTTCCCCCGGGGCCCAGTTGGTGTAGGTGACCGGACGCCCGTCCACCCACTCCCAGGTGCGGTTGTCGCACCGGTCACAGCTGTTTCGCGTGAACAGCCCGATCCAGTAGCTGATGTCGCCCATGCGGGAGCGGATCCAGACGTCGACCTCGGCGTTTCCGATCGAGGCGAGGGTCCCGCCCCACGCGGAGCAGCGGGCGCGAGCGGTGCTCTGGCGGCCGATGTCGACGGAGAACAGGTAGCAGGCGCCGTCCGGGCCGACCTCGCCGTCGCACGCAGAAGGGGAGGTGCACTGGTCGGTGCAGTCGTCCGGTGCGGCCGGATCGGCGGGATCGCACTGCTCCCAGGGGGCGCGCAGCCCGTCTCCGCAGCGGGCGGAGGACACGTGGCCGAAGCAGTCGTCATCGACGAGCTGGGCGTCGGCGAGGGTGAGGTGGCGGTTCTGACCGGAGACGTCGCGGACGGTGGTGCCGGAGTCGCCGTGGAAGGTGTAGAGGGCAATGGTGGTGTCCGTGGGGGAGTCGAAGCGCGCCGGGAAGAAGCGGCTGCTGCGGACGGCGGCGGAGCGCTGGAGGTGGACGGATCCGAGGCGTCCGGCGAGGGCGGTGTCGCTGCCGGTCCGCGCGCCGATCCAGATCCGGTCGTCGTCGTCGATGCGGCTTCCGCCGGAGCTGGCGACGGTGCGGATGGCGACGCGGACGCCGTTGACGTAGAGGGCTGCGCCGCGCTCGTCGTAGCGCACCCCGGCGATGTGGATCCACTGACCCAGAGGCACGGTGTTGGTCGCCGTGGCCGTGATGGTGGTGCGGTTGTTGGTGCGATAGCGCACGCGGGGGCGTCCCTCTCGCAGGCTGATGGCGAAGAAGTCGCCGTCGCGGGGGTTTCCGATGCCGGCGATGAACCCCTCCGCGCTGTCGGGGCGGACCCAGGCGGAGAGGGTGATGTCGCTGCGATCGGGCTCCCAGCGGGCGAAACCGGTGGTCCGGCTCTGCGACGTGAGGCGGAGCTGGCGGCGCCGCTGGCAGTCCTCGCACCCGGAGCACAGGGCGGTGGCGTCGCCGATGTCGCAGGTTTCGCCACGCTCGGTGTCGACGATGCCGTCACCGCACCGGGACGGCTGGCAGCTCCCGTCGTCGCACGTGAAGGGGCAGGTCTCGGTGAGCGGGTCCTCGCTGCCGGTCTCGTCGCACGTGCGGACGTTGCCGTCCTCGTCGCAGAAGGGGCCGGGGGTGCAGATGCGCGGGCGGCAGACCCCCTCCGTGCAGGTCTCGCCGTCGCCACAGGGGAACGGATCGTGCTGGAGGCCGCTGGGGGCACAGATCTCCCGGGATCCGTCGGAAAGGCACCGGATCGTGAAGGGCACGCAGATGCGGGGCTCGCAGGCCCCGGAGCGGCAGCTCTCGTCGTCACCGCAGGTCTCCTCGCGCACCCACGCGTCCTCCTCGCAGCGCTCGACATGACCGGGGCTGCCGCAGCGGAGCGCGCCGTCCTCGCACCGCCGCGCGCTGCAGCGCGCTCCCTCGTCGTCCTCGGCGCAGACGAGGCCGGGGTCGCAGGCGGATGCGGAGGCATCGTTTCCGCGGTCGTTGCACAGCCGGAGCGTGGTGTCGTCCTCGCAGGTGATCGACCCGGGGCGGCAGACCTGCGGGAGGCATTCCAGCGTCTCGGCATCGCAATACGTGTTTGGCTCGCACGACGACTCGGTCACGAAGCGTGTGCCCTCGTGGTCGCAGACCTCGATGGCCTCGCGGCGTTCGGCGCAGCGGCGCTCTCCGGGATCGCAGGAGGGCACCGGCGCCGTGCATCCCGCCTCGCCGTCCTGCTCCACGCAGGTGCCGCCGGGGGTGTCCGCGCAGTCGTCCACGGGCACGAAGGCCCCGGCCTCGCATCGGAGCAGGGTCGTTCCCTCGCAGGCGGTGGCGCCGGGGTCGCAGGCCTCCGGTGTGCACAGTCCGTCGAGGCAGACGCAGGCGTCCACCCCGGCAACGCAGTGCACCGCGCGCCGGCAGTCGAGCTCGAGGAAGCGATCGCCGGCGGGGTTGCAGACGATGCGCATGTCCCCTTCGCAGCGGGCTTCGCCGGGGGTGCAGATGCGGTCATCGCTGTCGACGCGGTCCGTGTCCGGGCCGATGGTCACGGAGGGGATCGAGGAAGGGGCGCTGTCGAGCTCCTCGGGCCGCTCGCAGATGCCGTCGACACACTCGGCGTCGTCGAGTGCGGCGCTGTCGAAGCCGCACGCGATCGGTCCGGACAGCGCGGCGAGGGTCGCCAGCGCGGCGAGGAGGGCGCCACGGGCGGGCGCCGGGCGGGCAAGAGCGCGACTGCGCGGCATGGATCCTGTCCGGGGAGAGAACGCGAGCGCCCGGATGAACGGGCTGGGAGACCCAGTCTAGCAGGGACGCCGTCGCGGCACATCCGTTTTGACGCGGAGCGTTGAGCGGGCACGATCTCCCGCGCCGACGATGGGGCGAACAGGGCCCACACGTCAGTCGTAGGTGCCCTTCCACGAAAGGATCTCGCGCTCGACGCCGATGCGCTGCCCGAGGTGCATGTCGTCCATGAACTGGATGATCCGGTCGATCTGGCTCTCGATCTCCCGGCGATCCCCACCCACGAGGGCAAAGCCGACCTTCGCCCGGTTGGCGGAGTCGTGTTCGTCGACCTCGGCGATCGCGAGGGGCCACCGCTGCCGGGTGCGGTCGAGCATGCGGCGCAGCTGTCCGCGCTTGTCACGCACCGAGGTTGCGCCGTGGAAGAAGAACGTGAGCTCGCACAGTCCGACCTGCATCGGGCCTCCCGGAAACCACCCCGGGTACACCATGCACTCTCCGGTCCCGCGGAGCAACCCGCCCTCCGGGCCTGGCACCGGGGTGATCGCGACGTCCGGAGGAGGACCCGGTCCCCCTCGGGTATGCGCGCCTCGCGTGCGGCTGCTCCGGGCGTCCACCACGGCTCGCGTGCCGGGAGTCCGGGAGTAGCGCAGGCCTTCCGGGTTGCCTGGCTTCGGCGCCTTCGTGCGGGATGTCGGTTGTGTCTGCGTGCGGGAATCCGCCTCGTGTTCGGGCATCTGCCGAGCCTTCGGGGTCGGACCTGTTCCGGAACGGGTGTTCCTGGCCGCCGGGGGTGCAACGGGGACGGGGGGAGTACGAATTCAGCCGGATGACGGCGGCGCGTTCCGCTTGAGCTTGGGGTCTCGTCCGGCTACGGGGACTTCCGCCGGTGCAGCCCCGGCGGCATGCGGCCTGTTCCCCGGGCGGCGGTCCGGCATGCCCGGTGGGGGCGGCGCCGTGCGTCGATCTCGTCCGCCGCTGCCGGCCTCCGGAGTGCCGCATTCCCATCGTCCGACCCTTCCCTGCCTCCGGTTCGTCCGACGTTCCCTGCTCGCCCCGAGTCTCGCCATGTCCATGCTTCGTCCCCCTGCCCCCGTTCTGCTCCTGCTCGCCCTGTGCTGGGCCAACGCGTCCAGCGCGCAGATGGAGCTCCGGCACGAGAGCACCGAGCCCGGTGCGATCGTCATGATCGGCAACGCCCTGGGCCTCTCCGCCAACCCCACCTACGACGCCCCCGGGACCCACGGGGCCATCGGCGTGTTCACCACGGTGGACACGACGCAGCAGGTGCCGGGATGGCCGGCGGGCACGACCACCGACTGGCGGGAGAACAGCGCCGCCGCGCTGCTCGAGCTCGACGAGTACGCCACCATTCTGCACGCCGAGCTCGTCTGGAGCGGGAGCTGGGATTACCCCGCCGGCGCCATCGCCCCGAACGAGCTCGACAGCCCCGTGAGCTTCCAGACTCCGGCCGGTGCCCACGCGGTCATGCCGGATCCCCTGACGTCGCGCACCCTCGAGCAACAGTCCGCCGCAGGGTTCCGGGTCCGCTACTACGTGAGGACGGCCGACGTGACCAACCTCGTTCGCGCCGGCGGGGCGGGGGAGTACATCGTCAGCGGGGTGCCCGGAACGATCGGGCCCGAGGGGCGCGAGCTCAACGCCGCCGGCTGGACCCTCGTCGTCGCCTACGGCGACCCGGGGGACGCCACCCGAAACCTCACGGTGTTCGTCGGCGGCGAATGGGTCGACGAGGGCGCGGCCCTCGACACCGCCGTCGACGGCTTCTGCACCCCGCCGTCGGGCGCCGTCGAGGCGCGCCTGTCCCTGAGCGCCGTGGAGGGCGATGCCCACTTCACCGGAGACCAGTTCCTCATCGAGTCCCCCGCCGACGGGAGCTTCGTCGCCCTGTCTGGACCGAACAATCCCGTCTCCAACTTCTTCGGCAGCCAGATCAACGGGCGTGACGGGAATCTCGTGACCACCGGCACCTTCGGTGACCTCAACCACAACGCGCCGGGCGGGACCAACGTCTCCGGTGCGCGCCAGAGCTGGGACATCACCAGCGTCATCCTCTCCAGCGCACTGGGGCACCTGACCAACGCACAGACCAGCACGGTCCTCCGCGGCACATCCAGCTCCGACGGCAACAACGACTCCTACGTGCTCGTTGCCCTCGGACTCGAGATCGACGTCAACGCGCCCGCGTTCGGGTTCGCGGACAACGCACTCTTCGAGATCATCCCGCCCGACGGCGGCGCGCCACCGCGCTCGGAGCGCCAGGTCAGCGTCGGTGACACCCTCGCCTTCCTGTACGAAATCCGAAACGAGGGGTCCGCCGACGCCGAGTCGGTGACCTTCCATGCCGTCCTCCCGGACACCCTCGCCTTCGTGTCCGGTTCGTTCAGCTTCGCCGGCGACGACCTCACCGGGGTCGAGGCCGGCGACCTCGTCGACGGTGTCGAGCTCGGGCCGGTGCCCAGCATCGAATCCGATGGCGAGGGGCTCCTCGTCTACTTCGAGGCCGTCGTGCTCGACATTCCCGCGCCGCCAGCGCCGGACGCCTTCGCCGTACAGCCCTACTGGGACTACACGTGGCGCTCCTGCCCGGGCGCTCCCCCGCTGCAGGCGCGTACGGTCGCTGCTCCCGGCCGCTTCGGCTCCGCGCAGCTCGTGCTCGAGAAGACCGCGCTGCCCGAGGGGCCCCGCGCCCCCGGCGACGTCATCACCTGGCGGCTCGAGATCACCAACACCGGCTCCGAGACCAGCCGGTTCGCCGCCCTCATCGACGACGCTCCACCCGGCACCACCTACCTCCCGGGGACCACCACCCTCGACGGCGCGCTCGTCCCCGATGTCGGGGGGAGGATGCCCTTCGCCGAGTGGGGGACCCTCACCGGTCAGGGGAATGACCCCGGTGCCATCGATCCGGGCCAGACCGTCGTCGTCACCTTCCAGTCGCGAATCGATGACGACGCCTCGGGACCGATCCGCAACACCGCCCGGGTCCGCGAGGCCGACGGAGACGGCGCCGGGGACCCCGTGGACGGGTCCGCCGACGTCGACCTCGTGCCCGGTGCGTCGACCGAACCGCCGATCCCCAGCGAACCGACGGATCCCGGCGAACCGACGAGCCCGACGGAGCCTCCGGAGACCGAGGAACCCGTGGAGCCGTCCGAGTCCGAAGAGACCGCTCCGGTGCCCGACCCGACGGGGTCCGGCGATGGAGAGGGCGGCACCGACGCCGACCTTCCCGGCAGCGGAGTGCCGGGCGATGGAACGGTCAGCGCGGAAACCTCCGGCTGTTGCGCGGTGGCCAGCCCCACGCAGCAGCGCAGCGCCACCTTCGGCTCGCTCCTTCTCCTCGTCGGACTGCTCGCGCTGCGCCGCCGGGAATTCCGGCGCTGAGCCCATGGCAGCCCGCAACCGGCGATCCGAACCGCACCACCCGGGGCGTGTTGCACACTTGCCATGACATCGTCATTCGAACGACGGACCCGCGTGTGATGGTCCGTTTCCCGGTCGCCTCCCGGCTTCCCTCCCACCCGACCCACCCCACATGACGCAAGGTACGACGATGAAGACGCCCGTCGCCATGCTGGCAGCCGCTGGCCTCCTCGTTCTTCCGGCACTTCCGGCGGCCGCGGAGACGTCGACCCCCGAACCTCCCCCTGCAGCGCTCGCGCAGACCGCCGCGGACGAATCCCCCACCGAGCGTCCCTTTCAGCTCGGCTGGAGCGGCTACCTCCGCGGAGGGTACGAGTGGGTGCAGAACGACCCCGACTTCGATCAGGTCGGCGAGAACAGCGGCTTCGTCCTCCAGACGGCGCGGATTCAGATCGATGGCGCCGCCGAGGACCACGGCTTCTCGTTCCGGATCAGCATGGACGCCGCCGACGTTCAGGACCGCGCGCTCAACAACCCCATGGGTCAGCTCGACGTCAGTCTCCGGGACGGATGGCTTCGCCAGGAGCTCCATCCCACCGTCGGCCTGCAGGTGGGCCAGTTCAAGGCGCCGTTCCTGGCCGATGAGCTGGTGGCCCGCCACGACCAGATGTTCGCCTCCCGGGCCGTCGGCACCGAGGGCGTCCTCCCGGGGCGGGGCCTCGAGCGGCGAGGGATCGCGCAGGGACGGCAGCTCGGCGCCATGTTCTCCCCGGCCGAGCCGATCCGCTTCGGGGACTTCGGCGTGGCCTACGCCCTCGCCGTCATGAACGGCAATGGCGCGAACCGAACCGTCAACGACAACAACAGCCTCGCCTACTACGGCCGACTCGAGCTCCTGTACGACGACATGGTCCGCCTCGGGGCCAGCGTCCTTCACAACCAGCGGCGGATCGGCGACCTGCCCAACCGGTTCGACGAGACCGACTTCGGCCTCGCCGCCGATCTCCAGGTGCGCGTGGAGGGGCTCCTGCTGCAGGGCCAGTTCGCCCGGATCACCCGATCCCTGGACACCCTCGGCGCCGAGGACGAGGAGAAGCTCGCCTGGCACGTCCAGGCACGATACCTCCTCGACATGCTCCCCGTACACATCGCTCCGGGGTACCGCCTGGCCTTCTACGATCCGCGCGCCGATCTCGAGGACGCCTCGGCGGGACCTGCCGACTTCGGCCTCCTCTACCACACCGTCGGTCTCCAGCTTCACCACCCGGCGCTGCCCGTCAGCGCCGACATCAATTACACCCTGACCATGGAGGATGATGCCGCGGCGCTCGACAACGACCGCTTCGAGCTGATCCTCCAGGTGCTCTTCTGAGTCCGTCATGATCGTCCAGACCGTATCGGACCACCGCCTCGCCCTGCTGCCGATCCTCATCGTGCTCGCCGGCACTCTCGCGCTTCCCTCGTGCAGCCCGAGCGCCGACGAAGAAGATGGTGGTGGCTTCGCCAGCGCCACCCAGATCACCTCGCGATCCCAGCTCATCGGCGGCCACCGCGCCCTCGGCGACATCGGCGATTATCTCCTCGAGAACGACCGGATCCGGATCATCATCCAGGATGCCGGCTTCTCCCGCGGATTCGGCGTCTACGGTGGTTCGATCATCGATGCCGACATCCGTCGGGTCGGCCTCGAAGGAGACTCCCGGGGCGGCGTGGGCATGGACAGCCTCGGGGAGATCTTCCCCGCATTCTTCCTTCAGGCCGTGGCCGTCGATCGGGTGGACATCACCCACGACGGCCGCGATGGCGGCCCCGCCCGCATCGTCGCCTCCGGGCGCGGAGGAGACTTCCTGACCCTCGTCAGCGGCCTCGTCGGACTCGCCGTCGACGAACGCTCCCGGGAGTGGTGCGCCGGCGACACCCGCCCCGCCAGGCCCGAGCGGCCGGTGACCTTCGCCCGGCGGATCCTCGGCCTCGAACGCTTCGAGACCCTCGACGACGACACCCGCGAGGCGGCGCTGACGGCCCATGACGGCGACCGGCTCGCCCTGCTGCTCGCCCTCGGCGACGAGGGATGGGCAGCGATCGAGGGCTTGCCCGGTGCGCCCTCCGGACGCGTCGAGACCTGGGAGGACCTCGACGAAGACGAGCGCGAGACCAGAACACTCGAGGCCATCGAGCGATGCGAGAACCCCTACCGCTACGAGGTGATCTACACCCTCGCGCCCGGGGACGAACACGCCGAGGTGACGTTGCGCGCCATCAATGACAGCGGCGACGACGTCGCCCCCTATCGGTCGCCCGCCGCGGATCCGCTGGTGGCCGGCGCCGCGCCAGGACTGCTCCGCAGTGCGGGACTGCCGAGCGTGCCGATCGGGGATGTCGCGCTCTTCGGCGACACGGCGAAGCTCTTCGTTCCCGGAATCGGCTTCGACCTCCGCTTCGGCATCGAGCGTGCCTACGCCTTCGACTTTCCCGCCGACACCTTCGCCGGCCTGCCCGCGGAGTTCATCGCCACCCGGACCACGGTCGGCGACGCGCCGGTCAGCTACGGGTTCCTCGCCGCCCCCTCCGAGCACAACTTCGCCTACAACAGCCGCGTGCGCACGGAGCTGGACGACGGCGGCGGGCTGCGCTGCGGTCCGTCGAAGTACGAGGGCCTCGGCGCCGACATCACCCCGTCCACCCTCATGCTGCCTTTCGTCGCCTCCGGGTTCGTCGGGATCTTCCACGGCATGCTGCCCCTCGACATCCCCGAGCCGCTCGACGATGCCACCGTTCGGGAGATCGTCGACGACTCCGTGCTCCACGACAGTATCCTCCCGTGGAGCTGCCGCACCACCGAGCGCGCAAGCCGCCTCCTGCCCATGCGACTCGGCCCGGGTGAAGACTTCCAGGCGAGCAAGTACCTGATCGTCGGCGCCGAACTCTCCAACGTCCTCGACACCGTCTTCTCCCTGCAGGGGCTCCCCACGGGACGGCTGACCGGGCGGGTCATCGAGGAGCGGGACGGCGTCGCCGCAGCGGGCAGCGAAGTCGTCGTGTACCAGGTCCGGATGGGCGCCGATGGCGAGCCGTTCAATCGCATCTTCGCCCATTTCGACGTGGACGCGAACGGAACCTTCTCCGGGCGGTTGCCTCCCGGAGACTACACCCTGCGCGTGGTCGGAACCGGCCGACTCCATGCCATCGATCCGCAGACCGGCACCGATCACACCCACTTCGTCCCCTTTGCCATCCGGGCGGGCGAGACGACCACACGGGAACTCACGGCCCCACCCCGCAGCCGGATCACCGTCCGCATCGTCGATGCCCAGGGACGGCCCCTGCCCGCCAAGGCCACCGCCGTCGGGGCCTACGATCCGCGCTTCGCCGGGCAGAACACCATGGAATTCCTGTACGACCTCGAGATCGGAGAGTCCTTCGTCAACACCGATATGGTCGTCGATGACCCCGACGATCCGAGCACCCTCCGATACATCGAGCGCGTCAGCGTCACCCGCGACGGCATCGCCAGCCTCACCGTCCGGCCCGGCACCTACACCGTCGTCGCCAGCCGGGGCCCGGAATACTCGGTCGCCGAACAGGACGTCACCGTTGCGCCCGGCCGCACCGAGTCCATCACGCTGGTCCTCGACCGGACCGTCGACACCCGGGGCTGGATCGCCAGCGACTTCCACATCCACACCATCAACTCCATCGATGCCGGCATCGAACTCGACGACCGCGTCCTCACCATCGCCGCCGAAGGCGTCGAGTTCGCGGTCTCCACGGACCACAACTTCATCACCGACCTCTCGCCCTGGGTCCTGAGAAACAACCTGCAGGACTGGATGGTCACCTCCGTCGGGCTCGAGGTCACGACCCTCGAAGCCGGCCACTTCAACGGCTTCCCCCTCACCTATGAGGTCGGGCCCATCACCCACGGCGCCTTCGAGTGGTCCGGACGACCCCCTGCCGAGCTGATCGCCGACCTGCGCTCCCTCGGCGCCCACGGACCCGAGAACACCATCGTCCAGATCAACCACCCCCGGGACTCGATCATCGGCTACTTCGACCAATTCCGCATCCACGGCCTCACCACCGAGGTCGTGCCCCCGTCCGAGTTCTTCGGCATCGCCGCGGCCTCGTCCGGATCCGCCTTCTTCGAGGTCGACGAGAACGGCAACTACGTCCTGCAGGACGAAGACGGCAACCTCTGGTTCAACCGGCCGGTCACCTCCGGCTTCCAGCTCGTCAACGACGCGGGGGTGCCCTGGGAGGACGTGCCCGACGCTCCCCCGGTCAACAGCCTCCGGCGCGTCTCCACCTTCACCCTCGGCGACACGGACACCATCGAACTCCTCAATGGCAAGCGCCTCGATCAGCTCCGGCACTACCGCATCCCCTTCTGCCTTGACGAGGAGCAGCTCGAGGAGCTCGGCTTCTCCGCCAGCGCCCGCGCGGGACAGATCGTCGTCGACGACCGCCTCCGTCCGGAGAACCCCGGTGCGGTCGACGACTGGTTCAACCTCCTCAACCTGGGCGAGCGGATCATCGGGGTCGGAAACTCCGATACCCACGCCGCCAACCAGGAGGCCGGCGTCCCCCGGACCATGGTCTGGGTGGGCGAGTCCGATCCGCGTCGCGTGCACGAACTCGACGTCGTGCAGGGACTGCGCGCCGGGCGCGCCTTCTCCACCAACGGCCCCATGATCGACTTCCACATCGACGACCCCGACCAGGGGATCATGGGCAGCGAGATCCGCGCCAGCGGCGGGGAAGTCGAACTCGTCGCCCGTATCCAGACCCCCGAGTGGTTCTCCGTGTCCCAACTCAACATCTGGCAGAACGGCCTCATTGCGGACCGCGTCTTCTTCGACTCCTCCGCGGACTACGCCGAGCCCGTGCGGCGGACCCTCTCCGTCGACCGCGACAGCTGGTTCGTGCTTGAGCTCATCGGCGACGACAACTTCTTCCCGGTCGTTCGCCCCAACGAGATCCCTCGTCTTGACCTGACGGATGCCGTCGGCGCCCTCGCGTCCATCCTGCCCTTCGGATCCGACGCACCGCTCGAGGTGGATCTCGTCGCTCCCGCGTCGCCGTACGCGATCACCAACCCGGTCTGGGTCCGTACCTCTGACAGCGACTGGACCGCTCCGGGATTGCCCTCCACCGACGAACTCATCGATCCGCGCAATGATCCAGGAATCAACCAGAACCCGTTCAGCCAGCAACACGGTCTCTGCGGCCTGACCGGCCGCGCCTACCGGGACGCGTTTCGCGCCTGGTGGGAGGAGCTCGAGCAGAAGCGAACCCGAGGGGACCACCACCATGGGCACGGCCATCGGGTACATCACAGGCACCACCATCACGGGCACCGCCATCACGGCCACGGGCACCACCATCACGGCCACGGGCACCACCATCACGGCCACGGGCACCACCATCATGGGGTGCCCGATCCTGCCGACACCCCCGGGGAGCAGGGGATGTACGTGCACCGTCACACGCTGCACACGCACCTGATTCCGATGCCCGAGGTACCGCGCGGGACCTACGACATCCGGCGGCTCTTCGATCTCTTCTGTGATGGGCACTGAGATGCGCGGCGTGTCCTCGCCTTTCGTCTGGCGGGTGAGTACGGACCGTCTGCCGCGGTCGTGGGGCATCCGGTTGGCCATGTCCTGTGCACTTGTCGCGATGCTGGCTCCCGTGCCTGCGGACGCCCACGAGCTGGATGAGACCCGGGAGGCGGTGTTGTCGTTCGAGGGCGATGATGTGCTGATCCTGCTGGGCTGGAGCGTGCCGCCGGGTCCGTTGGCGGAGCAGGTGCGCATGCAGCTGCGGCCGCTGGGGGCTGCCTGGGTGACCGAGGATGCGCGCGAGCGGCTGGTGGGGGCGGCGTTGGTTCCGAGGATGTGGCGCGGCCTGGAGGTGTCCGTCGAGGGTGCCCGGCGGCCGCCCGTGCTGGACCGGATTCATCTGCGCGATGCGGCGGGTTCGAATGTGGCGCGAGGATTCGAGGCGATGGCGGTCCTGCGTGTGCCGCAGGTCTCGGGGGTCGACGGGCCGGGCGGGCTGGAGGTGGAGTTCCATCGATCCGGCCTGTCTCCGGTGGTCCTCCTGGTTGTACAGCGGGTTGCAGACGGTCTGTCCATCTCGGTCTCCGGGCTCCCGGAGGTGGAGGAAGGGCAGGTCTGGGGTCCGGGTCCGGTGGGCACGGAGGGTGGATCCGGCGTGGTGCGAATCCGCGTCCGGGCCGAGGTGGAGTGACCCACAGCGCGGGCGCGTAGCGACCCGAGGTCAGGTGTGAGGCGACCGGTGCGGTTGACACGCCGGCGGGATGGGTCGAAAGCAGTCGCCGCGTGCACCGCGGTCGATGGCTGACCGGGGCTCGCGTGATCTTCGGGCGGATTCGCCTGAGGGATGATGACGACGGCTCGCGATGCGAGCCCAGACCGGATGCAGCCCATGCGCCTTACCCAGTTGTGGAGTCCCACCCTCAAGGAGTCGCCGAAGGAGGCGGAGGTCATCAGCCACCAGCTTCTCCTTCGCGCTGGCTACATTCGAAAGCTGGCCGCGGGGATCTACACGTTCCTGCCGCTGGGCTGGCGGGTCGTCCGCAAGGTGGAGGACGTGATCCGCGAGGAAATGGATCGGGCTGGCGCGCAGGAGATCCGGCTGCCGACGGTTCAGCCGGCCGAACTCTGGGAGGAGTCGGGGAGGTGGGAGAAGTATGGTCCCGAATTGATGCGGCTGAAGGACCGAAAGGGGGGCAACTTCTGTCTCGGGCCCACGCACGAGGAGGTGATCACGGATCTCGTGCGCGGAGAGCTCCGGAGCTACAGGCAGCTTCCGCTCAACCTGTACCAGTTTCAGACCAAGTTTCGCGACGAGCTCCGTCCTCGCGCCGGCCTGATGCGCGGCCGGGAGTTCATCATGAAGGATGCCTACAGCTTCGATCTGGACGAGGAAGCTGCGCGCGAGTCCTACGAGAGGATGCGTTCGGCCTACGACGCGATCTTCACCCGCCTCGGGTTGGCCTTTCGGCCCGTGGAGGCGGATTCCGGCAACATCGGGGGCTCTCTCTCCCATGAGTATCAGGTCCTTGCGGAGACGGGAGAGGATGCGATCGTGTCCTGTCCCGACTGCGGGTACACGGCCAACGTGGAGAAGGCGGAGCTCGGGTTCGATGCAGGTTCCGTCGAGGAGCCGACACCGCTGGGCAGGGTGGACACGCCTGGCGCGCGGACGATCGACGAAGTGTCCGCGATGCTGGGTGTGACGGCTGATCGGCTGCTCAAGACGCTGGTGTACGACGCCGACGGATCTCCGGTCGTCTTCGTGGTTCCGGGGGGTCGGGACCTGAACGAGGTGAAGGCGGAGCGTCTCTGCTCGGCCGAGAGCTTTGCCCCGGCCGGCGCAGCGATGGTGGAAGCCGTCACGGGTGCGGCCGTGGGGTTTGCGGGCCCGGTCGGCCTGGACGGGGTACGTGTGGTGGTGGATCGGACCCTCGAGGGCGCCGCGGACCGCGTATGCGGAGCGAACGAGACGGATGTCCACCTGACCGGAGTGATGGTGCGACGTGACGTGGAAGGCGCCGAGTTCGCGGATCTTCTCGAAGCCGGTGACGGTGACCGCTGCGGGCGGTGTGGTGGTCGCTTCGCCGCGTTCCGGGGCATCGAGGTGGGCCACGTCTTTCACCTGGGTACCCGGTACTCGGAGGCGCTCGGGGCGCGCGTCCTGGACGAGGAGGGGACGGAGGTCACGTTGTCGATGGGCTGCTACGGGATCGGGGTCACGCGAATCCTCGCCGCGGCGGTGGAACAGCACCATGATGGAGACGGCATTCGGTGGCCGATGGTGATCGCTCCCTATCAGGTGCTTGTGGTTCCGTTGCAGCTTCGCGACGAGCGTGTCGTGGCGACGGCCGAGTCCATCTACGAGCGCCTGGGCGCGTGTGGCGTCGAGGTTCTCATCGATGACCGTGACCTGCGGCCCGGAAACAAGTTCAAGGACGCTGATCTGCTCGGCATCCCGCTCCGCGTGACGGTCGGTTCGAGGGGGGTGGAGAAGGGGCAGGTCGAGCTCAAGGCTCGCGATTCGGACGATGTGCACGACGTCGCGATTGAGGAGGTCGTGGACCGGGTCGCGTCGCTGGTTCGGGGCGGACTGTCCGGGACCGGGCGATGAGTGACGCGGCTCTCCTTGCACAACGGATCGTGGTCGCGCTGGACGCCCCGACCGAGGAGCAGAATCTCGCGCTCATCGCAGCCCTCGAGGGCCGAGCCGTGCACTACAAGGTAGGCATGCGCGCCTTCTATGGAGGGGCGAGCCGAACGCTTCGCGCCATTTCCAGCGCGGGCGCATCGCTCTTTCTGGACCTGAAGCTGCACGACATCCCGAAGACGGTCGAGAGCGCGGCACGCGTGCTCGCCGTGCACCAGCCGGCGCTGTTGACCGTTCATGCCTCGGGCGGACCGGCGATGGTGCGTGCGGCGCTCGAGGGGCTGGCCGATGGGGGGGCCACAGCCACGCGTGTGCTCGGTGTCACCGTGCTGACCTCGATGAATTCCGGGGCGGTGCAGGCCCTCGGGTGGGGTGATGACGTAGGCGCGGTGGTCCAGCGGCTCGCCGGACTGGCGATCGAAGGCGGCGCGCACGGTCTGGTCTGTTCCGGTCGGGAGTCGGCCATGATTCGAACGCGATGGCCGGATGTTCTTCGGGTTGTGCCCGGGATCCGGCCGCCCGGAGGGGCAATGGATGACCAGGCTCGTGTGCTGACACCCGGAGCCGCGCTTGCGGCGGGAGCGGACCTGCTCGTGATTGGCCGGCCACTCTGGCAGTCGTCGGATCCGGAGGCCGCCTGGGACAAGCTGGTGTCGGGGGGAGCGTGAGCTGGACCTATGGCATTCAGGCCGTGGAGACGGCCCTGCGCGAGGAGCCGGAGCAGGTTCAGGAGCTGTGGATCGTCCGCTCGAGGCGTTCGTCCGTCTCACGGGAGCGGTTGTCGCGACTGGCGAGCGACCGGGGTGTTCGTGTCCGCACGGTGAGCGACGATCAGCTCAGGCGAGCGGTCGGCGACGTCGTTCATCAGGGTGTCGCGGTCCGGCTGGCCGAATTCGCGTATGCCGAAGCCGAGGCGCTTCTGCTGCACGAGGCGAATGCTCGTTCGCTGGTGGTGGTTCTGGATCGCGTTCAGGATCCGCGGAATCTGGGGGCGATCATGAGGACGGCGCAGGCCTTCGGCGCGTCCGGAGTCGTGATTCCGCGCCACCGTGCGGCGGGGGTAACGGCGGCCGCGCGCAAGGTGGCAGCGGGGGCGGCGACCCTCCTGCCCGTGGCCCGGGTGACGAACCTGTCGCACTTCGTGCAGTTGGCAAAGGACCGGGGCTACTGGGTTCACGCAGCGGTGGCCAGCGGTGGCGCCGCCTTGCGTGACGTGTCCTTCCCCGACCGTACCGTGCTGGTCATGGGGGCTGAGTCTGACGGCGTACGCGAGAAGCTGGAAGCCCAGTGCGACGTGCGCATCACCCTGGGAGCGCATGGTCTGGAGAGTCTCAATGTTTCGGTGGCTGCAGGCATCCTGATCTGGTGGTGGGCCGAGGGCGGTTAGTGCTTGACAGGTGGGGTCGCATCGCTAGAGTCCGCGTTCCCGAGCTGGCGCGTCCGGTCGCGGGGCGAGCGCGCGCGCGAAACCACTTCTGCTGGCGTAGCTCAATTGGCAGAGCAGCTGATTTGTAATCAGCAGGTTGCGGGTTCGAGTCCCATCGCCAGCTCTGAAGCACATAGTCGCCTGGGGACGTTGCCCGGGCGAACGGACTCGGAGGGATGCCCGAGCGGCCAAAGGGAGCAGACTGTAAATCTGCCGGCGTATGCCTTCGGAGGTTCGAATCCTCCTCCCTCCACTGTCTGAACCGGCCCGGGTGGCCGGGCGGTCGCGGGAGTAGCTCAGTTGGCAGAGCGTCAGCCTTCCAAGCTGAATGTCGCGGGTTCGAATCCCGTCTCCCGCTCTCCGAAATGCCCACGTAGCTCAGCGGTAGAGCACTTCCTTGGTAAGGAAGAGGTCACGGGTTCAAGTCCCGTCGTGGGCTCTCCTTCGGTCCGTCGCGAACGCGGAGGGATCGGGGTGCAGTCGGGTTGTTCTCTGGATTGCATGCTTCCGTTTGACGGAGGCGTGCCCGTGGTATAGGAACCGTGCGCTTTCCCGGACCGGCCCAGGGGGGTCGGAGTACCTGACCGGAAGACGTCTCGCTCACAGCAGAGGAAGAGAAATGGCCAAGGAGAAGTTCGAACGAACGAAGCCCCACGTGAATATCGGGACGATCGGTCACGTGGACCATGGCAAGACGACGCTGACGGCTGCGATCA
>REDH01000060.1 GCA_007693585.1 Deltaproteobacteria bacterium
CCCCCCCGCCCCCCCCCCCCCCCCCCCGAACCCCGGGGCTTGCCGCCACGCACCGCCAGCCGCAGCATGGGAAACGACCGTGGCACAGACCACGACCCCCCGCCCCGACGGGACCATGACCCCCGCGCCAGCCCCGGAGAACGCGAGCCCACGGCCCGCCACCGCCGTCGTCATCGACCGGCCCGGCGGCCATGACCGCCTGAACCTGCAGCCCGTCCACTGCCCGCCCCCCGCCGCCGGCGAAGTCCGCATCGCCGTGCGCGCCATCGGCGTCAACTACGCCGACGTCCTCGTCCGCATGGGACTCTACGCCTCCGCCAGACACTACGTCGGATGGCCCGTCACCCCCGGCTTCGAGGTCGCCGGCTTCATCGAGGACATCGGCAGCGGCGTCGTCGGCTGGCGTCCCGGAGACCGCGTCCTCGCCGTCACCCGATTCGGCGGATACGCCTCCCGCATCGTCGTCCCCGCACAGCAGGTCTTCCGCGTCCCCAACGGTTGGCTCCTCGAACAGGCCGCCGCCTTCCCCACCGCTCACCTCACCGCCTGGTGGGCACTCCGCCGCCTCGCCCACGTCCAGCCCGGCGAGAACGTCCTCGTCCACTCCGCGGCCGGAGGCGTCGGCCAGGCCCTCTGCCGTCTCGCACGACTCGCCGGCGCACACGTCACCGGCATCGTCGGACACCCCGACAAGATCCCCGCCGCACGGGACGCCGGCGCACAACACGTCATCTCCCGTCACCACCCCCGCCCCTGGGAACAGGCCCTCCGACACCGCCCCGACGGATACCACGTCGTCCTCGACGCCAACGGCGCCGACACCCTCCGCGAAAGCTGGCACCTCCTCGCCGCCCCCGGACGACTCGTCGTCTACGGCTTCCACGCCATGCTCCCCCGCGGCGCCAGCCGACCCTCCCTCCTCAAGCTCGCCTGGGACTGGCTCAGAACACCGCGGTTCAACCCCCTCGACATGACCCGGCACAACCGCTCCGTCCTCGCCTTCAACCTCAGCTTCCTCTTCGACCAGAACGACGCGCTCCAGCAGGCCATGAGCGAACTCCTCGACCTCGCCGCCGGACACGCTCTCCCACCACCCGCCCACCAGACCCTCCCCTTCCACGACGTCCACCGCGCCCACGCACGCCTCGAGTCCGGACGATCCACGGGCAAGATCGTCCTCCACATCAGCGACGATGACGCCGCCGCCCACGTGCCATGACCCCCCTGCCGTCCCGCACGGACCCCCTCCCGCATCGCCCGCACGCCATCCGCAGCCCCCCCCGGGGAGCCTCCCTGCACCCGTCGCCCCGGCCCTCGCCCCACGACAACCCATGATCACCGTCCGCATCCCCACCTCGGCCCGCATCCTCGCCCCGGCCCTCGCCCTCACCCTCCTCGGCGTCGCCTGCGACCCCGACACCACCGCGCCCGAGATCCCCTACGCCCCCGGCGAACCCACCAGCACACTGCCCCCCCTCGACGGCGCACCGGCTCCCGGCGAAGCGCTGACCCCCGCCGTCCGCCACGCCCCCCTCCCCGACGTCCGCGTCTGGGGCAGCCTCCGCGGGATCAACGCCGACGGCGACACCTCCCCCAACGTCACCCTCCGCGACGCCCTCGACGCCCTCGACGGCCCCGGCGAGCTCGTCGCCCTCGGAAACGTCGCCGGACTGCGCGGCGAAATCACCGCCGTCGGCAACACCCTCGCCATCAGCAGACCCTGCGACGACGGACTGTGCCAGGAGACACTCTCCCCGGACGACATCCCCGACGCCCTCGCCGCCACCCTCCTCGTCGCCACCCGGGTCGAAGGCTGGATCGACCTCTTCGCCCCCGAAGACCTCGACCTCGACGCCCTCGCCACCTTCCTCGCCAACACCCGCCAGGAACGCGGGCTCGGCAACGACCCCATGCCCGTCGTGATCCTCGGCGCCATCGACCACTTCCACGGCCACGTCGTCGACGCCGACCGGCTCGGCGCCCGCATCGCCGGCACCTGCGAGGACCGCGCCGCACGCCTGCCCGCCATCACCGGCGACGACCTCGAGGGACGCCTCGTCCTCTTCCACGATCCCGGACCCCCGGGACGGATCGTCAGCCACGTCCGCCCCCTCCATGTCCACGCCCTCCTCGCCGACGGACGCAGCCTCCACGTGGACGCCGCCACCGTCCGCGCCGGCAACCGCATCCGCATCCCCCGCACCGAATACTGACCCGCGCACCGACGTCGCACCCCCGGGCGCCATCGAGTCCCCCGCCCCACCGCCGGTCGTCCCGTCACGCCCCCCACCCGCGCACCCTGCCGGCGGCCACGCGCCTCGCCGCCGCCCAGCCCTCACCCCGGATCCACCATGACCGCCCGCCTCTCCCTGCTCCTCGCCCTGCTGCTCCTCGCCGCCTGCGGCAGCGACGACGACGCGCGCTCCTCCGAAGGCCCCCCCTCGAGCAGCGACCCGGGCCCCTCGAGCGTCCCCGCACAGGAGACCTCGTCCCCCTCCTCCGAAGACTCCTCCACCACGCCGGTGGACGAGATCCCGCTCCTCACCGACGCGCGCATCACCAGCCGACCCGACGATCCGAACTTCCATCGCGTGCGCGCACCCCTCGACCTCGCCGGCGGGCCCTTCGCCGACGCCCGCCTGCGCATCGAGCTCGGCACCACCTGCTACCCCTTCACCGGCTGGAACGAGCTTCACTTCCCCCCCGGACACAACTGGCCCGAAAGCTGCGACGCCTTCGACCGAAACTTCGAGATCCTCCTGCGCCAGATCGACGCGCCCGAGGACCAGCCCCTCTTCGAGGTCGAGCGCGCCATCACCCCCTTCGGCGGACCCATGACCCTCGACGTCGACATCACCGATCTCGCCAACGCCCGCCCCGGCGACTGGGAGCTCATCGTCCACATCAGCACCTGGTCCGACCGGGACGGACAGGTCACCGGCGCCGACGGCGGCTGGAACATCGACGCCTTCGCCACCCTCGTCCCCGGCGAAGCCCCGCGGCCCGTCCTCGACGCCATCCCCCTCTTCAACGGAAACCTCACCCACGAGGAGCCCCTCCTCGAGGCCGAGTGGACCGTCGATGACGCCGTGGAGAGCGCACGCCTCGAGCTCCGCACCACCGGGCACGGCGGAGCTTCCGACCCGAGCCGCGACTGCATCGGCCCGGCCGAGGAATTCTGCCGCCGCTTTCACAGCCTGCGCATCGACGGCGCCACGCTCACCATCCGCCAGCCCTGGCGCGACGACTGCGACACCCTGTGCACGCTCCGCGACTTTCCCTTCGGCGCCGGCGACCAGCAGTACTGCGCCGAGAACCCCTGCGGGGCGCTGGGCAGCGTCCGCGCCCCGCGCGCCAACTGGTGCCCCGGCGACGTGAGCCCGCCCCTCGTCCTCGACGACGCCCGGCTGCACGCCCCCGGCACACGGACCTTCACCATGGAGGTCGAGGACATCTTCCCCGGCGGCTCCTGGCGGACCTCCGCCGTCCTCTACACCTACGGCACCCGCCCCTGAACGGGCACGGCCCGCGGCTCCCGAAGGAGCGGCAGCCTGCTCCTGCGGCACCCGCCCCTGAACGGGCACGGCCCGCGGCTCCCGAAGGAGCGGCAGCCTGCTCCTGCGGCACCCGCCCCTGAACGGGCACGGCCCGCGGCTCCCGAAGGAGCGGCAGCCTGCTCCTGCGGCACCCGCCCCCGAACGGGCACGGCCCGCGGCTCCCGGAGGAGCGACGGGCCGTGAAGCGGCGCACCGCGAGCGGCGGCGCCGGAGGGCGGACGTCAGCGCCGCCGGCGAAGCGCCAGAAGGCCGAGCAGCAGCAGGCCCCAGCCCAGGCCTGCTCCCGGAGCGGGGGCGGCGGAGCACCCGCAACCACCGCCCGACACATCGTCGTCGAAGAGATCGTCGAAGTCCGTCTCCGTCCCCGTGCCGGGCTCGTCGGTGCCGGGCTCGTCGGTGCCGGGTTCGTCGGTGCCGGGTTCGTCGGTGCCTGGCTCGTCCGTCGGCACGACGTTGCAGTCCAGGGCCGGGGGCACGGTCTCCTCGGCCGCGAGGTCACGGTCGTTCACGATGCGGGCGGTGGCGAGAATGCCCGAGCCGCAACCGTACGCGCTGTCGAAGCTCACCATGACCTCGTCGGCCTCGCCGGCGGGGAGCGGAATCTCCCGCACCAGGTCGTCCGCGCCGGGGAGCGTGAACGTCACGGTGAGCACGGCGGCGCGGCCGACCGTGTCGTATCTCACGAGCGCGGACATGGCGTCGTCCTCGACCAGGGCGTTCACGATCTCCACGGTGGGGGTGGTCGGGCTCAGCACGATCGGCTCGGCGAGCGCGATGTCCCCGTCGCCGAAGTCGAACCCGGCGCCATCGTTGTCCTCGACCACCGGGAGGTAGCCGGTCGCGTCCGCCTGGAGCCAGGCCCAGGTCTCGTTCGGGTTGAGCAGGACCTCGAACGGCAGCGCCGCGTCGTCGACGGCCTCGACCACGAACGGCCCGACGAAGTCGTCCACCCCGCGGAAGGCGCGCAGCTCGGCGGTCTCGCCGGCGAGCAGGCCCTCGAGGGTCCCGGACAGGCGGGCCGGCGCCACCGCGTCCTCGGACACGACCCAGGTCCCGAACATGGCGCGGGAGGGCAGGGCGTCGTCGCGGAACGCGCGCACCTGAAGGCTCAGGCTCTCGCCGGCTTCGACGGCGAAGGGCTCGCCGTCCCACAGCGCGCTGTCCCGGGTCGGCGTCGTGCCGTCCATGGTGAACCGCGCTTCGGCGCCCGGCGCGACCAGGATGTCCACATCCAGGAAGACGTCGTAGGTGCCGGGGGTCACGGAGAAGGAGGGGTCGGGGACGCGGTCGATGGCCACCGCCTCACCGGCCAGGCCCGCCGTCGGCGCGAAGCCGCCGGGGAAGACGACCACGTCCAGGATCTCGCCGGTCGCTGCGCTGCGCTCCTCGTAGCGGCCGATGCCGTCCACGAGCCCGCCCGGGAGCATGGCGCCCCACCGGCCGTCCTGCGCGGCCACATGCTCCGCGTAGAACGGGGCGTAGCGGTCCTCCTCCTCGGCCGTGATGCCGGTGGACTCGATGACGTTGGCGTAGAGCGGACGCTCCGCGCCGTCGCCGTCGCCGTAGAGCACCACGAACGACTGCGGCGGGGAGACCGCGCTGCCCCACACGCCCGTGTACGCGTCGGCGCCCTCGCCGAAGGCGACCACGTCGAGGGTGGAGGGGGTGCGCAGCCAGTGATGAAGCTCCTCCCCGCCCTCACCGTCGTTGAGCAGCACGAGCAGGCGGACCGGCTCGCCCGGCGTGAGCCGGTCGCTGCTCGAGGAGAGGCTCACCATCCAGCCCTCCCAGCGCCCTTCGGCGTCCGTGGTCAGCTCCACGTGCCGGTCGTCGAGGTCGTCGGCGCGGAACCGGGGCGCGCTCGTGTTGCGGATGAAGTCGCCCCCGGTGGACGGGATCAGCAGCATGTGCCCGCCGCCGTTCTGCTCGAGGGGATCGTCGAGGGTCACCACCCGGTTGCCGTAGCGGTAGGTGGCGTCGGGGAGCAGCCCTTCGATGCCGACGCGGAAGGCGAGCAGCATGCGGTTCTCATTGTCGGGCTGCTGGCCCTGGATGACCTGCGGCACGATCTGCTCGACGAGGCGGACGAGGCGCAGCGGCGTGGAGGGTTCGGACGTGACAACCCCGGCGCTGGCCACCAGCCGCACCTCGCCGAGCCCGGAGGGGGTGAGGTCCTCGAAGGTGGCCACGCCATCCTCGGCGTCGACGGTGACCGTGCCGTCGAGGGTGCCCGCCCCGTCGGCGACGACGAGGGTCACCGATGTCGCCCCGGCGACCAGGTCGCCGTCGGCGTCCCGCACCTCGACCACCACCGGCCGCAGAAGCCCGCCGTCCTGGCCCGTGGCCGGGACCTCGGTGATGACCACGCTCGCCACGTCGTCCGGATCCGGGCACTCGGCGGTGGCGACGGTGGCCGCCGCCGCGGTGAAGTCCAGGCCGCGGTCGTTGGTGACCGTGACCGTGGCCTCGAAGCTGGTGCCGCACGCGAGGCCCTCGGCGCGCACGGAGACGGAGGAGTCCTCGTCCCCGGCGGGGAGCTCGACGGTGCCCGCGGGGGACCCGTCGAGGGCGAAGACCACCGTGCTCGCCCGGCCGTCGGGCTGGACCGTCGACGAGAGGGTCAGGGCGGTGGCGGTGACCTCGGAGGCCACGGGCACCGTCGCCGACGGCGTGGTCGGGGTGAGGGCGATGACGACCCCGACGATGTCCCCGCCCGAGAGGTCGAAGCCCATGCCGGCGTTGTCGTCGGTCGCGGGCAGGAAGCCGCCCGCGGAGACGGTGATGCGCTCCCAGACCACCGTGTTGTCGAGCTCGAAGCTGAACGGCGTCGCGCCGCTGCCGTCCCCGGTGACGGTGATCGGCCCGACGGTGGCGCCGTCACGCTCCACGCGAACCTGGGCGGCCTCTCCGGCGTCAAGCCCGGTCAGGGTGCCGGCGAGCACCGCGCTCGTCGCCGGGGGCTCGCTCACCTCGTACTCGGCAACGACCTCGGGAGAGCCGAAGAACCCGGCGGCGAAGGCGCGGGCCGCCACCACGGTGGTCGTGTTGGAGGGCAGGGCGATCGGCCCCTCGTAGAGCGGGCTGTCCTCCGTCACCGGGCTGCCGTCCAGGGTATAGCGGATCGCCGCGCCGGCCGGACCGGAGAGCGTCACGCTCACGCTCGGGTAGCTGCCCGGACCGGGATCGAAGGTCGGGGCGGCGGTGACGCCGGTCGCCACGAGGGTGCCGTCCGCATTCACCGTGCCCGCGAGCCCCGCGTCGAGGGTCCACACGCGCACCAGGCTGCCGTCCACGCCGGAGCGCTCCTCCAGCCGCTGGACGCCCGCCGCCAGGTCGTTGGGGATCAGCGTGCCGAACCGACCGTCCTGCCCCTGCACCTCCTCGCGGTAGAACGCGGCGTAGCGGGCGTACTCCACCCCCGTGGCCTCGACGATCGCCCCGGCCACCGGACGGGTGGCCCCCGCCGCGTCGGCGTACAGCAGCATCATGTTGCCCGGCGCAGCGGACACGTCCGCCCACAGGCCCGTGGCGTCCACCGGCTCGTCGCCGAACGCCCGCACGGACACCTCGTCCGAACGCAGGAAGAAGGACGGATCCTCCCCCCCCGCGCCGTCGTTGAGCACGATCACCATCCGCGTCGGGAGGCCCGGCGTCAGCCGGGGCGTGCCCGAGGGCACGCCCACCAGCCAGCCGCGCCACACGCCGTCGCCATCCGCCACAAGCTCCGCGTGGCGGTCATCGAGATCCCCGGGCCGAAAGCGCATCCCGCCATCGCGCAGGAACCAGCCCGCACCATCCGAGCGCGGCAGCAGGATGTCCCCGCCGCCATTCTGGTCCCACGAATCCTCATCCGTCACGAACCGGTTGCCGTAGCGGTAGGTCGCGTCCGCCGCGAGCCCCTCGATCTCCACGAAGAACGGGTACGGAACACGGCTCTCGTTGTCCGGCTGCTCGCCCTGCACCGTCGCCGGCAGGTGGATCGCCGTGAGGCGCAGCA
Organism: Deltaproteobacteria bacterium; assembly: GCA_007693585.1. GTDB lineage: Bacteria > Myxococcota_A > Bradymonadia > REDH01 > REDH01 > REDH01. Next base: position 7,555 of record REDH01000060.1, read on the forward strand.
CCCGCAGCGTCGCCTCGTCCGCGCCCAGCTCGCCGGAGATCGCGCGCAGGGTCACCTCGCCCGCACCCTCGATCGCCACGTCGTCGAAGGTCGCCACCCCGTCCACCAGCGGACGCACCAGCGTCCCCGACAGGGCACCGCCCTCCACCGAGAGCGTCACCGCGCCGTCCTCGCCCACCACCACCGCGCCGTCCGCGTCGAGCGCCGACACCGTGAACGCAGGAAGCACCGCCCCCGACTGACCCGGACCCGTCACCCCCGCAATCCCCAGGGACTCGGCCTCCACCACCGGAGGCTCCCCCGGCACCCCCGTCACCGTGATGTCGTCCAGCCGAAGCAGCGGCCGCTGACCCCCCACGTCATCGAGCTGATGGTAGATCCAGCGCAGCTCCACCCGCGGCTGATCCATCAGCGCCGCCGGCAGCGCGACGTCCGTGAACGTCTCGCTCGTCCCCGCATCCCCCACCACGTACTCCACCGGATCGCCCGCACCATCGAGCACATCCGCGAACGGCGCCTCCCCCGCCCGCGCCTGCAGACGCCACGCCTTCGTGCGCTCGTTGCGCGTCACCGTCCCCGCCGTGAACGTCACCGCCGCCGAGGCCATCCCGCGCGTGTCGAGCGCCACGTCGAACGTGCCGAGCCAGCCGCCACTGTTGCTCTCGTTGCCCGTGTTGATGAACCCGATGCCGTCCTCCCCCAGACCCACCGCCCGGGCCCGCGCCGTCAGGTTCCAGTCCGCCGTCCACACGGCGTCGAAGTCCGTGTCCAGCCGAGGGTCGTTGCGCTCCGTCGTGATGCGCACGATCGCGTTCGCCGGATACGTCTCCGCATCGCTCTCCGGATCCCACGCCGTGAACGTCCACGGACCCTCGGAGAGCACATGCGCCTCCGGATCCTGCGCCGCCGCCACCGCCGTCACCAGCAGCAGCACCGACACCATCGCTCCCCTCACCATCCAGCTTCTCATCACGGGCTCCGTGGGATCGAGGCGGGGAGTCCCCCCGCGGTTCATCGTCCTCGCGGCCGCCCGGACACCCCCCCGGGGTGCCCGGCTCCCGCACCGGCTGTGCAGGAAGACCGCCGTCGTCAACCGAAGCGCACCTTTGGCAGCCCTTCATGGCGAAGGCGTGACGGCCCCGGAAATCTCCGCGCACGTTCCCGCAACACCCCGAAACGAAGCGTCAGCGCGCCCGCGCACCCCACGCCCCCGGGCTGCCGAGATGGACCCCCGCCCCGGGCTCCGCCAGCAACCGCAGGTCCACCAGCAGTTCCAGCACGAACGGCCCCGCTCCCGTCCAGTCCTCCTCGAACGCGATCTCCTCCACGTCCAGCGCCTTCGGCACCTCCAGCACGATCACCTCGCGCTCGGCCCCGCTCCCGCCGCCTGCCCCGCTGTCCACGCCGTCCGGTCCGCTCTCCATCCCGGACCTCCGCGATGCGTCCCCGCCCTCGCGCGGCACTTCCGACGACTCCGCCTCTTCCCCGTCGCCCTCGCGCGGCACTTCCGACGACTCCGCCTCTTCCCCGTTGTCCTCGCCGGATCCGCCTGTCGTCTCCGCTCCGCGGTCGCTCCCCGCGTCGCTGTCGTCCGCGGTGTCCCACTCCACCACCAGGGTCACCGCCGCCTCCGGCGCCGGACACAGGGTCAGCGCCACGCTCCGCGCGCGCACCGGCGCGCTCTCGAACGCCAGCGGCTCCACGGCAGCCAGGTTCAGCACACGCCGCCCGTGGAACCCTCCGGCGACGGTGGACTCCGCGCCGTGGTCGTGCCCCGGATGGGCGTGCGCGGTCGGCACGAGCCAGCCCGCCAGCCGCTGCGCCGGCGCCGGACCCACCTCCGCGATCACGTAGGCGCTTCCCTCCACCTCCAGGCGGTCGAGGCACACCCGCGCCTCCACCACACGCCCCCGCCGCCCATCGGTCCGCAGGATCGGGTGCGGCAGCGCCGGAGCCGTGGCGAGCGTCACCTCCCGGGGGATCGTGTCCCGCAGCTCCTCGGCGCACCCCGAGAGCAGGGCGGACAGCACGATCGGCACAATCAGGGCGATGCAGCGGGCGCCGCCCGTGTGGTCGCGGTGCGGAGTCGTTGGCCGTGCGGGGTGGTCGGTGGCCGGCGTGCGGCCGGTGCGGAGGGGAGGATATCCGGTCGGGTGGCCCCGCTGTGGGGTGGCCCGCGCAGGACCAGTGGGCACTTCGGGTCGAGCGGACGGCGGGAGGGAAGGGGTCATGGCTGCGCCTCCGGGGTCCAGGTGAGGACGAGCAGGGTGGTGCGCGGGGCGCCGGCGGAGATGTGCAGGCGCGGCACGGGGTCGATGGGGGCCTCCGGGTCGTGGCGGGAGGGGAAGGCGCCGCCGTCGGAGGCCCAGGCGGAGTCGAGCACGTTGTCCATCTGCAGCTCGATGGCGATGGTCCGGGCCTGCCATCCGGCGCGCACGTCCAGCAGGGCCACCGGCCCCACCGCCGTGCCGAAGCCCCATGCGCGCTCGCCGGTGAAGCGGCCGCGGGCGCCTGCCCGCAGGCCCTCCGGCGGCGCCCAGCCGAGCCCGATGCGGGCGACCTGCCGCGGCACGCCGGGCAGCCGCTCTCCATCGCCCTGCGTCCGTGCGCTCACGAGGTGCGCGTCCGCGGTGACCTCGCCATGGCCGAGGAACGCCGCGTGAAGATGCACCTGCGCGCCGAGCCGGCGGGTGTCCGAGGTCTCGATGCTCCGGCGCGAGACGTGGTCGAAGAGCAGCTCGTGATCGACGAGGTGCAGGAAGCCGCCGACGCTGGCGTGCACCGCGCGGTGGGGCCGCACGTCGAGCTGCAGCGTGCCCGACCAGCCGCTCGTGTAGCCGGCTCCGCCGGCGGTGGGATCATCCGGATCCGGCAGCAGCCCGAGCACTTCGGGAGGACGGACCCCGTACCCCCAGGAGGCGGAGAGGGACGCGGCGTCCAGGGGGGTGAGCGCTGCGCGAACGCGCGGGCTCAGGGCGGCCGTGGCCCCCGAGGAACTCTCCCCGGCACCCTCGACCGCCGCCGCGGCCGGGCGCCGATCGGTCACCGTTGTCGCCACCCCGTCCACCCGGGCGCCGGCCTCGAGCGCGAGGGGCACCACCGGCGTCCACGCGAGCCCGGCCCATGTCCCGGCCTGCGCCTGGAGGGCGCGGGCGCTCCGATCCGGCGGCCGCGCGCCCGCCGGGTCGCGCTCGTCGAGCGACAGCCACTCGCCCTGCAGCTCCCCGCCCAGTGCGAACTCCAGGCCGTCCGTGAGCGGGACGACGCGGAGGGCGCGGCCGCCGACGGCCACGCTGTCGTGCTCCTGACGCAGGGTGTCCCCGGTGTCCGGGTGCGCGAAGAAGCCGGTGTAGTTCTGGCGCAGCATCAGGTGCCGGGCGCGCACCCAGACCCCCAGCTCGCGTCGTCCGTCGCGGGAGAGGCGCTCGACCTGGGCGAGGCCGAGGAGGGAGCGGCCGCCGTCGCCGGGAGAGAAGGTGCCGTCGCGGGCGATGTCGCCCCGCTCGAGCGCGGCGACCGGCACCTGGCCCGGAAGGTCGAAGAAGCTGGCGTGGCCGGCCGCGGACGCCGTCACGTCCCCCCGCGAACCGCGCGCGAGCCGCAGCCCCCCGACGCCGGCCACCCGGGTGAGCCGGCGGCTCGCGCCGAAGCCGCTGTCGGCGAGCACCTCCGCCACCACCAGATCTTCGGGCGCGCCGTCGACCGGCGCCCACCGGGACACCCCCCGGCCCCGCCAGGGGAACCCGCCCTCGGCGCGGAGCAGGAGTCCGCGGTCGTCGCGTGCCACGCCGGGCCGAAACCGCAGCGTGCCCGCCAGGGCGAAGGGCCCCTGCGCCAGATCCGCGGAGCCCTCGTACACGTCCAGGGTGCGAAGGGACTCCGGGATCAGCACGCCGGGGTCGATGTAGCCGTGCCCGTGCGGGTTGGAGGACTCGTTGAGGGGGACGATGCCCCAGCGCACCTCGAGGCTGGAGCCATGCTCCGCGTCGAAGCCGCGCCACAGGAACGACGGCCCCTTCCCTTCGGTGCCGTGCTGGCCCACGACGAGCCCGGGCGCCCGCTCGAGGACATCGTCGCGGCGGGTCGGGGCGGGCTGGCCGGCCGGGGCGATCGGGACGCGCTGCACCGCTGGCGAGAGCAGTCGGGGGGCCAGGGAACGTGTGGCGGTGGGGCGGGAGGAGGTGCCCGTCGCCGCTCCGGCTTCGGGTGCCGTCGGGTCGGACGGGGCGAGGCGGCCGTTCTCGGCGGCCGGGGCATCCTCGCTGTCCGTTGCCCGTGGGATTGGAGCGCTGCCCGCGACCGGGGGATCACCCCCGGAGCGCTGGTCCGCGAGCGGGCTGCCGTCCGGTGCGGACGCCGCGTTCGCCGGGCCCGGGGCAGGGCGTGCTTCGGCGAGGGTGGCGGGGGCGAGCGCGAGGATGCTCGTGGTGGCGAGCAGGGCGCAGGCCCATCGGGTGATCGGTCCCCACCGGAGGCGGAGGGGGGCCGCCGATCGGGTCGGGACGCGGGGCAGGCGGACGCGCTGGCCGGTGGTCGATGGTGCGGAGAAGGACGACATGGTCGGGGAGGGTTCGCCGCGGGCGGCCGGCCCGGGCGTGGGAAAGGGGAGCCGACGTGGCGCGGAGTCCGGAGGTTCGGGGGAGCGACGGAGCCGCGAAGCAGGCCGCAGGGAGGCTCCGTGACGGGGCGGGGTCAGGGGTTGGGGCGGGCGTTCGTGCGGATGGTGACTGGCTCCAGCAATGCCAGTGACTGTCGCTTATCCTGCAACCGAGTCGGCCGGACAAGCGGTGTATTGTCACACCGGAGGGGGGCTGGAGGTTCCGTGGCCGGGGCACTGCGCCGTGCGGTGGGCCTGTCGCGGTCGGAGAGGCACCGTGCGCTCGGCGACCGGCCGGTTTGCGGCGCGTGGCGGTGCCGGACGCATGACCCGCCCGCCCTCGGTGCGTACAACCCGCGCCCGCGGCGCAGCAACGCGCGATGGTGTCGGGGACGCGGCCACGGACATGCCTGGCCCCTCGTGATCACGGCGTGCGGCCCTGGACTGGACACGCCTGGCCCCTTGTGCTTGCGGCGTGCGGCCCTGGACTGGACATCCCTGGCCTCTCGCGCTTGCGGCGTGCGGGGTGCGCGGACGGGTGGTCGAGGATACAGTGGGGCGTGCGGAGGGTGTGCAGCGATCGAGGTGTCGGAATGTGGGTCTTCGGGTACGGGTCGCTGGTGTGGCGACCGGGGATTGTGTGGGACGCGCGGGTCCCCGTGCGGGTGGAGGGGTGGAAGCGGCGGTTCTGGCAGGGGTCGACGGATCACCGGGGGGTGCCGGGGGCGCCGGGCCGGGTGGTGACGATGCTGGAGGCGCCGGGGGAGGAGGTGGTGGGGGTGGCGTGGCGGGTGCCCCGGGAGGCGGTCCCGGAGGTGCTCGAGCGTCTCGATCACCGGGAGAAGGGGGGGTACGAGCGGCTGGTTCTCGAGGTGGAGCCGCTGGGGGACGTGGAGGGGGTGCCGTCGGGGTTCGGGCGGGCGTTGAGCTGGGTGGCCACTCCGGAGAACCCGGAGTGGCTGGGCCCGGCGCCGATGGGGGAGATGGCGGCGCAGATCGCGCGGTCGCGGGGACCCAGCGGGCCGAACGACGAGTACCTGCTGCGGCTGGACGATGCGCTGCGGGCGCTGGGGCAGGAGGATGGGCATGTGGCAGCGCTGGTGGAGGCGCTGCGCGCGCATCGGGCGGGCTGAGACGAGGGATGGGGGCGTCGGGGCGGAACGAACGGTGCGGCCTTGCGGGGGACCGGGGCGGGGGATGCGGCAGGAGTGGGCTGCGGGGAGCGAGGGTGAGTCGACGTTCCGGGGTTCGGGAGCAGCGGGGCGTTTGCGGAGGTCCGGAAGGCCGGTGGTATCGTCGGCGCCGGGGTCCGGCCTAGGTGACCTGTGGAGAGGAGCGCACCTGTGGCATTTGGTCGCACCGGGGTGGAACGTGCTGGACGCAGCGGGGTGGGGGACGCAATCTCGGGCGGCTGCGGAGCCCGGTCCCCCCATGACAACGGCCCGCAGCGGGTCGAGGAGAGCTTGACGGCCGCGCCCTGCTTTGCGAAAGGCGCGCGCGCCACTTCGGGTCAGCTCCCGGGGGAAGGCCAGACTTCGATTCCCGCACCCGGCGCCAGGATGAGTGCCCAGAAGGAAACTCCCGAGTTCGCCGAGCGCCCCGGATGGGGCGGCGCGGGGTACATCGTGGCGATGGTGCTGATCCTGTCGGTGGTGCTCGGCATCTGGTTCGGCCGGCAGTACGTGACGTTTCTCGGGCACGTGCGGGACACGCTGCACGAGCCGGACACGCCGCATTCGTGGCAGCTCGGCCCGGTGGCTCCCGAGCAGTGCGTGGACGAGGCGCTCGCCTGGGCGGCGCGGTGCACGGGGATCAAGACCCTGTGCGACATGTACGTGAGCCACTTCGTGGAGCTGTGCCTCGATGCGCACGACCGGCGGTCCTACTGCCGGGAGCTGCAGGGGCGGCATGTGACGACGGACTTCGGGGTGCTCGAGTGCCAGGCGCGGGGGGTGCGGCGCCATCTGGATGACCAGGCGTGCAACAACGCCTACCGGCAGATCGACACGCACTGCACCCGAATCCTGGAAGGCTCCGGCGCGGAGGCTCCATGAACGCACGACGCGTCCGGATCTTCGACGGCTTCGCGCTGTTCACCCTCGCCTACACGATGCTGGTGATCCTGTGGGGTGCGTGGGTGCGCATCACCGGGAGCGGGGCGGGCTGCGGGCAGCACTGGCCGACGTGTCATGGGGAGATCATCCCCACGGCGCCGTCGATGGAGACCTTCATCGAGTTCTTTCACCGGGTGACGAGCGGGCTGGCCGTGCTCGTGGTCATCGCCCTCCTCGTGCTGGCGGTGAAGACCTTCCCGAAGGGACATCTGGCGCGTCGCGGGGCGTGGCTGACGTTCATCTTCATCCTGATCGAGTGCCTCATCGGCGCGGCGCTGGTGGTGTTCGCCCTGGTGGGCGACAACGACTCGGCCACCCGGGCCATCCTGATGGCCATCCATCTGGTGAACACCTCGCTGCTGACGGGGGTGATGCTGCTCGCGGTGTGGTGGGCGCGGCGCAACATCCCGCTCGGCTGGTCGCTGGACACGCGCCTCGGGCTGCACCTCGCGATCAGCATGGGCGTGCTGATGCTCATCAACGCGTCGGGCGCGGTGACCGCCCTCGGGGACACCCTGTATCCGATCCGCGTGGAGCCCGGGACCGGGCTGATCGAGCGCCTCGACGTGGCGACGCTGTCCACGCGCAATTTCCTGATCCAGATGCGGATCTGGCATCCGTTCATCGCCGTGGCCGGCGGGATCTGGCTCATCGTGCACGCGGCGATGGCCGCGCTCGGTGCGCGGCGGGACCGGGCGGTGCGCATCTGGGCCGGCTGGGTCGCCGGGCTGGTGGCGGTGCAGCTCGTGTGCGGGGTCGTGAACATCCTGCTCGGCGCGCCCGGGTGGATGCAGATCCTGCATCTGTTCCTGGCGAAGGGGGTGTGGCTGGCGTGGGTGTGGTTCGGGCTCCATGCCCTGCGCCACGCGCAGGGATACGCTCTCGACGAGGAGGGGGCGTGAGCGCTCCGGCGCTCGCTCCCCTCGCCGCCGCCGGCCCGCCCGCGGGCGTGGTGGACGGGGACGTGCGGCCGCAGGCCCCCGAGCCGGGGCTGCTGCGCGACCTGATGACCCTGGGGAAGCCCGGGATCACGATCATGTGCCTCATCATGGCCGCCGGGGCCTACGCGCTCGGGGTCGAGGTCTTCGCGCCGGGCGTGTTCCTGGCGATGCTCGCCGGCACCGGGCTGTCGGTGATGAGCGCGAATGCGTTCAACATGATCATCGAGCGCGACGGCGACCGCTACATGGCGCGCACGCGCAGCCGGCCGCTCGCCGCAGGGCGCATGGGCCTCCCGGTGGCGTTCGCGTTCGCCGGAACCACCGGCATCGCCTCGGTGGTGGTGCTGCTGTTGTGGACGAATCCGCTGACCGCGGGGCTCGCGATGGCCGCGCACGTGCTCTACGTCGGCGTGTACACCCCGGCGAAGCGGCGGACGACCCAGGCGCTGGCCATCGGCGCCGTGCCCGGGGCCATGCCGCCGCTCGTCGGCTGGGCCGCCGCCACGGGGAGCATCGGCGCGCCCGGGCTGGTGCTCTTCCTCGTGCTGGCCCTGTGGCAGCTCCCCCACTTTCTCGCGATCTCGATCTATCGGCGCGCCGACTACGAGCAGGCCGGAATCCTCGTGGTGCCGGCGGTGCGCGGCGAGGCGGCCGCGCGGATGCAGGCCTTCGTGTACTCGTTCCTGATGGTGCCCGCCTCCCTGCTCCTGGTCCTCATCGGCACCGCCGGCTTCCTCTACTTCGTCGTCGCCTCCGTCCTCGGTGCGTGGTTCCTGTTCCTGAGCCTGCAGGGCCTCGAACCGGACAGCGACGACAGCTGGGCCCGGAAGTTCTTCCTGGCGAGCCTGGTCTATCTTCCGGCGCTGACCCTCGGGCTCGTGCTCGATCGCCTCTTCTTCCAGGGATACTGATGGCCTCGGTGCTCGACATCCGGGGGCTGTCGCACCGCATCGGGGACCGCCCCGTGCTGCAGGACGTGTCCCTCGACGTCGCGGCGGGGGAGATTGTGGGGCTCCTCGGCCCCAACGGCAGCGGGAAGTCGACCCTCCTCGGCCTGCTCACCGGACGCTGGCGACCGGCTCCCGGGACGGTGCGATTCGAGGGGGAAGCCATGGAGGGCGTGCGTCGGCGGTTCGCCGCTCAGCTCGGGGTGGTGTTCCAGCAGCCCGCCCTCGACGGCAAGCTGACCGCTCGGCAGAACCTCCGGCTCGCGGCGATGATGCACGCGCTTCCCGCCGCCGAGGCCGCGGCGCGGATCGCGGAAGGCCTCGCGGATGCGGAGCTCACGGAGCGCGCCGACGAGCCGGTGGAGACCTTCTCGGGCGGGATGCGCCGGCGCCTCGACGTCGCCCGCGCGCTGCTTCCCCGGCCGCGGGTGCTGCTGCTCGACGAGCCCACCACGGGACTCGACGAGGCGAGCTTCCGCGCGCTCTGGGGGCGACTGCTGCCCCGGATCCGGGAGCGGCGGCTCGCGGTGCTCGTGGCGACCCACCGGCCCGACGAGGCGGCGCGATGCGACCGCCTGCTCCTGCTGCACGGCGGGCGCGTGGTGCGCGAGGCGACGCCGGAGGCGCTGCTTCAGGAGGTCGGGCGGGATCTCGTGGTGCTGCACGGGGACGAACCGGACGCAATCGCCCGGCGCGTGGCCGAATGGGACGGGGCGCTGGCGGTGGAGCGCGTGGGCGGCGAGGTCCAGATCGTCTGCGAGGACGGGCCGACGCTGCTGCCCGCGGTGCTCGCGCAGTTCGCGGCGGGCGAGATCGCCATGGCGGCGCTTCGCCGCCCGAGCCTGGCGGACGCGTTCGCCAGGCTGACCGGCGAGACCCTCGACGGGGACGCGACCCCGGGGGAGGCGCTGGCGTCATGAGCACGGCGACGACCGGCGGCGGCCTGCGCTGGGACTGGGCGGTGATCCGGACCCTGTGGCTGCGGGACTTCCTGCGGCTGCGCCGCGAGCGCAGCAGGTGGCTGGGCATCGTGCTGCAGCCGGTGCTGTTCTGGGTGATCCTCGGCAGTGGCTTCGCGGATTCGTTCCGGCTGGCGGGCGACGCGGAGACGGACTACCTGGCGTTCTTCTACCCGGGCATTCTGGTGATGATCATGCTGTTCTCCACGATCTTCGCCATGATGGCGCTGATCGAGGACCGGCAGAGCGGATTCCTGCAGGGCATCCTCGCGGGCCCGGCGTCCCGGCCGGCGATGGTGCTGGGGCGCCTTGCGGGTCTGGTGTCGATGGTGCTGCTGCAGACGGGGCTCTTCATGCTGCTGGCTCCGCTGGCCGGCTACCCGTTCGGCGCGGTGGACTGGGCGCTGCTGCTGCTGGCGATCGTGCTCGGGGCGCTCCTGCTCGGCGCGCTGAACTTCGCGGCGGCGTGGCTCCTCGACAGCACACAGGGGTACCACGCGGTGATGGGGGTCGTGCTGATCCCGCTCTGGGTGCTGTCCGGCGCGATGTTCCCGCCCGGGGATGGGCTGATCGGCCGGCTGATGGTGGCCAATCCCATGCACTGGATGGTCGAGGCGGTGCGCGCCGGGCTCGAGGGCTCGTCGACGCCGGCGGCGTGGGCGGTGGTCGCGGGGCTCGCGCTGGGGGCGGTCGTGGCGGTGGCGCTGGCCGGCTGGGTCAGCCGCCCGCCCGCCGGCGGGGGAGGAGGGTCGGCATGACGGACCCCACACCAGCGCAGGCCGGGCCGGAGCGGTCGGACGCCGCCGCCACACCGGCGGAGTTCCCGGTCATCGGCTGGCGGAGTCCGTGGATGTGGTCGTTCCTGATCGGGGCCTTCACGCTGACCATGCTGCGGCCGTGCATGCGCTACATTCCGGACCCACCGCCGGTGGTGGCGGAGCTTCCCGCGTTCACGCTGACGGCGGCGGACGGAACGCCGTTCACCCGGGCGAACCTGGAGGGCGGCACGACGGTGGTGGCGCTCGTGTGCGCGTCGTGCGGAGCGTCGGACGCTCGCCGGCTGGAACAGCTGCGGGAGCTCACGGAGTCCTTCGCGGATGCGGACTGGCCCGTGCGGATCTGGGCGATGGGGGTGGATCCGGAGCGCGACACGCCGGCGACGATGACCCAGTTGCGGGAGCGGCTGCTGCCGGAGTCCTCGTCCTGGTGGCTGACGAGCGGGGAGCCGGCGGAGGTCGAGAGGCTGCTGGAGGTGTTCTCGCAGGCGGAGCATGGGCCTGCGAGGGGGGAGGAGATCTGGCGGGCCGCGGGGCACGATGCGTTCGGGCTGATCGATCGGCAGGGTGCCCTGCGCGGGTTCTTCGTGGTGACCGATTCGCACGGCGTGGACGAGGTTCGGCACCGCGCGGTTCACGTGATCCGGGAGGATGGATGAAAACATTGTGGAAACGGGGGATTGCGCGGCAAGAGCGGTCGTGGCGGGCCGGGTCCGAAACCTGTTGCGGTGCGTCAACCCGGATGGTAGGGTCCGCGCGCCGTTCACCCGGCGGTGGCCTTGTTGCCGCTGCGCGGTCACTGCGGATCCCCCGACGATGTGCGCTCGACCCGTTGTGCGCAGATCGTTCCGCAGGACGACGGGGGAAGTGCGGCGCAATGTCCTGGAAGAGTCGGGGCGGACGCGTGCGAACGAATACGAACCTGGATGGACCCACATGCGATCGGCCGTCGGCGGTCCGGTTGCGAACGATGGGCGTTTCCCGTGAGACGAGGTAAGGAGCTGTGGCAGTGATCTTCCCTCGGTGGACGAACCATGTCCCGGTGGCGCTGGTGCTCGGAGCACCGTTTGCGCTGGTGGGGGTGGTGGCGTTCATCTGGTATTACTTCTCCCCGCAGTACACGCAGGTGGGGTATGCGCCCCCGCAGCCTGTTCCCTTCAGTCACAAGCTGCATGCCGGCGACCTGGGGATGGACTGCGTCTACTGTCACACCACGGTGGAGGACGCCGCGTTCGCGGCGGTTCCGCCGACGGCGACCTGCATGAACTGTCATGCCCAGGTGGCGACAGACAGCCCGCAGCTCGCGCTCGTGCGCCGCGCGTACGAGACCGGGGAGCCGATTCCGTGGGTGCGCGTCCACATGCTTCCCGACTACGCCAACTTCGACCACAGCGTGCATGTGGCGGCCGGGGTGGGGTGCGCGTCGTGTCACGGCCGGATCGATCAGATGGAAGTCGTGTACCAGGCCGAGTCCCTGAGCATGGGATGGTGCCTGGACTGTCACCGGAACCCGGAGCCGCACCTGCGCCCCCGGAGCGAGGTGACGAACATGGACTGGGACGCGCAGGCCGCGGGCTATGACCCGGCGGCGGATCCGCACCGGATGCGCGACCTCAACCCGCCGCAACACTGCTCCGGGTGTCACCAATGAGCGAGAACGTGAACAAGCCCAAGGGCAAGGTCTACTGGCGCAGCTTCGATGAACTGGCCAACACCGCCGAGTTCCGCGATGAAGCGTCCCGCGAGTTCCCGGCGAACGCGGATGTGTTCGAATTCGACCCCATCAGCCGCCGGAAGTTCCTCGGGGTCATGGGCGCGTCGATGGCGATGGCCGGCCTCGGAGCCTCCGGGTGCCGGAAGCCGGCCCAGCATATCCTGCCGTACAACCGGCGTCCCGAGGACCTCGTCCCCGGTGTGCCGTCGTACTTTGCCACCACGATGTGGGTGGCCGGCAGCGTCGAGGGGCTCCTGGTGAAGAGCCAGGACGGGCGCCCGATCAAGGTGGAGGGGAACCCCTCGCACCCGATCAGTCGCGGGCGCACCTCCATGCACGCCCAGGCCGCGGTGCTGGATGTCTACGACAACAACCGGTCCCGGGAACCCCGGAACGGAAACTCGGCGGTGTCCTGGTCCCGCGTGGAGAGCGCCCTCGACGAGCTCGCCGGATCCCTCGCCGGCCAGGGGGGGCGCGGACTCGCGCTCCTCGTGGAGGGCCGGCCCTCGCCGACCGAGCGCGCGCTCCTCGCCGAGGTGGCGCGCCGCTACCCGCAGGCGACGCTCTACACCCACGATCCGGGACAGGGCCCGAACCGGGACGCCGGGCTGCGTCTCGCCGGACTCGCCCGCCACAGCGTGCACGCCGACCTCGGCGAGGCGCGCATCGTGGTCGCCCTCGACAGCAACTTCATGGTCGAAGGGCCGAACCCCGTGGCCAACGCGCGCCAGTTCGCCGACGGGCGCCGCCTGGAGGATCAGGCGCGGTCCGGCATGAACCGGCTCTATGCGATCGAGCCGACGTTCACCGTCACCGGCGCGAACGCCGACAACCGGCTTCAGCTCCCGGCCTCGCAGATCGGGGACTTCGTCGCGATGGTCGCCCAGCGGGTGTTCGCCGGCGGGGCCTCGACGCCGCCCGGCGCCCAGGGCGCCCTGAGCGCCCTGTCGCCCCGTGAGCTCGGGGAACGCGCCGGCGCCTTCGCCGACGCCGTGGCCGAGGACCTGCTCGCCCATCGCGGCACAAGCGCGCTCCTCGTCGGGGACCGCCAGCCCGCATGGGTCCACGGGCTCGTGCACCTCGTCAACGCCGCCCTCGGCAACGACGGACGGACGGTGCGCTACCTCCCCGAGCCGGATCGGCCGGAGAGCCTCGGCATCGAGGAGCTCGTGGCCCAGATCCGGAACGGCAACGTCAGCACCCTCGTGATCCTGGACGCCAACCCGGTCTACACCGCGCCCGCCGATCTCGAATTCGCAGCGCAGCTCGACGCCGTGGAGACCACGATCCACCTCGGCTACCACGTCGACGAGACCGCACGCCGCTGCGACTGGCACATCCCACGGTCCCACGACCTCGAGTGCTGGGGAGACCTGCGCGCCGCCGACGGGACCGTCGGCATTCAGCAGCCACTCATCGATCCGCTCTTCCGATCGCTCAGCCCCATCGAACTCCTCGCGCGACTGCTCGGTCGGTCTGCCGGCGGACGTGACCTCGTGCGCGACACGTGGAACCGGCGCGCCGCCGCCGCCGTGGACTTCGAGAGCACCTGGCGCGAGTGGCTGCACGAGGGGGTCGTCGCCCGGGGCGCCAACCCCGGCCGGCCGACCTTCTCCTGGCGCGATCTCGAGGCGGCCATCCGCAACCACGAGGCGCTCCCGGCCCCCACGGACAGCGCACTCGAGGTGGTCTTCGCCCTCGATCCGAGCGTCTGGGATGGCCGCTACGCCAACAACGCGTGGCTGCAGGAGCTGCCCGACCCGATCACCAAGGTGGTCTGGGACAACGCCGCACTCGTCGGTCCGGGCACCGCGCGGCGGCTGAACCTCAACATGAACACCGCCACGATCCGCGGCTTCGAGAATGCCACCGTCGTCGAGGTCAGCGTCGACGGACGGTCGCTCACCGCGCCGGTGTTCGTGGTCCCCGGCATCGCCGACAACGTCATCGTCCTCCCGCTCGGCTACGGCCGGGAACTCGAGGCGGACGTGGCCGGCGAGGACGTCGGCTTCAACGCCGGACGCCTGCTCACCACCGCCGGCTGGTTCGCCGCCGGAGCCACCGTCACCCGCACGCGAGCGAACTACCGGCTGGCCACCACCCAGAACCACCACAGCCTCACCGATGACATGGGCAACTACCGCCCGTTCATCCGCGAGCGCGACCTCGAGGCCTATCGCGAGAACCCCACCTTCGTGCAGGACTACGAGGAGCTTCCCGCCTACAAGCTCAACAGCCTCTGGGAAGAGCCCAACCCGCGCGACGGACAGCAGTGGGGCATGGCCATCGACCTCACGAGCTGCATCGGATGCAGCGCGTGCACCATCGCCTGCCAGGCCGAGAACAACATCCCCGTCGTCGGCAAGGAGCGGGTGATGATGGGCCGCGAGATGGCCTGGATCCGCCTCGACCGGTACTTCTCCATCGACTGGGACAGCGACGACACCTGGGCCGAGCCCGAGGTCGTCACCCAGCCGGTCGCCTGCATGCACTGCGAGACCGCACCCTGCGAGCAGGTCTGCCCGGTCGCCGCCACGGTCCACAGCCCCGAAGGGCTGAACGACATGGTCTACAACCGCTGCATCGGCACGCGCTACTGCGCCAACAACTGCCCCTACAAGGTCCGCCGCTTCAACTTCTTCAACTACTCGAAGGAGAATGACGAGCGGAACCCGCTGTACGAAATGCAGAAGAACCCCGACGTGACCGTTCGCTTCCGCGGGGTGATGGAAAAGTGCACGTACTGCGTCCAGCGCATCAACCGCGAGAAGATCCACGCGAAGGTCAATACCCCGACCGGCGTGGTCACCGACGGCGCCATCGTGACCGCCTGCGAGCAGGCCTGCCCGACCAATGCGATCGTGTTCGGGGACATCAACGACCCGACCTCCCGGGTGTCGCGCCTCAAGCGCATGGATCGCGACTACGCGCTGCTGTCGTACCTGAACATCCATCCGCGGACGAGCTACCTGGCACAGATCCGCAATCCTCATCCGAACCTCTGACGCGTCCCCAGGGGAAGAGAAGCCATGTCTGCACAAGTGATGGATAACGCGGCCTACGATCCCGTCGACGGGCGGTCTCCGCTCGTCCTCGGAGCGAAGGACTTCCACGAGATCACGGAGATCGTCGCCGCGCCGATGGAGTGGAAGCTCCCGAAGGCGTGGTTCATCGCCCTCGGGTTCTCCCTGTCCCTGCTGGGGCTGCTCGCCGTCAGCGTGGGGTACCTGGTCTGGGAAGGCACGGGGATCTGGGGCCTGAACAGCCCGGTGAACTGGGGCTGGGCCATCGTCAACTTCGTGTTCTGGGTCGGCATCGGACACGCCGGTACCCTGATCTCCGCCATTCTCTTCCTGTTCCGACAGAAGTGGCGAACGTCGATCAACCGGTTCGCCGAGGCGATGACCATCTTCGCCGTCGCCTGCGCCCTCATCTTCCCGACCATTCACGTGGGCCGGGTGTGGGTCATCTGGTGGGCACTGCCGTTCCCGAACCAGATGGACATGTGGGTGAACTTCCGCAGCCCCCTGCTGTGGGACGTCTTCGCCGTCTCCGTCTACGGTACGGTCTCGGCCCTCTTCTGGTACACCGGGCTCATCCCCGACCTCGCGACGATGCGCGACCGCGCGAAGAACCGAATCGCACAGGTCATGTACGGCATCTTCGCCATCGGCTGGCGCGGCTCCAACCGGCACTGGCAGCACTACGAGAAGGCGTACCTCATCCTCGCCGGCATCTCGACGCCGCTCGTGCTCTCGGTGCACACCATCGTGTCCTTCGACTTCGCGGTGTCCCAACTCCCGGGATGGCACACGACGATCTTCCCGCCGTACTTCGTCGCCGGCGCCATCTTCAGCGGCTTCGCGATGGTGCTCACGCTGATGATCCCGGCGCGGAAGCTGTTCGGGCTCGAACGCCTGGTCACCGTCCGGCACTTCGAGAACATGGCGAAGATCATCCTGCTGACCGGCATGCTCGTCGGCTACGCCTACGCGATGGAGTTCTTCATCGCCTGGTACTCCGGCGTCATCTACGAGCAGTACGCCTTCGTGAACCGCGCCGTCGGGCCCTACGCCTGGGCCTACTGGATCATGATCGCCTGCAACGTCATCAGCCCCCAGCTCTTCTGGTTCAAGAAGCTCCGGACCAACCTCTGGGTGCTCTGGATCGTGTCGATCTTCGTGAACATCGGCATGTGGTTCGAGCGGTTCGTCATCACCGTCACCTCGCTCCACCGTGACTTCATGCCCTCCAGCTGGGGCTACTACAGCCCCACCTTCTGGGACGTCGCGACCTTCATCGGCAGCTTCGGACTGTTCTTCACCCTCTTCACCCTCTTCGTGCGGTTCCTGCCCATCGTGGCCATCGCCGAGGTGAAGACGGTCATGCCCGAGGCCGACCCCCACTACCATCCGCCCGAGGACGGAACCGCCGCGGAAGGAGGGAAGCACTGATGGCCAACGAGAACCGAAACAGCGCCCACTGGGGCGCGCTCGCCCAGTTCGCCACCCCCGCAGACCTCTACCACGCGTGCGAGAAGGTGCGGGACGCGGGCTTCTCGAAGTGGGACGCACATACCCCGTTCCCCGTGCACGGCCTCGACAAGGCCATGGGCATGCAACAGAGCAAGTTGCCGTGGATCGTCCTCGGCGCAGGACTCACCGGAGCAGCGCTGGCGTTCTGGATGCAGACCTGGATGTCCGCGATCGCCTACCCGCTGATCATTTCCGGCAAGCCCTACTGGAGCTGGCAGGCCTTCATCCCGATCACCTTCGAACTCGGCATTCTCTTCGCCGCCTTCGGGGCCGTGTTCGGCATGATGGCGCTCAACAGGCTCCCCATGCTCTGGCACCCGCTCTTCCGGAGCCGCCGCTTCGAACGCGTCACCGACGACGCCTTCTTCATCTCCATCGAGTCCACCGATCCGAAGTTCGACGCGCGTGCCACGCTCGAACTGCTCACGGAATTCGGTGCGACCCACGTGGAACTGGTGGAGTAGACCCATGACCCGCTCCCTGAACATGAAGAACCCTATTCGCGGTCTGCTCCTCCTCGGAGCGCTGACGCTGATTCTGAGCGGATGCCGTGGCTTCACCTTCGAGAAGCCACCGATCGACCTGATTCAGAACATGCACTTCCAGACCCACTTCGGGGCACAGCAGGAAGCCCCGTTCTGGGAGGACCGCCGATCCATGCGACCTCGACCCGAAGGCGTCGTCGCCCGCGGACACCTCCGCAACGACAGCCATCTCTACGAGGGACGGATCGACGGCGCGTACGCGTCGACCCTGCCCATGGAACTCGACGAGGATCTGCTCGACCGCGGACAGGATCGCTACGAGATCTTCTGCGCACCCTGCCATGGGGCCGCCGGACACGGCGACGCAGCCATCCCGTCCCGCTCCAACTGGGTCGTGCCCACCCTGCACGCGGAACGCTCGCGGTCGATGCCCGTCGGGCAGCTCTACGACATCGTCGCCAACGGCGTGAACACCATGCCGGGCTACGCAGAGCAGATTCGCGTGAATGATCGATGGGCCATCGCCGCATATGTGCGGGCGCTCCAGGTCAGCCAGGGACTGACGCTCGACGAGATTCCCGCGGACATCGCCGCCGCACAGGGATGGGGGAGACGATGAGCCACGGACACCACAGCATGGAACTGAAGCCTGAAGCCATTCGCCTCGCGGAAAACTCCACGTGGCGAAAGCTCCCGATGATCGCCGGCATCATCGGACTGGCCTCGCTGGCCGCAACGATGGGGCTCGCCGGGGATGACCCGAAGGGTGCGCTCCTGTCCTACCTCACCGCCCTGATGTTCGTCATCAGCATCGGCGTCGGCGCATCCTTCTTCGTGACCATCCAGTTCCTCACCCGGGCCGGATGGAGCGTCGTCGTGCGCCGCCTGATGGAGAACCTGATGGCGCCGCTCTTCCTGTTCATCGTGCTGTTCATCCCCATCCTGCTGAACCTCGATGTCATCTACAAGTGGACGAACCCGGAGCTGCAGAACCCGGACAGCCCGTACTTCGACTACCTGGCCGTGGTGAAGGCCCCGTACCTCAACGAGAGCTTCTTCACCGGACGCTCGATCTTCTACCTCGTCGCACTCGCCGCCATCGGCTGGTTCTTCTACAGCCGGAGCACCGGACAGGACGAGAGCGGCGACAAGGAAGTGACGCGCAAGCTCCAGTTCCTGTCGGCCCCGGCCATCATGATCCTGGCGCTCGTGTCGACCTTCGCCGCCGTCGACTGGGTGATGACCCTCGACTTCCACTGGTTCTCGACCATCTTCGGCGTCTACTGGTTCGCAGGCTCCTTCCTCGTGGCCCTGTGCACGACCATCCTGCTCGTCCTCGGGCTGAAGAAGAGCGGACTCCTCGATGGGGTCGTCACCGTGGAGCACTACCACGACCTCGGCAAGCTCACCTTCGGCTTCGTGGTGTTCTGGACCTACATCGCCTTCAGCCAGTACTTCCTCATCTGGTACGCGAACATCCCCGAGACCACGATGTGGTTCGGACTCCGGCTCGACGGAACCTGGAGCGGGGCATCCGTGCTGCTCGCCCTCGGCCATTTCGTGATCCCCTTCGCGTTCCTCATGCCCCGCACCCTCAAGCGGATCCCGCTGACCCTCGGCATCGCCGCGGCGTGGCTGGTGTTCATGCACTACCTCGACATGTACTGGCTGATCATGCCGACGGCCCACCCCGAAGGACCGCAGCCCGGGCTGATCGACCTGACGGCACTGCTCGGTGTGGGTGGACTCTACTTCGCCGTCTTCGGATGGGCGCTTGGCCGTCGTGCCCTCATCCCCGAAAAGGATCCGCGTCTCCCCGAGTCGCTGGCGTTCGAGAACTTCTGAGAGGCTGAACCGTGAGCGAAAACGACACCACGAAGAAGACGGACGAGACCGAGACCATGACCGAGGACTCCAGCGACGAATCCCGCGAGGGCGAGGAGACCGCGGCCACAGGCGCGTCCGAAGGCGACTCCGAGGCGACCTCCGCGGACGATGGTCGCACCGAAGCCGGCGAGGCCGAGGACAGCGAAGCGGTCACGGCCGCATCCGATGACGCGTCCGATGCCGCGCCTGGTGAGGACGATGGCGAGATGCCGACTCAGGAGGATGGTCCGGACGCGGAAGAGCTCGCCGCCGCAGCTGCCGAAGTGGTGGCCGACGACAACATCGAGGCAGGACCCGACGACGCGTCCGATCCCTCCGAGTTCCGGAACCTCGTGGCCAATGCCGCCGGGATCACCGGACCGGACCAGCCCAAGGCCATGTTCGCCAGCGAGGACCCGAACCTCACCGATGACGAGCTTCGGGCCATGGGCATCGAGAAGGACATCGTCCCCAACGCCCCCCTCCTGGTGCTCGTCGTGGTCCTCACCATCGGACTCGGACTCATCGCCCTCGGGGGCGTGCAGCTCTACCGGTTCGCCATGGACGGCGCCATGCGCGCCGGGAACTGGTCCGTTGTGGATTCCGAACTCGCCGAACAGCGCGCGTCGAACCAGTCGCGGCTCTCCGAGTTCGGCGAGGCCTGGGGAGAAACGCAGGAAGGCGAGTACCGCATGCCCGTCGACCAGGCGACGGCGCTTCTGCTGCAGAACCCGGAGTGGCTTGCGCTGCACCCCCTCGGGGTCGTGGTCGAGGACCCCACCGAGGCCCTGCCCGTCGTACACGAGCCGACGGAAGGGGAGGAGGGGGACGCCACAGACACCGAGGAAGCAGCCGAGGCCGAGGAGGCCGAGGAGGTCGAGCCACCTGGTTCGGAACAGGACGAAGAATCTCTTGATCCCGACGGGGACGAGACCCATGATACCGGTGGAGAGGCGGTCGAAGAGCAAGCCGACACGCCTCCCCCCACCGGAGACGATGAAGGGGCCGAGGCGCCCGGTGAGGAGGACTAGAGGAGGCCCCGAGCGGACGGGGGAGTCGTCGACATGACGAGTCCCTCGGCCTGTTCACTGGACATGGCGATGCGCAACCTGATCCACATCATCGTGCCCGCTCTGCTCGTCGCGCTGGCGAGCCCTGCGGACGCTCAACGCACCGACTTCATCCCCGAAGCACTGCAGGGGGTGGACGTCGACGAACGGCTCGGTGGCATGGTCGACCTCGACCTCACCTTCGTGAACGCCGAGGGCGAAAGCGTACGGCTCCGAGACTTCGTGCGGGACGGGCGGCCGATCCTGCTGACGCTGAACTACTACGACTGCCCGATGCTCTGTGACCTGCAGCTCAACGCGGTGGTCGACACGCTCTCGCAGTTGCGCGAGAACTGGGTGCCCGGGAACCAGTTCGAGCTGGTCACCATCAGCTTCGACCCCGAGGAGGGACCCGAGCTGGCCGCAGGAAAGCAGCGGGCGTACCGCGCCTCCCTCGGCCGGGGCAGTGATGCCGGATGGCACTTCCTCGTCGGTGACCGCGAGAACATCGACGCGCTCACTGAACAGCTCGGATACATGTACCAGTTCATCGAGGAGGCGGGTGAGTTCTCGCATCCCTCGGTGCTCATGTTTCTCTCCCCCGAGGGGCGCATCACCCGCTACCTGTACGGGCTGATGTACGACCCGCAGGACGTTCGCCTCGCCCTGCTCGAGGCGAGCGAGGGGCGAGTCGGATCGCCCATGGAGCGCATCATCCTGTCGTGCTTCATCTACGACCCCGATCGGGGTGCCTACATCCCCTACGCCTTCGGCATCATGCGCATCGCAGGTGCCGTCACTGTCTTCCTGATCCTGGTCATGCTGCTGGTGCTCTGGCGCCGGGAGCAGCATGAACCCGTCCCCACCGCGGCCTAGAGAACGACCATGATCAACACGCTACTGGCCAATGCCAACGGCGCCACCTTCTGGCTCCCCGTCCAGGCGTCGACCTTCGCCGAAGTCCACGACCCGCTCTTCTACTTCATCTACTGGGTGTGCGTCGTGTCGTTCGTCGTGGTCGTCGGCGTGATGGCGTACTTCGGTGTCAAGTACAAGCGCAAGCAGGAAGGAGAGCGAACCAGCGGAAACCGCGGCAACTTTGCCCTGGAAGTCGGCTGGATCGCCGTGCCGTCCGTCTTCCTCCTCATCATCTTCTGGTGGGGCTTCCAGGGCTTCGTGATGTACCAGACCCCACCGGCGAACACGCTGAACGTCCGCGTGACCGCCGACACGTGGAGCTGGAGCTTCCGATACCCCGACGGCACCGTCTCTTCGGAGCTGATCGTTCCCGTGGATCAGCCCGTGCGGCTGACCATGACGAGCGAGTCCGGCAGCGCGCAGGGGGCGGTGATTCACTCGCTCTTCATCCCGGCCTTCCGCCTCAAGCGCGACGTGCTCCCCGACCGATACACGGTGCTGTGGTTCGAGGCCACGCGCGAGGGCACCTACACCCTCTTCTGCACCGAGTACTGCGGCACCGGACACTCCGAGATGAACGTGCCCGTGCATGTGGTGCCCTCGGACGAGTTCGCCGAACGCCTCGCCGCGCTCGACAGCGCGCCCGACGGCATGACGACCGCCGAATGGGGGCAGCAGCTCTTCGCACAGCAGGGCTGCACCGCCTGTCACAGTGTCGATGGCTCCCGGCTGATCGGACCCACCATGCAGGGGCTCTACGGCTCCACCCGCGAGTTCACCGACGGCTCGACGCGCGTCGCGGACGAGAACTACCTGCGAGAGTCCATCCTTGAACCCTCAGCACTGATCAATGTGGGCTACCAGAACGTGATGCCCAGCTACGCCGGCCGACTCACCGACGGACGGCTCGACGCCATCATCGCCTACATCGAGTCCCTCGCGGACTGAACCCGCGCTTCCGAGGAAACCGCCATGTCGACGGCAGCACAGACGGACACCGCGCACGCCGCGGGAACCAACTACCTGAACGCCACCAAGGGACTGAAGAGCTGGATCTTCACCCTCGACCACAAGCGCATCGGGATCATGTACCTGATCTCGATCCTGCTCTTCTTCCTGGTCGGAGGGCTCCTGGCCCTCGGGGTGCGAGCGCACCTGTTCTCGCCGGAAGGCGCGACCGGAATGTCGAACGACACCTACAACCAGGCGTTCACGCTCCACGGCGCCATCATGACGTTCCTGTTCATCGTGCCGTCCATTCCGGCATCGATCGGGAACTTCTTCCTGCCCCTCATGCTCGGCGCCAAGGACGTGGCCTTCCCGAAGCTGAACCTCGCCAGCTACCACCTCTACTTCCTCGGCGCCCTCTTCTTCATCGCGACGATCGTCTTCACCGGCCTCGACACCGGCTGGACCTTCTACGCGCCGTTCTCCACCGACCGCGCCATGAACGGCGTGATCCTCGCCACCAGCGGCGCCTTCATCCTCGGCTTCTCGTCCATCCTCACGGGCGTGAACTTCATCGTCACCATCCACAAGCTCCGTGCACCAGGACTCACCTGGCGACGACTCCCGCTCTTCGTCTGGTCGCTCTACGCCACCAGCATCATCTACGTCCTCGCCACCCCGGTCGTCGGCATCACGCTCCTGCTGCTCATCATCGAGCGGGCCTTCGGCGTCGGCATCTTCGACCCCGCACTCGGCGGCGACCCGGTCCTCTTCCAGCACTTCTTCTGGTTCTACTCGCACCCCGTCGTCTACGTGATGATCCTGCCGGCCTTCGGCGTCATCAGCGAGCTCGTCACCATCCACAGCCGAAAGCACATCTTCGGATACAACGCGATCGCCGTGTCCTCCATCGCGATCGCCTTCATCGGCTTCCTCGTGTGGGGACACCACATGTTCGTCTCCGGACAGTCCGGACTCTCCGCAGCCGTCTTCAGCTTCCTCACGTTCCTCGTCGCCGTCCCCACCGCCATCAAGGTGTTCTCGTGGGTGGCCACCATGTACAAGGGCAGCATCGTCTACAACACGCCGATGCTCTACACCTTCAGCTTCCTCTTCCTCTTCTCCATCGGTGGCCTCACCGGGCTGTTCCTCGGCGCACTCGCCACCGACGTGCACCTCCACGACACCTACTTCGTCGTGGCGCACTTCCACTACGTCATGATGGGCTCCGTCTTCATCGGGTTCCTCGGCGCCATCCACCACTGGTGGCCCAAGATGACCGGCCGGATGTACAACGAAACCCTCGGACGCATCGCATGCGGACTCGTCTTCGTCGGGTTCAACGTCACCTTCTTCACCCAGTTCGTCCTCGGGACCCAGGGCATGCCGCGACGCTACGCGACGTACCACGAGGTCGGAGACATCGAGCCACAGCTCCTCGAAATGTTCACCCTGCTGCACCAGATCTCGACCATCGGATCGTTCATCATGGCCGCAGGCCTCTTCCTCATCCTCTTCTACCTGCTGGCTTCCGTGTTCAAGGGCGACAAGGCGCCCGACAACCCGTGGGGCGGCCTCTCCCTCGAGTGGGCCACGGCTTCGCCGCCCATCGAACACAACTTCGAAGGGCAGCCGGTGGTCCGTCGCGGACCGTACGAGTTCCCCGAGATCGACCCCATGATCAAGTGAGGACCCACCCATGAGCACCGCCCACGCCCACGGGGGACATCACCACCCCTTCCACGCCCACCACTTCGAGACGCTGCCTCAGCAGGAGGCCAGCGCACGAATGGGAATGTGGCTCTTCCTCGGACAGGAACTCCTGTTCTTCTCCGCGGTCTTCGTCGCCTTCTTCGTCTTCCAGTACATGTACCCGGAAGGCTTCCTCGAGGCGCACCGTACCCTCTCCATCCCGCTCGGGACCCTCAACACGCTCGTGCTCCTGACGAGCTCCCTCACCATGGCCCTCGCCGTGCGAAACGCACAGCTCGGCGACAACAAGGGCGTCGTGAAGCAACTCGGCTTCACCATCGCCCTCGCCACGGTCTTCATGATCGTGAAGTACTTCGAGTACTCCGGAAAGATCGAGAAGGGACAGCTCCCCGGCCAGTGGTACACCTACGAGGGTCTCCCCGAAGGCGCGAGCATCTTCTTCACCATGTACTTCGTGATGACCGGTCTGCACGGTCTCCACATCGTCATCGGCATCGGGGTCCTCGCGTGGATCCTCATCCGGGCCACGAAGAACCAGTTCTCCGCCGAGTACTACGCCCCCGTCGAGAACGTCGGGCTCTACTGGCACCTCGTCGACCTGATCTGGATCTTCCTGTTCCCCTTCCTCTACCTCATCGAGTAGTCCCGTCGCCGACGACCACACGGCCCTCTCGGCCCGGAGGAATCCATCATGAGTGCAGATTCGAACCACAACCAAGGTCATGGCGAACACCACGTCATGCCCCTGTCGACCTACTTCGCCGTCTTCGGAGCGCTGCTGGTCCTGACCGGCATCACCGTGCTGGTCTCGTTCCTCAAGCTCGGCCTCCTGGTCGCGGTCGTGATCGCGAGCATCAAGGCCGCCCTCGTCGTCGGCTACTTCATGCACCTCAAGTACGATGACCGATTCTACTCGGTGATCCTGCTCAGCTCGCTCTTCGCCATCTTCTGCTTCTTCCTCTTCGTCTTCCTCGACTTCACCAGCCGGGGAATGGTGGTGCCCGAAGAGGAAACCAACTTCCTGCGTAACGAACGCGCCATGATCGAGCGCCTCGAGCAGGAAGAGGCCGCCGCCGCAGCAGCAGCCGAAGAGGAAGAGGAGGAAGAAGCCGAAGAAGACACCGGCGGCTGATCCGGCCGGTGAAGCAGCAGGTGCGGCCGCAGACGCACCTCGCAGCATGGGCGGTGCTCCTCCCGGGGAGGCCGCCCATCGTCGTTGTTCGGTACACCCGGTGCCGCTCCCTCCGCCGAGGGATCCGCTCGTCGTGCAGGACAACGCGTGGTGCGCCCTCGCGGGCGGACGCCGCGCGGCGTCAGGACGACTGGCCGTCCGCCGCGTTGGGCACCCACAGCACTTCCGGGAGCGCCGCGGCCGAAAGCACCCAGCGGCTCCACACGAAGAATGCGTCACTCAGTCGATTCACGTAGGCCAGGGAGTCCGGGTCGACACTCGTCTCCTCGTCGAGACGGCTCAGCAGTCGCTCGACGCGGCGGCACACCGTCCGGCAGACGTGAAGATCCGTGTTCGCTCGACTGCCGCCAGGAAGCACGAAGCTCCGCAGGGCCGGCAGGGCCTCGTTGGAAGCGTCGATTTCCTGCTCGAGGAAGGACACGTCCTCCGGGCGGATTCGGGGCTGTCGGGGATGGAGATCCTCGGGGAGCGTCGCCAGCACCGAGCCAAGATTGAACAGCTGGTGCTGCACGCGGATGAGCACGGAGGACAGGTGCGCCGTCGCGTCGACGGACGAAGTCGGTCCCTCGGACAGGGACTGGCGCGCCTGGCCGACGAACGCATTGAGCTCGTCGACGGCACCGTAGGTCTCGATCCGCAGTGCGTGCTTGGCGACGCGCTGGCCGCCGACGAGGCTCGTGCGGCCCGCATCGCCCTTGCGGGTGTAGACGCGGTTGATGGCCACGCGTTTCGGGCTGTCAAAGGAACCGTCTTCGGTCGACATGGGTCGTGCCGGGAGAGAGAAGAGAGAGGAGCGTGAGCCGACGCTGCACGCACTGCAGGGATGCCGCCCGGGCTGCTCGAGGTGCGACCCGGAGGCGCAGTGGGTCGAAAACCAGGAGGCGCTTCAGGAATCGCGGCGGCAGAGCACGAACCAGGCGGGCATGGGCTTCGTGCCGTTCTTGAACGCGCGCCCGATGGAGACGTGAGCGGACACCCGCCGCATGTAATCTCGGGTCTTCGCGTACACCCAGCGCTGGAGTCCCTGCTCGTTGGGAACGACAGCGGGCCACGCGTCGGGAACGGGGCCCTGCGGGACCCGGAAGTAGTCGATCACGATCGCACAGCCCTCCGCACCCGCCGGAGGGTCGGGGGAGTCGACCGCCAGGAAGAACCCGGGACCGATGAGTCCGCGGGTCGCCCCCTCGTTGTAGCCGAACAGCCGATCCTCCGCATCCGCCGGACGACAGAAGCGCTTCTGGAACACCTTGAACGCAGGGAGCGTGTTGCGGCCCTCGTGGATCACCTCCTGAACGCGACCACGGTCCTGCGGGACGAAGAAGTCGAGGGTCAGCGCCTCGGCGCTCGCGGCCTTCTCCCAGAGGGCCACCTGCGAAGACTTGCCGAGTTCTCGGGTCGCGGCGACCCGCTCCTCGTCGCCCATCCCGTCGAGGGTGGCGGCAATCTCCTGCAGCGGTGCGGTTGCGATCAGTTCGGAAAGGGACATCGGAAACCTCCCTGAAGGGACGGCGGAACACCCCGAGGCCAGGTCGGCGACACGAGGTCTGCGGACGCTACCGCAAGGGCACCTCCCGTGAGAAGGGGCTTCTGCAGACCGGGCCGGTGCACAGGCCACGGCCACACGTTCGCTCGACCCGCCGCTCGACCCGCAAGCACGCCTCTCCGGGATTGACGGCGTGGTGCAGGAGTGCTAACCCTCCGCCCCCCGTGACGGGGACGCACGCCCGGCCGGGTGTCCGCCTCGTCCCCGAGTTCCCGCTTTCCGGCACGCCCGTCCACCGGGTGGGCCACCAGGTCCAGGAGAGTCCCCATGGCCACCAAGCGCCCCGCGAAGCTCGCCATCGGCAAGAAGGCCCAGCAGGTCAAGATCTGCCCTGTCACCAACAAGCCCATGACCGCAGTCAAGGTGCTCCGCAAGCAGGGCAGCGGCGGCATGCACTGGATCGTGCTCGAGGACTTCGACGGATCCGACAAGGCCGTCTCCCAGATCATCCCGATCCGCTGAAGGCGCCGCCGGACCCGCCCGGCGAACCCAAAGCCCGGAAGGCACGCACCACGCGTGCCTTTTTTCGTGCCCGAAGCGTCACGGGGAACGGTTCTTGACCGAAAGGGTGGGGAATGTACTTGACCCCGAAGGTCATCAATGTCAGGGAGGGGATGCTCGGCGTCGGCCAACCATCCCCCCCTCCCATGGTCCGACGTCGAGCAACCCTCCTGCAGCCGACGGGAGGCGCGCACCCGGAAACCGCGATGGTCCAGCCCACTTCGCTCCCCACCCTTCACCCCGTCTTCCTCAAGCTCGAGGGTGTGCCGTGCACCGTCGTCGGCGGTGGGGCGATCGCCCTGCAGAAGGCCCGCGAGCTCGCGGAGGCCGGCGCCGACCTGACCGTCATCTCCCCGCAGCTCCACGACGGCTTCCACGAGCTCGGCGAGACGTTCCGGTGGGTCGAGCGACGCTGGCAACCCGGAGACCTCGACGGCGCCCGCCTCGTCATCTCCGCCACCAACGACCCCGAAGCAGACGCTCTCATCCACGCGGAAGCCCACGACGTCCGCGCCCTCGTCAACGTCGTCGACGTCATCGACCGCTGCGACTTCTACGCCGGAAGCGTCGTGCGCCGCGGCCCCATCCTGATCGCCATCAGCACCTCCGGCGCCAGCCCCTCCATCGCCATCGCCCTGCGACGCCGAATCGACGCCCTCCTCACCGACGGGCACGGGCAGCTCGCCCAGGCCCTCGGCGACGCCCGCCCCGCGCTGCTCTCCCGCTTCCCCGACTACGGTGCCCGCGCCCGACGCCTCGGCGCCTTCGTCCGCGACATGCTCGACCAGACCGCCTCGACCGGCCAGGCCGCAGCCGCCGTCGGCCGCATCCTCCGATGCGATCGCCCGTGCGGTGACGGTCCCTGCCTCTGCGCCCTCCCGGACTCGCCATGAACGCCACACACGCCCACCGCAAAGGCCGCGTCTCCCTCGTCGGTGCAGGACCCGGGGACCCCGAACTCCTCACCCTTCGTGCCTGGCGACGGATCCAGGACGCCGAGACCGTCTGCTACGACCAGCTCGTCGGGGATCCCATCCTCGGCCTCATCCCCAACGACGCCCGACGCATCCCCGTCGGCAAGGTCGGCGGTGGACCCTCCACCTCCCAGGACGAGATCCACCGTATCCTCGCCCGCGAGGCCCTCGCCGGACGACGGGTCGTGCGGCTCAAGGGCGGAGACCCCTTCGTCTTCGGACGCGGCGGGGAGGAAGCCCTCTTCCTCGCCCGGCTCGGCATCCCCGTCGAGGTCGTCCCGGGCCTCTCCAGCGCCATCGCCGGACCCGCCGCCGCCGCCATCCCCGTCACCCACCGCGGACTGAGCACCAGCGTCACCATCGTCACCGGCGCCGCCGCACGCGGCGCCGACCCCGCCCTCCGGGAGAGCTGGGCCCACCTCGCCCGCGCCGGCGGCACCCTCGTCGTCCTCATGAGCCTGCGCAGACTGCAGACCATCCTCGACACCCTCACCGCCGCCGGACTACCCGCGAACACACCCGCCGCCATGGTCCAGGCCGCCACCCTCGACGACCAGCGCGTCGTCACCGGCACCGCCGCCTGCCTTCCGCAGGCCGTCGCCACCGCAGGACTCGGCTCCCCCGCCCTCCTCGTCGTCGGCGAGGTCGTGCGGGTCCGTGACCAGCTCCATACCCTCGTCGGCCCCCTCGCCTTCGAGCAGCTCGGACAGAACGTCGCAAGCGCCCGCGGAGGACACGACGCCCCCGGGGACGCCGGCGACACCCCCATCCACGCCCACGACGCGAGACCCTGACATGTACCAGTACGACGACGACAATCGCCGCATCGTCCGCGAACGCGTCGCCCAGTTCCGCGACCAGGTCCGACGACGCCTCGACGGCGCCCTCTCCGAGGAAGAGTTCCGACCCCTGCGCCTGCAGAACGGACTCTACCTCCAGCGCCACGCCTACATGCTCCGCGTGGCCATCCCCTACGGCATCCTCTCCACCACCCAGCTCCGGCAGCTCGCCCTCATCGCCCGCCGATGGGACCGCGACTACGGACACTTCACCACCCGCCAGAACATCCAGTACAACTGGCCGAAACTCGAAGACGTCCCCGACATCCTCGACGCACTCGCCGACGTCGAGATGCACGCCATTCAGACCTCCGGAAACTGCATCCGGAACACCACCAGCGACCCCTTCGCCGGCGTCGCCCGTGACGAGGTCGCCGACCCCAGACCCGTCTGCGAGCTCATCCGGCAGTGGTCCACCTTCCACCCCGAGTTCGCCTACCTCCCCCGCAAGTTCAAGATCGCCGTCACCGGCGCCGAGAACGACCGCGCAGCCATCGCCGCCCACGACATCGGCATCCGCCTCGTCCGAAACGACGAAGGTCGGGTCGGTGCCGCCGTCTACGCCGGCGGCGGCCTCGGACGCACCCCCGTCCTCGCCACCCTCGTCAACGGCTTCGTCGAACTCACCGACCTCCTCAGCTACATCGAGGCCATCCTCCGCGTCTACAACCTCTCCGGTGACCGGAAGAACAAGTACAAGGCCCGCATCAAGATTCTCGTGAAGACCATGGGCGCCGACGCCTTCCGAGCCGCCGTCGAGGAGGAGTTCACCGCCATCCGCCAGGGCGCGCTCCAGCTCGACACCACCGAGCTCGACCGCATGGCCACCTTCTTCGCACCCCCCACCTGGACCACAGGACTTCCACCCCTCGACCCCGCCAGCCTCCCGGACGACGAACGCCCCCGCTTCGAACGCTGGCTCCAGCGAAACACCCACGACCACCGCGCCGAGGGCTACCGCATCGTCTCCATCTCCCTGAAGTCCCCCGAACGCCCCCCCGGCGACGCCACCAGCGCCCAGATGGACCTCCTCGCCGACCTCGCCGACGAATTCTCCCTCGGCGAAGTCCGCGTCACCCACGAACAGAACCTCGTCCTCCCCCACGTCGAGGAACACCGCCTCCCCGACCTGTGGCGCGCCCTCGACCAGCACGCCCTCGCCACCCCCAACATCGGCACCCTCACCGACATGATCTGCTGCCCGGGGCTCGACTTCTGCGCCCTCGCCAACGCCGGATCCATCTCCGTCGCCCGCAGCATCACCGACCGCTTCGACAACCTCGACTACCTCTACGACCTCGGCGAGCTCCAGCTCAAGATCTCCGGCTGCATCAACGCCTGCGGACACCACCACGTCGGACACATCGGCATCCTCGGCATCAACAAGAACGACGAGGAGTGGTACCAGATCATGCTCGGCGGCTCCGCCACCGACGACGCCTCCCTCGGACGCATCATCGGACCCGCCGTCCCCCGCGAGAAGGTCCCCGACGTCCTCGAAGCCATCCTCCACACCTACGTCCAGCAACGGGAAGGCGAAGAACGCTTCCTCGACACCTACCGCCGACTCGGCGCAAAGCCCTTCAAGGAGGCCGCCTATGCGGATCATCCGTGACCTCGAGATCGTCGAGGACAACCGCACCCGCGTCCCCGACGATCAGCCCCTCCCCGACGGACCCGTCCTCGTCTCCCTCGACCGCTGGCGACAGGACCGCGACACCCTCCGCGAACGCGGCGACGTCGGCGTCTACCTGAGCCCCGAGGAGGACACCCACGACCTCCTCGACGACCTCCAGGACCTCCCCGCCATCGCCTTCGAACTCCCGAAGTTCGCCGACGGCAGACCCTACTCGCGCGCCCGGCTCCTCCGCGAACGACACGAGTACGACGGGGAACTCCGCGCCTTCGGCGACGTCCTGCGCGACCAGCTCCTCTACCTCCACCGCTGCGGATTCAACGCCTTCGAAGTCCGCGCCGACAAGGACCTCGACGACGCCCTGCGCGGACTGCGCGACTTCACCGTCGCCCTCCAGCCCGCCTCCGCACCGCCCCCCTTCGGCGCCGACGTCTGACACCCCCCGGGGTCCCTCCGCGGGCCCCTTCGCCGTCCCGCCGCACCGGACGACGACTCCACCGGCCGTCGCGCTCCAGCCGCGGCAGGGCAGGGCGCAGCACGCACGTGCCCCCGCCATGGACCCCCGAACGAGCCCTCAGGCCGCCGTCGACCCCGTCCCGTCCCCCACGTGCAGCCCGCACTCCTTCGTCTCCGGCGTCTCCCACCACCAGCGACCGGCCCGCACGTCCTCCCCAGGCTGCACCGCCCGCGTGCACGGCGCACAGCCGATCGACGGAAAACCCCGGTCGTGCAGCGCGTTGTACGGCAGGTCCCGCTCCCGGATCGCACGCCACACGTCCTCCTCCGACCACGCCGCCAGCGGGTTCAGCTTCACGATGCCCCCGTGCGCATAGTCCACCTGCACCACCGGCAACGCCGAACGCGTCACCGCCTGACCCCGACGCAGGCCCGTCGCCCACGCCCCCGCCCCCGCCAGCGCACGCTGCAGCGGCTCCACCTTGCGCACGTGACAGCACGCCTTCCGATCCGCCACCGAACGGTAGAACAGGTTCATCCCCCGCTCCCGCACAAGCGGCTCCAGCGCCTCCGGACGCGGCGCATGCACCTCCAGGGCCACGCCCCAGCGCTCCCGCGCCGCATCCATCACCGCATACGTCTCCTCCGGCAACCGACCCGTGTCGATCGTGAACACCCGCGCCAGCGGATCCAGACGCAACGCCAGATCCATCAGCACCATGTCCTCCGCGCCGAAGCTCGACGCCACCACCAGATGCCGACCAAAGGTCTCCATCGCCCAGACGAGGATCTCCTCCGCCTCCGCCGCCGCCAGCCGCTCGCTCAGCGAAGCCGCCTCCGACAGCGTCAACCGGGGGCTCCCCTCCCGGTCCGTGGGCACGTCCGGGGTCGTCATGTTCAGCGTCGCCATGATACAGCTCGCAGGGGTAATCCTCCTCCCGCCTGATTCTTTAGCGCATCGGTCAACAAATGCAAGATGACGATGACATCCCCGTGAACTCCGAACGCGAAGCCCTCCGGAAGGTTCTCGAACTGCAGCGGCAATTCGCTCCATCCGCACCCGACGGCGCCCGCGTGCCCAACACCGAGGTCCGGCGCCTCGCCTCCCTCGCTCCCCGGTGGATCGACGCCCTGCGCACCCTCGGCATCCACGTCGCCCGCGGCCAATGCGACGCCTTCGTCGCCTTCGACGGAAAAGGCACCCTCCACGTCGCCGCCGACAACGACCTCGACCCCGACGACACACTCCCCCAGATCCTCCTCCACGAGCTCTGCCACGCCCTCGTCGAAGGTCCGCACACCCTCCACCTCCCCGACTGGGGACTCCGCAACGAAGACCTCCACGACCACCCCCGCGAAGTCCTCGCCCTCCGCCTTCAGTGGGCCCTCTGCCGCGACGCCGGCCTCGAGCACTCCCTCGTCCCCACCACCGCCTACCGCCTCCTGTGGACCGCCTGGCTCCGGAACCCCGACCCCGCCGACCGCGCCGCCCACCCCGTCCTCCGCGACGTCGAGCGCGCCGCCACCACCTCCGGCACCACCGCCGCAATCCTCGCCTGCGCCCACGACGGCCTGCGACGCTCCGCACCCCACCCGCCTGCCGCCGCTCCAACCCCCGCCGAACCACCCGCGTGAGGCACCCGCCCCCCGGGTTCCGGACCTCCGCCAGCCAACCCGCCCTCCCGCCCCCACCGCCACGACTCCACCGGCGCCGAGCACCGCTCTCCCGGCGCACCCGTCACCCCATCGTCACGGAACGACCTCTGTGCGGCCGCGCGCCCTTCTGCTATCCTCTCCCGCGGTCCCGGAGGGGGGCCGCTCTCTACTCCCGATGTGTGACTCCTTCGCAGCGGAGCGTCATGGCGAACCAGAACGACAAGAAGACCGGCCAGAACCAGCGTGAACACACCGAGGATAGCCGAGCCCTCCTGGGCCGACGCCGGTTCCTCCAGGCCTCGGCCGCCGGCATGGCCGCCGCCACACTCCCCGGCATGGCCGGCTGCAGCGACGACGACAACGGCATCGAGCCCTCCGGCTCCAGCCTCCCCGGCGAGCCCTCCGGCTCCGGCAGCGCGCTGCCCGATCCCGAGCCCGGCGCCACCGCCATGGACTTCGACCCCGATGCCGTCACCCAGGACGACGTCCTCTTCAATTTCGGCATCCAGTCCGGCGCCGTCACCCGCGAGTCCGTCCTCCTGTGGACCTACGCCGAGAACAGCCCGCCCATCACCGCCGTCATCTGGCGCGATGACCCCGTCCAGGGACGCCTCGAGGTCGCCCGCGCCTCCGGAACCCCCGTGGACGGCTTCCTCAAGCTGCCCCTCGACGGACTCCTCCCCGGACGATGGTACCACTACGCCTTCTTCCACGAAGGCGCCGACGGCACCTTCGACCTCCGCTCCCCCATCGGTCGCTTCCGCTCCGCCCTCCCCGAGGACAGCCTCGAACCCATCACCATCGCCGGTCTCACCTGCACCGGAAGCCAGAACCAGTACCGCCCCTACCGCGCGCTCCAGCTCCTCGCCGAGCAGGAACTCGACTTCTTCGTCCACCTCGGCGACATCGCCTACTGCGACGCTGCCACCCGAATCCGCGGGTACGAAGGCCAGACCCCAGAGGCCGACCCCGACGGCTCCCTCACCCGACAGGCCTACCGCGACATCTGGCGGTTCCACATCGCGGACCCGGGCTACCGCGCACTCTTCCCCCGCACCTCCTGGTACATGACCTGGGACGACCACGAGGTCGACGACAACTGGGACCCCGAGACCGCCGACGAGATCGTCCTGCGCGAAGCCTTCGCAGCCTTCGACGAGAACCTCGCCACCCCCCGCGACCTCGACGGAGGACGACTCTGGAAGAGCTACCGCTGGGGACGCACCCTCGAACTCTTCGTCCTCGACGGACGCTCCGAGCGACTGCCCTCCACACGGCTCACCGATGACCCCATCTACCTGAGCCGCGAACAGATGGACTGGTTCAAGCAGGGCATCCGCGACAGCCCCTGCCACTTCAAGGTCGTCCTCAACTCCGTCCCCATGGCCAAGATGCCCATCCCCCCGTGGGCCCTCGAGGATGACCGCTGGGACGGCTACGACTTCGCCCGCAACGACGAACGCTGCGACCCCAACACCGACCCCGAGTGCTTCGACGACCCACGCTGGGAAGGCGCCGGAAACCCCCGCCGCGAGATCCTCGACTGGATCGACGAACACGACATCGAGAATGTCTGGTTCCTGAGCGGGGACTTCCACGTCGGCTTCGTCGCCTACATCGCCCCCAACCGCACCGGACGCGCCGGACGGACCATGGACATCGCCGTCGGACCCTCCGCCAACGTCAACCCCCTCGGACTCCTCGTCGAGGAGGGACTCACCCCCGCCGAGCGCGTCTTCCCCGCCAACCAGTTCCTCTACTACCAGGGCAACCCGGCGGCCACGACCACCCTGCGCTTCGACCCCGCCTCCAACTCCATCCGCGTCGAATTCCTCGACGCCCGCGAAGGACACGAAGGCGAAGTGCTCCACGACGTCGTCTACTCCCAGGACGACCTCTAGCATCGGCGCAGAACAAGCCCGCGCCGAATTCCGGCACCGAACCGCACACGCGCCGCCGCCCACCCCGGGCCGCGGCGCGTGTCGCTTTTTTGACGTGCCGCGCCGCACTCCTATCCTCGGCTTCGGACCGCACCCCACGGTGACCTGCCGCAGCCAGGAGCCCCCATGCAGCACATCGACATCGAACCGCCCCGCCCCTCCGAACGCCGCTACCGACGAAGCGAGGACATCACCCAGGCCCTCGCCTTCCAGTGCGCACACGTCCAGCAGCAACTCGGGCTCCAGGCCCTCGTCGTCGCCGACGACGTCGGCGACCGCTGGGTCGGCGCGGGCGACCGGACCCTGTGCCGCATCCTCTCCCGAGGCGCCAACGACCTCGCCGTCGGGTCGACCGCCAACGCCGCCTACCGGTTCAAGGTCCTCCAGTCCATGAAGGAAGACCTCGAACCCGGGCACCTCACGACCTTCACCCTCCGCGTGCCCAACCGGCAACGGCTCCTCCACGTCGCCGGCGTCGGCGCACACAACGCCCGCGCCGACGGCGTCGTCACCACCGCCGGCGGCGCCCGCCGCATCCTCGGCTTCGTGCCCCAGCGGCCCTCCCGCGAGGTCGACGCCACCGACGGCGAAGGACTCCTGCGAAAGGTCTTCCTCGACGCCTGGTACAGCCTCCAGCGCAGCGGCGGACTCACCGGCGAAGCCCCCCGACGCGGCCTCGGTCGCACCACCGACCACGTCTACCGCAACGTGCTCGACACCTGCATGCAGCCCGTCACCGACATCCTCCACCGCTCGGGACTCCTCGCCGACGAACCCTGGGGCGCCTGGCGCAGCGGTCGCGACGAGATCCAGCTCGGCGGCGACCACTTCGTCCGCGCCGTCCGCTACGAACTCAAGGAGATCCGAACCGGAACCCGCATCGGGACCCTCATCCTCGAGTTCGAACACCGACACCTGCGCTGGGACATGCCCGCCGCACCGCGCCTCTTCCTCCGCTGGCGCACCTGATCGGGCGTCAGCCGCCGAGCAGATCCCGCCGCCCCGGCACCACCGGCTCACGAAGCTCGCTCTCGCTGCGGAGCTGCCCGTCGGTCGTGACGTGCAGCGGCTCCCCGAACCGCTCGCGCAGCACCTCGTCCGCCGCGGCGAGCACCGCGTCCTCCGCCGCGCGCCGTGCGCCCGCGCCCGCGGCCACCGCCCGACCCGCCGCCCCGAGCCGCCGACGCTGCATCGGATCGGCGAGCAGCCCGCGCAACGCCCGAATGCGGGACTCGTCGTCCCGCCCCTCGGGAACCACGCCGCAGCCCGCGGAGGTCAGCAGGCGCGCCGATGGCCCCGCCACGGCGAGCCCGGGCACCCGCAGCGCCGCCGCCAGAAGCAGCACATCGAGACCGAGCGCGTCGTGGCGAAGATCAACCACCACATCGCACGCGCCCACCCGCACCGCGAGGGCATGCTCGTCCGCACACGGATCGAGCGGCAAGAGCCGCACGGCCCGCGCCACCCGCCAGAGCTGATCGCGAAGCCGCCGCACGTCCCCAGGCGAGCCGACCGCACCCACCAGGTGGCGCGCGTCCTCCCCGCAGGCGGCGCGCTCGGCCAGGATGCGGTCCGCCGTGCGATCGTGCTCCGGGTTGTGGAGATCCGCGTCCACCCCCGCACCATGAGCCAGCGGGCCCGGCCCACCGAGCACGAGGGTGCGGTCCACCCGCGACTCGAGCGGGGCGGCATGGGCGAGCAGGCGGCCGAGGGTGCCCCCGTCCCGCCCGCCGCCGTCGACGAGGGCGATCACCGCCGGCACGCGGAAGACCCGCGCGATCTCGGCGAGGGGACGGGCCAGGCGCGCCCCGTCCACGATGAGCACGTCCGGGCGGCGCTGGCCGAAGGACGCGCTGAGGGCGAGCGCCGCGGCGACCGCGCCGGGAGTGGTGTCCGCGCGGTGGGGGAGGGCGATCGGGGTGGCGACCCCCGCGCCGGGCACGGCCCGAAGACCGGGCGCGGCGAGGGTGCAGGCCATGCCCGCGGCGGTCACGCGCTCGGCGAGCGAGCCCCAGCGACGCAGCAGCACGGGGGCGTCGGTGGAGGCGAGTAGAAGGTGCAGGTCGGACATGGTCGGCGCGGTGGGGGGAGCCGGCGCCGCGCGGTCAGAGGCCGGCCTCGGCGCGCAGGGTGTCGGCGAGAGGAGTCGCCTCCCACGTGAAGCCGTCGAGGCGACGTCCGAAGTGACCGTAGGCGGCGGTCGGACGGTAGATCGGACGCTCCAGGTCGAGCGTCTTCGTGATCCCGTAAGGCGTCAGGTCGAAGTGCGCACGCACAAGCGCCTCGATCCGCTCCTCCGGGATGCGGGCGGTGCCGAACGTGTTGGCGAGGATCGACACCGGATGCGCCACGCCGATGGCGTAGGCCAGCTGGATCTCGCAACGGGCGGCGAGCCCCGCCGCCACCACCGTCTTCGCCACGTGGCGCGCCACGTAGGCCGCGGAACGGTCGACCTTCGACGGATCCTTGCCCGAGAACGCCCCGCCCCCGTGCCGGCCCATGCCACCGTACGTGTCCACGATGATCTTCCGGCCGGTCAGGCCCGCGTCCCCCATCGGGCCGCCGATGACGAAGCGACCGGTCGGGTTCACGAAGACCTTCATGTCCTCCGCACGCATCTCCGCCGGCACCACGTCGTGGATGACATGCTCGACCACCGCCTCGCGCACGTCGTCGAGGGTCATCTCCTCGGCATGCTGCGTGGAGACCACCACCGTGTCGACCACCGTCGGGCGGCCGTCCTCGTAGCGCACCGTCACCTGGCTCTTCGCGTCCGGGCGCAGCCACGGCAGCGTCCCGTCATGGCGAAGCGCGGCGAGCCGCTCCGTCAGGCGATGGGCGTAGGTGATCGGAAGGGGCATCAGCTCCTCCGTCTCGTCACACGCATACCCGAACATCAGGCCCTGATCGCCGGCGCCCTGATCCTCGGCGCGCTCCCGATCCACCCCCTGGTTGATGTCCTGGCTCTGCGCCTCCAGCGCCACCAGCACCCCACAGGTGCGGCCGTCAAAACCCACCTCGGACCCGTTGTAGCCGATGTCGAGCGCCACCTGCCGAGCGATCTCCGCAAACTTCGGCAGCTCCGTGGCCCGCAGGCTGATCTCGCCGGCGAGCACGATCAGCCCCGTCTTCACCAGGGTCTCGCAGGCCACCCGCGCCCGGGAGTCCTTCTCGAGGCAGGCGTCGAGCACCGCGTCGCTGATCTGATCGGCCATCTTGTCGGGATGACCCTCCGACACGGACTCGGACGTGAAGACGTGGCTGCGGTCGCTCATCGCTGTACTCGGGGAAAGAATGCATGGGCAGGGGGGGCCACGCGCTCGGCGGCCCGCGACCGATGCCCACGACGAGAACGCCGTGTAGGCTGGCGGGCGCGCACGCGCGGCGTGCCGGCGCGGGGTTAGCCCCCGCCTCCACACCCTGTCAAGCGGATGCGGGGACCGGATCCGCCGAGCGCGCCGAACGCTCCCCACCGCCGCCAGCACCCCCGGACC
The DNA here is from genome assembly GCA_007693585.1 of Deltaproteobacteria bacterium. Taxonomy (GTDB): domain Bacteria; phylum Myxococcota_A; class Bradymonadia; order REDH01; family REDH01; genus REDH01. The sequence continues at coordinate 45,348 of REDH01000060.1, forward strand.
AACCCCGTCATGTGGGTGCATGGATCACCCCCCGGAAACCGGACGATCGGTCACCTCGGGTTGACATCGCGGGAACGCTGCTGATACGTGCTGCCCGTTGCACGGCGATGGGACCCGACCCGCCGGTCGGACCCGTCTGCACGGATGCACCCGCGGCTGCGGCGCCAGACCACGCCAGTGAGCGCCCGCCACGTGCCCTCCCCGAATGAAGAACACAGACCGATGCAAGGAACCCACATGGAACCGACTGCACACGCGGATGAGGTCGAGAACGCCCCCGCCGCCGACAGCACCGCCCCCTCCGTCGGGGACGTCCTGCGGTCCCGACGTGCGGAACTCGGCTACACTCTGAAGGAAATCGCGGCGACCACAAGAATTCAGCAGGCCAACCTCCTCGCCCTCGAAGAGGAGCGCTTCGAGGAACTGCCCGCCGAAGTCTTCACCCGCGGATTCCTCCGATCCTACGCACGCGAACTCGGCCTCGACGAAGAGGACGTCATCGCCCTCTACCTCGAAGGCACCGGACGCACCCGCGAGCTCGTGCCCGCACCCACCGCGCCCATGCCCGCCGCGCCCCGCGCCGCCGAGAACAACGACGACCCTCACCGCCTCGTCGCCCCGGACCAGACCGCGCGCGTCCTCTACGTCGCCGCGCTCGCCGTCCTGATCATCGGACTGGCCCTCGCCGTCCTCATGGTCACCGGCGACGACAACAGCGCCCCCTCCACGGCCACCTGGCAACCCGCCGACACCGCCGACGACTTCTGGCGCCCCGTCCCCGCCGGTCACGACGACTGGCAGACCGTGCGCGAGAACTGAACGCCGCAACCCGCGCGCACCGCAACGGGGCTCCACCGTGACCCCCGACTCCACCGAAGCCATCGTCCTCCGAACCACACCGTTCGCCGAGGCCGATGTCGTCGTGCACCTCGTCACCTCCAGCCACGGCCGGATCGGCGCCTTCGCACGCGCTGCACGACGCTCCCGACGTCGCTTCCGCGGCGGTCTCCACCCCTTCGCCCTCCTCCGCGTCACCCTCGCCCCGCGACGCAGCGGCGACCTCTGGAGCCTCCGCGACAGCGAGACCCTCGACGCCCGACCCGGCATCGGCGCCGACCTCCACCGCATGGCCGCAGGAAGCCGACTCCTCGACCTCCTCCTCCACTCCCTCCAGGACGGTGAGGGCGGCGGAATCGCCTTCGAACGCATTCGGCGCTTCCTCGACTGGCTCGACCGCGAAACCCGCGGCCCCGCCGTCCTCGAAGCCGGCCTCCACCGCATGGAACTCCTCCTGCTCGGACACCTCGGCCTCCTGCCCGACCTCCACGCCTCCGCCCGCAGCGGGCAGGACGCCGGCGGACTCCCCGAACCCTGCTGGCTCCCCGGCGTGGGCATCATCGACGCCGCGGAACGGCTCCCCGGCGAGAGCGCCTCCCCCCTGGGCGGCGACGGCCTCGCCTACCTCCACGCCATCGCCGAGGGCAGCTTCCGCCGCGCCGAGGACCACGACGCCCGCCGGCGCACCCGCGACGCCCTCGACCGACAGTGGCGCGACCTCCTCGGCCGCGACCTCCAGAGCCGGCCGTTCTACCGCGAGATCTTCGGGGCGTAGGCGAGCTGCGTGCGCGCACACGGGCGGATGCCCGCGCATGTGACCCGTTCCAACGCGCGAACGCCGGGGCGTAGACGACCCCCGTCAGCGCCGCCGAAACAGCCGCAGCAGCGGCGTGATCCGCAGCTTCCGCCACCCCAGCGCCAGCAGGTGCGAGGCGAACGCCAGCCAGAATGTCGCCGCCGCACCGAGCCCCAGCAGCACCGTCAGCCACGGCATCCCCCGCCACACCAGCGGGTCGGCCGGCAGCACCAGCGCCGCCGCGATGATCAGCGCCGAGCCCAGCAGCGCCCCCGACAGCCGCGTCACCTGCCGGTTGAGCTCCAGCCGGAGCGCCTCGCTGTCCGGCGTGCGCGCCTTGATCTCCAGCGACCCGCTCTCCACGTCCATCAGCACCTGGCTGAGCTGCTCGGGCACCTCGCGGACGAGGTTGCCCACCTGCAGCGCCGCCGTCATCGCCGACTGCAGCAGCTCGTCGGGCCGGAACCGGTCCTTCACGAGCTGCTCCGCATACGGCTTCGTGCCCGCCACGAGATCGAAGTCCGGCGCGAGGGTCCGGATGACCCCCTCGATCGTCATCACGCTCTTGCCGAGGATCGAGTAGTCGCCCCCGATCCGGATGCGGTAGCGTTGCGCGGCCTGCATGCATTCGTCGAGAAACGCCGAGAGGTCGATCTCCTGCAGGCTGCGCCGCAGGTAGCGCTCGCGGATGTCCTCGATGTCCGCGCGGAAACGGCTCATGGGGATGTGCCCCATCGGCTCGCCCATCCGCAGCAGGCTGCGGGCGATGCCGTCGGAGTCCCCGGCGAGCACCGAGAGGATCAGGCCGATGATCAGGTCGCGCTGGCGCCGGCTCAGGCGACCGCACATCCCGAAGTCGATCAGCCCCAGGCGCCCGTCCTCCAGCGCGAACACGTTCCCCGGATGGGGATCGCCGTGGAAGAACCCGTGCTCGAAGATGGATCTGTACGTCAGCTCGAGCAGAAGCTCGGCGTGCTCCGTGGCGCGCGCGCTGCCCGGCGCGAGGCCCGTGACCTTCTGCCCGTGCAGCCGCTCGAGGGTCAGGACCTCCGCGGTCGTGAGCGCGTGGATGCAGGCGGGGACGTGGATCCGGTCGTGGTCGGCCCAGTTCTCGCGGAAGCGCTCGAGGTTGCGGGCCTCCTGGCGGAAGTCGAGCTCGGCCATCAGGGCGTCGTCGAGGGCCGAGACCAGATCGCGCGGGGCGTAGAGCTCCATCTCGGCGATGACGCCCTCGAGCAGGCGGGCGAGGAGGCGGAGCAGATCGAGGTCGGCGCGGATGGTGGTGCCGATGCCCGGGCGCTGGACCTTCACGACGACCTCGGTGCCGTCGTCGAGGGTGGCCAGGTGCGCCTGCGCCATGGATGCGCTCGCGAGGGGCTCGGAGGTGAAGGAGGCGAAGAGCTCGTCGAGGGGCGCGCCGAGGGAGGTCTCGACCACCGCGCGGATCTCGTCGAAGGGCACGGAGCCGGCGTCGTCCTGCAGGCGCTGGAGGGCGTGGATGAACGGGGGAGGGAGGAGGTCCGGGCGGGTGCTCAGGATCTGGCCGACCTTCACGAAGGTGGGGCCGAGATCCTGGAGGACGAGGCGGAAGCGCTCGGCGGTCTCCTCGGGCTGGCCCGCCGCGTCGATCCCGGGGCCTGCAGCCTCCGGGAGAGGGGTGTCGTCGGCGTCCTCGGCGTGCCAGGCGCGGCGCGAGGAATCGCCGAACCCGTGCCGCCAGAGCACGCTGGTGATGCGGCCGAAGCGGCGCAGATCCTGGCGGGCGGCCTGGAAGAGGCTCCGGCTGTCGTGGGACGGGGTCAGGTGCGCCATGTGGCTCCCTTGCGCAGCAGGTCGAGGGCCCGCGCGAAGTCGTCGGGCAGAGGACTCTCGAAGTGATAGGTCCGCCCGTCCGGATGCACAAAGCCCAGCGTGGCGGCGTGGAGGGCGAGGCGATCGATCAGCGGGCTGCGCGAGGCGGCGCGCCCGCCGTACAGCGGGTCGGCCAGGAGCGGGCAGCCCCGCTCGGCGAGGTGCATGCGGATCTGGTGCGTGCGGCCCGTCTCCAGCCGCGCCTCCACGTGCAGGGCGCCATCGGTGAACCGCTCGAGGACCGTGACGTTGGTGACCGCGTGGCGCGTGCCCCCGTGCAGACCGCTGAAGCGCTTGCGGTCGGTGGGGTGCCGGCGATGGCCGGAGGCGATGCGGCACACGTCCTCGGGCAGGCCCGCGCCATGGGTGCGGGCACAGAGCGCGCGGTAGGTGCGTCGCACGCTGTGGGCGCGGAACTGCGCCTGGAGCAGGGCATGGGTCGCGTCGTCCTTGGAGACGACGAGGAGCCCGGAGGTGTCCTTGTCGATGCGGTGGACGATCCCCGGGCGCAGGCTCCCGCCGATGCCGGACAGGTCGCTGCAGTGGTGGAGCAGGGCGTTGACGAGGGTGCCGTCGTCGTGGCCCGGCGCCGGGTGGACGACCATGCCCGGGGCCTTGTCCACCACGACGAGGTGGGCGTCCTCGTGGACGATGCGCAGCGGGATCGCCTGCGGTTGCGCGTCGATGGGCTCGGCGGCGGGGATCTCCACCCGGTACAGCTCGCCGCTGCGGACCCGGTGGGAGGCGCGGCGGACGGCCCCGCGGGGGCCGAGCACGCGGCCCTCCGCGATGAGGGTGCCCAGCCGGTTGCGGCTCAGCGGAGAGGCGGCGGCGAGGAAGGCGTCGACCCGGGCGCCGTCCTCGTCATCGGGGACGGTCAGCCGGAGCTCCTCGTCCATGGCGCCTCAGAAGATCGGGGACTTGGCGCGCGAGCTGCCGAAGATCTGGTCGACCACGGCCCGGAAGAAGAAGGTCTCGTTGTCCGCGATCTCGGGGGTCACCTTGTCGCGCCACGTCTTCTCCGCCTCGCGGAGCTCGTCGGCCAGCACCTCGAAGAGGGTGTCATCCTCGATGGCCCGCTGGATCTTGTCCATGTTGTAGGCCTGGATGTCGGAGGCCATGGCCCGGGCGTAGCGGCGGGCCTTCTCGATGGAGTCGATCTTGCTCATGGGGTCTCCTCATGGTCGTCCGGGCCGGGGCGGCGGGACCCCGACGCGGGGGTCTGCCGGGCACGCGCCACGGCATCCAGGTACGCGTGAAGGAGCGCATCCTCCTCCATCGCCAGTGTCCGCGCGATCTCCCGGAGGTATCCGCGCAGGTACACGGCCCGCGGAAGCGAGTCTACGTCAAGTGCCTCGATGGCGTCCAGAACCCTCAGCCCGATCTTCGTGCGCAGCGACAGCTCGCGCCGCGACATGCCCCGCCGCGAACGCGCCTCGCGGATCCGCGCGCCGGGATGATCCACGCCCGCCGGACGCACCACCGGCACCATGCCCGTCTCCCCCACCGCCGGATCCGGTCGCTCCGCCAGCCACGTCTGCAGGCGGCGGTTCGTCTGCTCCAGCTCCCCCAGCAGCGCATCCCGCACGGGCGGTGGCAGCAGCCCCCGCGTCAGCGCGCTGTCCCGACGCAACCCCTCCCAGAGCTTGCGATACATCGTCCGGATCTCCAGCGGCTCCGCACTCGCCGGTATCCCCAGCACCTCGTGCGCCTGACGCTGCTGCGGCCGCGAGACCCGGAGCTGCGATGTCACCAACCGCTCGAGCTGACCAAGCCGCTGCGCCAGCTCCCGGATCTGGACCCCGTGCCCCTCGTCCGAACTCAACGGCGCCCCATGCTGCTGCTGACGCATGTGGAACCAACGCCGCTCGTCGTGATCGATCGCTCCCAGCACCCGCGGCCACGGCCCGACCATCCGCGACAGCGACAGCGCGATCGCCGGCGCCAGATCCCGCTCCGCCGCCTCCCGAGTGTGGTTGAGCACCAGCCACGGCGACAGCGCATGCGCCGCCTCGGCCCACCGGGATCCAAGGCCCGCACCCTCCGCCGCACCCGGTACCCCCCCCGGATCCAGCAACGTCGACGGGTGCAACAGCACCCCCGGGACCTCCACCCCCACGCCCCGCAGGATGTGCGCCGTCGCAAGCTGAAGCCAGCGCGCCGTCGCATACAGCGAGTGCAGCTCCGCCGCCGCCACCAGCACCGGCACGTCCGACGACACCAGAAACGACACCATCTCCCCGTCCGGACGACCGCTCAGGTCCAGCACCACCTCGTCCGCCGACAGGCCCCGCAACGCCGCCAGCGTCGACCCCACGTCCCGTGACTCCTCCTCCGTCAGCGTCAACGCGCGAAGATCACCCACACGCACCGCCCGATCCGCGAGCGCGACCCCAGACCCCCCCGGGTCGATCCCCAGACGAAGGTGATGCGTCGGCACCAGCGACGCCGCATCCACCAGCACCACCCCGCCCCGACTCCCGCGGGAGAGCGCACGCGCAACCTCCAGCGCAAGCGTCGAGCGCCCCACACCACCCCCGCCCCCCGCCAGCGCAATCAGCCGCGGTCTGTCCTCTGCGGTTGCCAACCCACCGTCCTCGCATCGTCTTCGAACCTCACCCCGAAGACACCGGCGCGACGCCCCGGGGGAACGCCCATCCTTGCCACGGTCCGCACCCGCTGTCCAATCCGGGAAACCGACGCACTCGGCGCACACGGTGCTTGCCCATCGACCGTGCCTGGGCCACGATGAGCCGGCCGCAGCGGCACGGCCCGTGCCGCCGCTCCACCGACAGGATGCCTGCCCGACCGAACTCGCGAACAACCCGGGCGAACAACCCGGGCGAACAACCCGGGCGAACAACCCGGGCGAACAACGCACGAGAGGCATCGACCGAACACGTCCGGACCCCGAACGCACGACCACCCCGACCGACATGTACACGCTCGTCCACTACCACGATGGGGCACGCGCCCAGTACACGCTCCGACCCGGCACACCGCTCATCGTCGGACGACACCCGGAGTGCGAGGTCGTGCTCGCCGATGCCAGCGTCTCGCGACAGCACGCCCGGATCGAGATCGACGCCGATGGACAGCCCTGGGTCGAGGACCTCGGCTCCTTCAACGGAACCTACATCGCCGACGAGCGGATCGACCGCGCTCGCCTCGAGAGCGGTACCGACCTGCGCTGTGGCGAGATCCAGCTGTTCTTCGTCGAAGAGGGCGACGAGCGCGCCCTCCCCGGACCCGCCAGCCAGGAACGGCTCGACTCCCGCCGCATGGGAACCATGCCCTCCGGACCCATGCTCGCCGTCGACATCGACGCCGACGCCGGCGCCAGCATCCCCGAACAACTCGAGACCGCGCTCCTCCTCGCCACCGAGCTCGGCGCCTGCCAGCAGCGACTGCTCCGCCACTTCCAGGAACTCGCCGCGCAGCACGACCGCATCGCCACCGAGCTCGAAGCACTCTTCTCCATCGAACAGGCCTACCATCGACGGCTGCTCCGGCTCGTGCATCGCGCCCACGCCGGCCCCGGCCCGAGCGCACAGGTTCGCCCGAATCCCCACCAGACCACCGGCCCCATTCCCGCCGAATCCGGCGCCGCAGGGCCCCCGACCACCATCGATCCCGGCGCCTTCCCCAGCCCCGCCGAGGACTGAACGACGCCGTCACCGCCGCACGGCCGTCAACCCGCCCCGGCGGCCTCCGCACCCGTCGTCTCCCCCGGCAACCACACCTGCAGCGTCGCTCCGCCCAGCAGCCCCGAGCGCTCCGCCGTCAGCGTGCCCCCGTGCGCCTGCACCACGTCCCGGCTGATCCCCAGCCCCAGCCCCGTGCCCTGCGCCCGCGTGCTGAAGAACGGCTCGAAGATCCGCGCGTCGTCCCCCTCCGCCCAGCCAGGACCGCTGTCCTCCACCCACACCCGTGTCCCCGCATCCCCGTGCTCCACCCGCACCCGGATGCGGCCCTCCGTCTCCGCCGACTCCAGCGCCTCCGCCGCGTTCTGCAGCAGGTTCCACAGCACCTGCCGGAGCTGATTCTCGTCCCCAGGCAGCGGCGCACACTCCGGAAGCTCGCTCGACAACCGGATTCCCGAACGCCGCAGCCGCGGCGCCATCTGGCGCAACACGTCCCGCACCACCGGAACCAGATCCATCGACCGGCGATCCGCCTCCCGCGCCCGCACCGCGCTCAGATAGTCCCCCGTCAGGGCCACCAGCCTCGCCACCTCGCGCTCCACGCTGTCGAACATCTCCCGGACCTCCGGGTCCACCTCCTCCAGCCGATCCAGCTCCTCCCGAAGCATCTCCACGTTCAGGCTGATGCTCGACAGCGGGTTGCGGATCTCGTGCGTGATCCGACTGCTCATCTCCCCCAGCGCCGCCAGACGCTCCGCCTCCACCAGCGCCTGCTCCGCACGCACGCGCTCGTCCAGCGCCTCCTGAAGCACCACCGTCTGCCTCCGAAGCTCCCCGTCCCGCTCCTGCAACGCACGCGCCATCGACTCGAATGTCCGCACCAGCAACCCCACCTCGTCCGAACCCGCCGCGATCGAACCCTCCCCCGGATACTCCCCCCGGCGCAACGCCTCCGCTGCCCCCGTCAGCGCACGCACCGGACGCAACCCCCGCACCGTGAACGCCAGCGCCAGCACCGCCAGCAGCAACGCCGCTCCCCCGCTCCACAGAATCCGCATCCGCGCCCGCCGCGCAATCTCCCCCGCATCCCCCGTCAGCGCGTCCACCCGCACCTCCACCACACGACCCAGATCGTGCGTCCGGCGCTCCATCCGGCGCAGCCGCGCCCGCGTCGTGCTCCGTGTCGCCGAAAACGCCTCGTCCCCCGACACCTCCAGCGCACGCACCAGATCCGCAATGCGACGACTCTCCGCCTCCAGCTGCGGCAGCACGTCATGCAGGTTCCGCAGGAATGACCGCTCCCCCGCAGGGATCGACCCCGCCAGCACGCCCTCCACATGCAGCCGCAAGGCCTCCACCCGAACCGGCACCTCCGACGCACCACGACGCGCGCGCAACCCCTGACGAACCACCGCCGAATCCGGATCCGCCGTCACCCCCTGCAGCGCCCGAAGCTCCCGGCCCAGCTCGTCCAGCCCACGCATCACCGGTAGATACCCCTCGGTCACCAGCGTGAAGTGACCCTGCAGCCGAGCCTGCGCCTCCAGGTGCGTCCACAGACTCACCCCCAGCGCCGCGATCACCACCGCAAACGCCACCAGCACCCGCGCCACAAGGGAGAGCCGAATCGTCATCACACCCATCGTTGACGGGAAAAGGGGCGTTCCGCTATGCCGAGGCCGCCCCGAACGGTGGGCCCCTGCCAGGACCAATCATGTTCCAGAAAGTCCTCATCGCCAACCGTGGCGAAATCGCCATCCGCGTCATGCGGACCCTCCGGGAGATGGGCATCGCCACCGTCGCCGTCTACTCCGACGCCGACCGACGCGCCGCGCACACCCGCTACGCCGACGAGGCCTGGCACATCGGAGGCTCCGCCAGCAACGAGTCCTACCTCCTCGTCGACCGCATCCTCGATGTCGCCGAGAAGAGCGGGGCACAGGCCATCCACCCCGGCTACGGATTCCTCTCCGAAAACACCACCCTCGCCAACGCCTGCGCCCAGCGCGGCATCGCCTTCATCGGGCCCGAACCCCACGCCATCATCGAGATGGGCGAGAAAACCCGCGCCCGAAACCTCATGATCCAGGCCGGCGTGCCCGTCGTCCCCGGCACCGAAGGCGCCATCGATACCGCCGAGGAAGCCCTCGAATTCGCCCGCGACATCGGCTTCCCCGTCCTCATCAAGGCCGCCGCCGGCGGCGGCGGAAAGGGCATGCGACGCGTCGACGACCCCAACGACTTCGTCGACGCCTTCAACGGCGCACGACGCGAAGCCCTCTCCGCCTTCGGAAACGGCGACTGCTACGTCGAAAAGTGGATCCTCCAGCCCAAGCACGTCGAATTCCAGATCCTCTGCGACACCCACGGCAACGCCATCCACCTCTTCGAACGAGAGTGCTCCGTCCAGCGCCGACACCAGAAGGTCGTCGAGGAAACCCCCTGCCCCGTCCTCCTCCCCGAAACCCGACAGCGCATGGGCGAAGTCGCCGTCCGCGCCGCCCGCGCCGTCGACTACGTCGGCGCAGGAACCGTCGAATTCCTCCTCGACGTCCACCAGGACTTCTACTTCCTCGAGATGAACACCCGCCTGCAGGTCGAACACCCCATCACCGAGATGGTCACCGGCGTCGACCTCGTCGCCGAACAGATCCGCATCGCCGCAGGTCTCCCCATGTCCGTCCGACAGGACGACCTCCGACAGACCGGACACGCCATCGAGGTCCGCGTCTACGCCGAGGACCCCGACAACAACTTCATGCCCGCCCCAGGACCCATCACCCGACTGCGCGTCCCCCAGGGCCCCGGCACCCGCGACGACTCCGGCTTCCACGAGGGCGACACCGTCTCCCTCTTCTATGACCCCATGCTCTCCAAGTTCATCGTCCACGGACACGACCGCGAACACGCCCGCATGCGCATGCTCCGCGCCCTCGACGAGTACGTCGTCCACGGCACCGAAACCAACATCGACTTCCTCCGCGACTGCCTCCGCGAACCCTCCTTCGTCGACGGCTCCTACGACACCGGCGTCATCGACGCCATCCGAACCCTCCGCGACAACCGACCCCCCATCGACGACGAGGACCACCTCGACGCCCTCCTCGCCGCAGCCATGGCCTTCCACTTCCAGCAGGGCAGGACCTCCGCAGCCACCACCGACCCCGCCACCAACCGCGAGGACGACAGCGCCTGGCGCCTCTTCGGACGACGACAGCAGCTCGGCCGACTCTCCTGACCTGCAACTTCCCCACCCCTCGACCGGCGATCCCCATGGCACAGACCGCACGCTACGTCCTCCTCACCGGCGACGACGACAACCCCACCCGACCCATCGCCATCGAGGACCTCGGCGACGACCGCTACGCCGTCACCATCGACGGCAAGACCCACGAGATCACCGCCTACCCCACCGACCGCGGGGTCGCCCTCCTGCGCGGCGTCCGCTCCCGGGACGTCCAGGTCGAGTCCCGCGCCCCCGGGGAGTGGATCGCCCACCTGCCCGCCGGACGCGTCGACCTCAAGCTCATGGAAGAGCGCCTCTGGCGCCTGCGCAGCGTCCTCGGCGGCGCCGGCGGCGCGGGCGACGACAAGCTCGTCTCCCCCATGGCCGGAAAGGTCGTGCTCACCAGCGTCCAGCCCGGTGACTCCGTCGAGGAGGGACAGACCCTCGTCATCGTCGAGGCCATGAAGATGGAAAACGAGCTGCGCGCCACCGCCGCTGGCACCGTCGCCGCCGTCCACGTCGCCGCCGGCGACACCGTCGAGCCCGGAATGGTGCTCGTGGAGTTCGAGGTCGAGTAGGGCGAGCCCCTCACTCGTACCGATGCGCGATCGGCCGCACCTCGTGGCACGGCCTGCACAGCGCCGTCGCCAGACCCGAATTGCGGCGCGTGCGCCCCGCCACCGCCTTGAACACGTCCCCCGACCGATCCTCGTCGCACTGGATGCACGGGTTGAGCGACCCGTCCGGCAGATGGAACGGATCGTTGAGCGCACGCAGACACAGATCCTGGCACTCCTCCCGCGTGTTCACCGTGTTCCAGTACCAGATGCTCGCACACGCCTCGTTGAACCCGATGTCCGCCAGGCACTCGAGGTTCCGGCGCTCCCCGCCCACCAGCCCCTGGATGCCGCACTGGCGCACCGGGGTCGTGAGATCCCGCACCCCCGCGTAGATCGCCAGGCTGCCCAGATCCGAACACAGCCCGCACCCCCCGGCATGCGTCATGATCGCCCCCGACGCCGCCGCATCCGCCGCCGAGGCCCACGTCTCCAGCCGGTAGGTGCGCGCCTCCGCGTCCTCCACCCGCACGGCGCATACCGCATCCGGATCCTCCTCGGGGGCAGGCGACAGGTACGGATTCTCCGTCAGGGGAGCAGGCGGATCCAGCAGCGTCCACCCGTTCAGCGCCTCCACGAAGGCCTCGTCGTAGTCCGGCGGAACGAACGGCCCCCCATCGCAGTCCGCGCAGGCGTCCGTGCACTGCGACTCGTCCAGCCCGGTGTTCGCCGCGGGCCGGCCGAACAGCTCGTCCCCGGTGCACATCCCCACCGGTTCGACCGACGGGACGGCATCCGACGTCGAGGGCGCCGGAACATCGGCGTCATCGTCCCCGCAGGCCGTGAGCCCGAACGGGAGCAGAAGGAAGACCAGAGGCAGCGAGAGGGCCAGGGAAGGGCGCACGACCATGGGCGGACTCGACGGAAGGAACGGCATCACGGCGCGCGACCAACCCGACCGCGCACCCACCCCGTCTAG
>REDH01000076.1 GCA_007693585.1 Deltaproteobacteria bacterium
CGCCTTCGATCACGAATCGACCGCTCTCCTCCAGCGTCGAGAACGGCGAGAGGGCGAGCGTATCGGAGACGTGGGGAACGGCGATGACCACCGATCTCAGCTCGACCGTCGTCCCCTCGATCGTGCGGGTCCACGCTACCGCCCAGTCAAAGGTGTCGGGCGTGTCCTCGACGTTCGCGTGCGCTTGCACGGCAGAAGGCGCGACCAGCCGTATCGTGATGCGCGCGAGATTGCGTCCGAGTCGCTCGGCGATGGCCATGTCCACGCCGACCAGCAGGCCATCGTCGAACAGATCGAACCGTTGGGAGGTGCCGAGGACAACGGTCGTGGCCGGAAGCCCACAGCGGCCGAGGATAATGTCGTCGAACACTCTCGCGGTCTCCGGACCCGCTTCGCCCGTGGTGCGGTTCGCCAGGATCGCGCGGGCCGCGCAGCGGGCCTGGTGTGTCACCCGGCCGGGGTGTGCCTGTGCGGAGAGGAAGGCTTCCGTCCACGAAGTCCCGATGCTCCCCCCCGAGCGCAGCCTCGGGAGGAGGTCAGCCAGCGTTGCTTCCACGGGGTCGAGGCGCGCCACCACGTCGCGCGCGCCGAACACAACCGGGCTGTCCGCAGGCACCGACCAGCCGATCCATCGCGGCTCGGGATCCTCGGTGTGCGGGAAGACCGCATGAGGCTGCTCCAGCCAGTCTGCCGGAAAGGGCTCGAGAAAGTCCGACTGTGGGCCACCGCATCCTGCGATCAGGGCGAGGAGCAGGACCGGGAAAGCCGCACCGGGCCGGCAAGGCAAACGGACAAGTCGCATGAGGCGATCCCTGAAGGCACGGTTCGTGCGAACACGATGGAGGAAGGGACCCGCGGAGCCTATCGGCGTTCGGCCCGCACCGCAAGCCATGGGGAGGCGGGCGCCGTCGCTGTCGCCTCCTGCAAGCGTCCTGGTCCACCCGCCCGCGGGTCATCTCGCCCGGCGCTATTCGATGCCGATCAGAATGAGGTCGTGACAGGCGTTGGTCCAGCTGTTGCACTCGCGGGTGGCGCTGATCGCCACTCGCGGCGGCTCCTCCGACAACAGCGCGGGGGGCAGCACAAGGTAGGACGGCCCCGGCACCCACCATGCCCAGTACTCCGGGTAAACGCCCGCTCGGCGTTCCCGGTGGTCTCCCCACCCGGAGGTGGTGTGACCGACCCTGAGCTCCCGCGTGGGGCCGGTCCGATGGTAGAGTTGCCGCTGCTGGCGCAGACGCCCGTGCACACCCGAAGATGCGAACTCGAGCGGAGGGAGTTCCAGCATGGCGCGCCACTCATCGATCTGCTCGCGGACGGTCGCCTCGATGTGGTCGGGAGCCGCGATCTCCATGCGCACGATGGTGTTGAATCGAACACCCATGCAGGCCCGTTCGTCCGGATCGCAGTCCTCCTCCTGCGCCATCGAGATCCCGAGCAGCGGGGGACGGCCGAAGTGGGAGCTGATGAACGTGCTCGTGTACCGGACACTTGCTGCGGCCAACCACGGATCGCGGTCGACGAAGGCCGCGCCATCGTGACGCGCGAAGGCTGCACCGCGTTCTTCTGGCGAGAGCCAGTACTGGCGGAGAAACGCACCCGAGCTGACCTCGCTGGTCCGTGGTTCGTCCATCCCGACCACCTCCTGCATCGGGGGAAGCATGGGGATCGGCGACTGACCCTCGCGCTCGAGCAGTGCGTTGAGCCACTCAAGAACACGCTCGGCGGGGTCCTCGGCGGAGGGGTGCGCGATGTCGGGAGGGGCGATGCCCCATCGCGTCGGCAGGACGTCCTGCCGAGTGATGGGAATCCGATCGGGTCTCGCGAACTCCGACCATCCTCCCTCACCAGCGACATGATGCACGATGTCGACCAGCCCGAAATCCACGCCGGGGGGCAGGATGCACACGATGCGGAATCGGCCGGGCGCAGCGTTCGCCCGGTCGTCGACGCAGGTGTGCGTACGCCCACCGTTCAATGGCGAGAGAAGGGCGACCGTCCCCTGGGCACCCTCGAACAGCGTGCCCTCGATCACGAATCGCCCGTCGGGGCGGGCCATCGGGAACGGTTCCAGCCGAATGCGGTCCCTGCGCTCCGGCACGGCGACAGCGACCATGCGCACCTGATGGCCGGAACCGGTCTCGACCACGTGCCAGGCCACGCCCCAGTCGGGTGGAGGCCGCCGGGCAACCGCTTGCGCGAAACCCGATCCAGCCGTCTGCTCTCGCATCCGCTCAATCGTTTCGTGGACATGCTGGGCCATTCGCTCGGCGAGCCAGCTCTCGAAGTCCGCCGAGGCAACGTTCCGCGAGCCGATGTCGATCCACAGGCCTCGTCTGATCGGACCGGCTCCCAGCCCGCACCGACCCTCGATCATGTCCTCGAACGGGGCCCAGTACATGCCGTCGGCGTGTCCGGCCGTCCGCGCTCCCAGAACACCTTCCGCAAGACACCGCGTCTGCCGGGTCAGCGCGGACAGCACGACCTCCTCCCGCGGAGTCCCCGCCGACAAGTCCTCCGTCTCGAGGCCCAGCAACGCAGCCAGATGCGCCGCAACCTGCCGCTCCACGTCGGTGGGCGCCTCCACCGGCTCCCGCTCCCCGAAAACCGTCGGTGCATCGTCCGGGACCGTCCACCCCACCCAGCGCGGCTCGAGATCCGCGTCCGGAGGGAAGGACACTGCGGGAAGCGCCGTCCAGTCCCCCGGGAATGGCTCGAGGTACGGACCCTCCGGGACCGAAGCACACGATGCGCAAAGCAGAAGCACCAGAGACAGAGGCAGCAACAGGAAAGAGCCTGCCCGACACTCGGAACCGCTCGACATCAATGGAACCATGGGAAACCGCGGAGGGGAAACGGAAACGTCCCGTCAGAAAGGACATGTGCGGCAGGTTTCTCGTGCCAGAATCCCACTCCGGCCGAAGGCTGTCAACGCCCTCCCGGAAACGCCCACGGACCGGGCGATGACCCGCCCACTCCTCTTACCAATCTCCTACATCCCGCCGCCGCGCGTTGCGACCGCCCGAACGCACCGTCTACTCACACCAGCCGGCCCGGGATCCCGGGCCCGGTGGTTTCCACCCGTTCTTCCCCATCCCTCAGGACGCCATGCGACGCCATCCCCTGCTGTCCCTCGCCGGCGGTGCACTCCTCCTCGCTTCCGCCTGCGGCGGCAGCGACGACTCCACCTCCTCGGACCCCTCCACCGATCCCGCCGTGAGCAGCGCGCCGTCCTCGGATCCACCCGGGCATGGCAGCACGGGTGGCGAGCCCGGCAGCACGGGCGGCGAACCCGGCAGCACGGGTGGCGAACCCGGCAGCACGGGCGGCGAACCCGGCAGCACGGGCGGCGAACCCGGCAGCACGGGGGGCGAACCCGGCAGCACGGGCGGCGCACCCACCGTCCCGCTCGTGGGGTGTACGGATCTGGACTGCGGCTTCGCGGCCCGCGTATGCGACGAACCCGAGGGGCAGGATGCCCGGTGCGGCGACTGCCTCCCCGGCTACGCCGACGAGGACGGCACCTGCGTCTTCACCGACGCACCCGTACCCTTCCCGGGCACCGAGCTGGTCGCGCCGATGACCTTCGGCGAGCCGGCCCTCGCACCCGGCGCGGATGCGCTGCTGGACGAGGGCGCCTTCCAGTTCCGCCAGCGGCAGGGGGCCGACCAGTTGGCGCAGCCCGAGGTCCGCGTCGTCCATCTCGCCGCCGACGAGGTGCCCGGCCGGATGGGCGAGAACGTGCTCGCCTTCGACATCCCCCAGGTGCTCGTCGACACGCTCTACACCTTCGTGCTGCTCGACGAGAGCTTCCCGGTCCAGCACGGCGCCCTCTACCGGATGGGCGGTGCCATCGGCCTCTCCGCGCTTGCCGACGAGGACGTCCCGGCTGGTCTCGACTTCGGCATCGGGCTCATCGAGCCCGCCGACGCTCCCCATCGCCAGGCCATCACCTACGCCACCTGGTCGTGGGCCGAGGCGCTGGAGTACGAGACGGGTGCCTCTGCACGCTTCGCCGACCGCCAGCTCGACTACGTCGGCATGTCCGTGCACAACGGCCGCACGACGCGTCCCGGGATCTTCGTGCGCGTCAACGCCGCTACCGGCCCCGTCCGCATCCTCGTGGACAACCTGCGGGTCAGCCGCGTCGAGGACGGCACGCCCCTGCCCGCGATCCTCGTCCCCAACGGCAACGTCGAGCGCGACCTTCTCCCGGTGGACCCGTCGCTCGCCCTCATGGAGTCCGCCACGACCAACCTGGTGCGCGAGACCTCCCTCCTGGCCTTCGCCGGCGTCGTCCGTCACCGCCGCGACGTGGTGGACATGGGCACCGGCCGCGCCGAGCAGTGTCTCGAGCTCGGCCGGACGTCGCCCGCAGGCGAGGGCAGCGCCCGCGTCCGCGGCCGCTTCGTCGGCGATCTCGTCCGGGACGTGGAGTACGACTTCTTCCTCGACCTGGGCGCCCGCACCGACGTCCCCGTCGGCGGCCTGCTCCGCTTCGAGGTCGGCTTCAACGATGCGCAGGGTTTCAACTCCCTCTTCACCGAAATCCTCGACTTCAGTGGCGGCGCCGAGACCCTCGTCCCCGGCGAGACCAACCGCTTCGTCATCCGGGTCGCGGACTTCATCGAGCCGCCCCGCGTCAGCTTCTCGCAGACCATCAGCGAGTGGCGCGTGACCTGGGAGTCCACCCCGGAGCCCGGCCTGCACCGCATCCTGCTGTGCGGGGCGAGCGTCGAAATCGTCGACCTGCCCTGACGCGACACCCCGCGCCGCTCGGTGACCTCCGCGCACACTCCCGCCCCCTTCGCCATCCCCCAGGACTCGGCTGCAGGGGGCGTCGTGCGTTGAGGGGTGTTGCGGCTCACGGCGCCGCTCGGTGACCTCCGCGCACACTCCCGCCCCCTTCGCCATCCCCCAGGACTCGGCTGCAGGGGGCGTCGTGCGTGTGCAGGCTGGGGCCGGATCGCCCGACACTCGGCGGCAGGGTGCGTGCGGAGGCGGCGGGCGTTGACGTGCCCTCTTGCGCCGTGGTTCCCTCGCGATGCAGGGCGCTTGCACGAAGCATCCCGCACCCTTCCCGTCGCGCAGGAGCCACCGATGCCGCAGTTTTGCACCTTCGCTTCAACCGCCGCCATCCCGTCACGGCGGCTGGCCGTTGCCCTGCTCGCTGCGGTCCTGGCCGCGGCGCTCGGCGCCTGTGCTCCGGCGCAATCTCCCGCCGCGGAGGCCCCGGCTCCCTCCGTGGACGCGCCGGACCCCGAGGTGGTCGAAGCGCAGGAGGCCGCGGCTCCAGAGGAGGCCTCTCGTGCCGAGGGCCCGGAGGGACTTCGCGCCGAGGACGCGGCGCCGGCCGCGTCAGCTCCCGCCAGAGCCACCCGGGCGGACCTGCAGCGGCTGCGGGATCGGATCCCGGGCACCGCGGACTGGACGGAGATGGAGGCGCTGCTGCGCGAGCTGCGCGGGGCCCTGCGGGACACCGAGTCGGGCTTCGCCTACCGGGAGCTCCTGCACCTCGAGCACGCCATCACGGCGGACGTGGCGCAATGGGTGGCGGCCCGGACCGACCGGCGGGGGCTGGGCCGCGGGGAAGCCTGCCTGGCAGACGTCCAGTGTGCGGACGGTGCATGCACCGGCAGCGGCTGCCTTCCCGGGGAGTGGACCTGCACCCCTCGGCTGACGCCGGATCAGCGCGTCACCATGGATATGCGGACCGCATGCCTCTGCAGTGGCACCACCTTCCAGGGCTCGACCACCGTGCTGAACACGCACCGGGTGAGGTCCCGCGGAGCCCCCTGTCCGGAAGAGGCGCGCGTGCGGTAGAGCGCCGGGCGGCGCACCATGGCGGCCGGCCCGCGTCGCCCCTGCGCGTGCGTCGCGACTGCGGATGTACGGTCGCCGCACGTCGCGACCTTGCGGGGAGCCCGAGCATCCGCATGCCCTGTGCGGTGCGGGTCCACCTCCTCCGCCTCCTCCAACTCGGAGACCGCGATGATGTCCCCCTCCCTGCGAACGATCGCTCCGGCCGTGCATGTCGCCGAGTCTCCGCAACGCTTTCTGGGCCTGGAGGTCGGGTCGCGCATGACGGTCCTGTCCCTGCAGGGCGGTCTGCTCGTTCACTCTCCGATCGCCATGGACCCTGCTGCGCTGGCGCATCTCGGCGTGGCCCGCTGGGCACTGGCGCCGAACCTGTTCCACCACCTGCACGCGGGCCCGTGGGCGGCTGCGGGGCTCGCGCTGTGGGGCGCCGCGGGCCTGCCGGAGAAGCGGCCGGACATCTCCTTCGCGGGCATCCTCGCGGCGGACGACCATCCGTTCGGCAGCGAGGTGGCGGTTCACCCGTTGTCCTGCTTCCCCATGAGCAACGAGGTCGTGGTGCTGCACCGGCCGAGCGGAACGCTGATCACGACGGATCTCGTGTTTCACTTCACGGCGGGTGACCCGTGGCTCACGCGCACGGCGATGGCATGCCTTGGGGGCTATCCGGGTTGCCGCACCACGGTGCTGGAGCGTTTCGGCATGGACCGGGAGGCGGCGCGGCGGGATCTGTCTGTGATCCTCTCTTGGGACTTCGATCGGCTGGTGATGGCGCATGGTGCGGTCATCGAGCGTGGAGGCCGGGAGGCGTTGCGGCAGGCGTTCGCCTGGCTCGGCCCCCTCGGCTGAACGGCCATGGCTCCGCCACAGCGCCATCGCTTCGGGACGGTGGTCTCCTGGCCGCGTCGGCTCGTCGGCGAGGCGACCATCCCGGAATAGCGCTCCGCCAGAGGCTTGTTCCACGGTAGTTGCGCGCTATCCCCTCTGGGTATCGTCCGCTCCGGCACCCAAACCCGACAGAGCCATGATTGCCCCACACTGGTCCGTCCTCGTCCTTGCTGCTGCCCTCCCACTCGCAGGTGCTGGCTGCGGGGGGGGCTCACAGTCCGTGCCCGATACCGCCAATGCGGCTGCTGCACCGGTTGAGGTGGTTGACTCGGAGTCCCGGGCTTCGCACTCTCCGGTACGCATGGTGCCGACGTCGGAGACGGCACCGGACCGGCTGGGCACCCGAACCGAGGGGACGGGACTTCCGGTGGGGGCAACGGTGCCTGACTTCACGGTGGAGGACGCGTCGGGCCGGAACACCACGCTCGGGGACCTGTTGGATGGGCGTCCCCGTCTGTTCGTGTTCTACCGCGGAGGGTGGTGTCCGTTCTGTTCCCACCAGCTGCACGAGCTGATGGCGGCGGAAGACGACTTCGAGGCGCTCGGTGTGGATGTGGTCGCGATCAGCGTCGACCGAGTGAGCGAGGCGTCGCGCACGGTCTCCGGCATCGACCTGCCCTTTCCGGTGCTGGCTGACCCTGACCTCCGGGCGCATGAGGCGTTCGATGTCGCCCTGTCCCTGTCGGTCGAGGAGGTCGAGAGGCTGCGGGAGATGGGGCTCGACATCGAGGCAGCCTCCGGGCGGACCCACCGAACGATGGCCGTCCCCTCCGCCTTTCTGGTGTCGATAGAGTACCAGGTACTCTGGGCGCATACGGACGTCGACTACCGGGTTCGCCCCTCGGCCGAGCAGCTCGTGACGGAGGTGCGCCGAGTCATCCAGGAGACCCCGTGACCGGCCGGCTGCTCCCGCAGGACGGGCCGGTTTCAGTCCTCGTGAGCAGGGGGTTCGACCCCGCTCCCGGACGGTGCAGCGTAGCGTGCGTCGTAGGTGGCGAGAAGCTCTGACCTCGCCGTGCTGGCCGACTCAATCACGGTGCTCCCAGCCTCCTCTCGCACGATCCGGCGGCCGTACTCCAGCTGCCTGACCAGACGGGAACAGTGTCGGCACATCGCGAGGTGCAGCCTCATCTGAATCCGCGCCCACCTGCCGAGGTCTCCGTCGATGTAGTCGGACGCGATTTCATAGACTTCCCGGCATTTCAGCATGACTCGCGACCTGTCCAGACGGCTTCGAGTTCGGAGCGAACCCGGTGTCTTCCGCGATGCAACAGCACTCGGACGTTCGCGGGGCTCAGCCCGAGAATAGTGCTCACCTCCCGCGTATCAAGACCCTCCACGTCACGAAGCAGCACCACCGCTCGTTGCGCCTCCGGGAGTTGATCGATGACCTCGGAGATTCGAGCGAGCGCCTGCTGGTGCATGGCGCTCGCCTCCGGATCATCCGGTGGCCAGCCGGCAGGGGGAGCGACCCAGCGGCCACGACTGTCGAACCGGGACAGCCCACCGTCTCCCCCCGGGTCCGCATGGTCCCAGCTTTCGAGCAGGGTCGCCGCGTAGCGTCCCTCGCGGACCGCCCGGGTGCGGGCCCGGTGGGTCGCGATCTGGAAGATCCAGGTCGACAGCCGGCTGTCCCCCCGAAAAGTGTGCAGCCTGTCGATGACCACGTGCCAGGTGTCCTGAACGACCTCCTCGGCGACACTCGGTGGCGGGCACAGACGGTTGACGAACCGCAGCAGTCGCGGATGAAGTGCATCCACAAGCTGCCGAAAGGCATGTCGATCCCCACTGCGGAGTCGAACGACCAGTTCGTCCTGTTCCTCGAGCATCACTCCCGCTCCCGGCAGACGAACAATCGTACCAGCAGTCGAACGACCTCCGCCGAACGGGGAGGGCGTGCTGACCCGCGGCCAACCTGACACACGGGCGGCAAGGCGCGCAAGGCGCACCAGGAGGGACCGCCTCTCGGTCCAGGACGTTCGAATCGGTCGAACTCGATCTGCTGCGACGGTGCGCGGCCGAGTCGGGGATACGAAAAAAATTCCGTAACGGATCCGGTGCTCGCCGGACGGAGGAGCAAGGCCGCCACTCGGAGCGGTCCACCTCACAGGACAGGAGAAGGACGATGTCGAAGATGTGCCCCATGGACGGATGTCGCGCGAGCAAGGGATTCTGCATTCACGAGAGGATCATGATGGGCATGGTCATGGCCCTCGCCGGACTTGGTGTTGCCCAATTCTGTCTGGGGTTGTTCGGATGAACGCACATCGTGTCACCGTCGAGCCCCGCATCGCTTCGCGCGCCTTCCCTCCAGCCGAGCCCACGAAGGGATTTCCCTATCAGGTCAGGCGTGTGGCCGGGGAGGGGGCGATGGGGGCCGTGATCGAGGCCTGGGACCCCGCATTGGAGCGCCGGGTCGCGATCAAGATCATCCGCGAACGCTTCCTGGCCTCCCTCGAGCCGACCGAAGTCCGCGAGGTGCGCGAGCGGTTCCTCCAGGAGGCCCGCGCCGCGGCTCGGCTCAATCACCCCGCCATTGCGACCGTCTACCGCGTCGGCACCGAGCGCGGGTGGCCCTACATCGTGATGGAGTGGCTGGAGGCCGAGAGCCTCGAACACCGAATCCAGCGCGTGGGACAGCTCGACCTGCGGTCGGCTGCACGCATCGCGGTGCAGGTGCTGGCCGCGCTGCACGAAGCGCATCTCGCCGGGGTGATTCACCGCGACGTGAAGCCCGGAAACATCATGGTGGCGGAGGCGGACCGCGCCAAGCTCCTCGATTTCGGCATCGCACGGCTGCGCGACTCCGATCTTGCACGGACGCGGCCCGGGCTCATCATGGGTACACCCTGGTACGCTTCGCCGGAGCAACTCACCGGAAGACCCGTGGATGGACGCTCGGACCAGTACGGGTTCGCGTGCGTACTCTACGAGATGCTTTGCGGGCAGCCACCTTTCTCCGACGAGAGCATCACGGCGGTCCTTCGGGCCCATGAGTCCGAGGTCCCGGTCCCCATCTCCGAGCGCGTGTCGGGATTGTCGGAGTCCGTCAATGACGTCGTCATGCGTGCCCTGTCCAAGCAGCCCGAAGCACGCTACGACTCGGCCCGGGCGATGGCGCTGGCCCTGCGCGACGTCTTGCGCACCACGCCCGATGCAGCCATCAGGCCGGGCCGCGCGAGCGCAGCTCGCACGGCTCCGCTACCCGCCGTACGCAGCGCACGAGTGGTGCCAACGGAGCCCGCCGCCATGCTGGAGGCCCTGTCCGCTGACTGGACCGCGAGCCACGTCGGCCCCATTGAACGCGAAGCACTCTTCGACCAGTTGGCAGAACGCCCGCTTCACACCGCACCCTTTTGCGGTCTCGTTCAGGCAGACGATACCTGGATGCTGGTCAGCCACGGACTGGTCCACGGCGTCGCCGATGCACAGGCTGGCCTGAACGGAGACCCGGCCGTCGAAGCCCTGCACGACAACCTGCACGTCACCCTGTACACGCTCCCGAACTCCTGGCCCGACGGGGTCATCGCCCTGCTCGCCGATGCTCTGGCACGCCCACCGGTGCCCGACGCTCAGGTCCTCGACACGCACTTGGTGGACATCGTCGCGCTCCTCGAACGACTCTCCGCGCAGGGATTCACAGGCAACCTCCGCCTGCGGTCGGAGCTGGGACACGGCGTCGTGCTCTTCCGGGATGGCGCGCGACTGCTGGACCTCATCGGCGGACAATGGGGATCCCCGGCCGACGAACGGCGGTGGGAGACCTGGATCGGCGACGTCCCGGCGCAAGCGTCGGTCGAACCCTACGCACCACACTTCCCCGCCGTGACCTGGCGACGACAGCTTCGGGATCTGCTCCTCCGAGTCGTGCGTCCGGACCACGAACAGTCCTCGCCCGTGCGCGTCGATGCGGTCGCCGATGCGCAGGCGACGAACCTCGTGATTGACCGCGAGGAGGCTGATCGTGTGGACAGAGGCGCGTCGACCATTGTCCATCTTGTGCAGTCCGATCCGGCGTGGACCCTCGCCCGATACGTGATCGCGGACCTGCCCCTGCAGTTCGAGCGCCACCAGCGAACCCGAAGATGGCGTGGACTCATCGAGCCCATCGCCACGACCTCCCGAGTGCGGCTGCACCACGCGCCCGACCACCGCGGCAAGGCGCCCGTGATCTTCGATGCGGTCACGCTGGACCCACAGGAACGACCGCTGCATCTGCTGCGCAACGTCGCGCACGGCACACCTGGAGTGATCGAGCAATTCGTCCGACATGTCGTCAGGACCCGGGAGTCCCCGGAGGCCGGACAAACCATCGTCGGTGCGGTTCTCATGGCCCCGTCGTTCCGTGACGACGCCCTGTCCCGCTGGATGGAACTCCAGAAGGTGCACGGTGGCGGACTCATCCTGGGGACCATCGACGCCTTCGCTCACCTCGAAGGTCGATTCCACACGCGCGCCGGACCCGTCCACATCCTCCTCGTGGAGCGTGGCGAGGACGGCACCTGCAGACCCATGATGCCCGCCTGAACACCCGCACCACAACACCGGACACCGGCCCCCGCGGCACCCCCCGGTCCTCGGCCGCCTCGACTGCGGCCGCCCGGCCAACGAGAATGTGCCGCCAGACCTCACCGGGGACGGCGGATAGCGAATCCCGCCACCCGCATCCCCTCCAGACTCTCACCAGGAGCCCAGCGATGGCACTCATCCCGTCCCTTCCCGAACCCGCTGAACTGGCGGACGTCTTTCGGCGATTTCCCAAAGGAGTCCGCCCGTTGCTCGAGGTTCACGACACGCTCCTGCGCGGACCCTCCGACCTCTCGGTCGCCGAGCGCGAACTGGTCGCCGCCCATGTCTCGGTCCTCAACGGCTGTGCGTTCTGTGCGGGTGCCCACACGATCATCGCCAAGACGTTCGGTGTGAAGCCCGACCTGCTCGAGGCACTGCGAAACGATGAGCCCCATCCAGACCTCGACGAACGCCTCACGGCTCTTCTGGATTACGTGGCAAAACTCACCCGAACCCCGTCGCGAATGAGCCAGGATGACGCCGATCGTGTCCTCGCCGCCGGATGGTCCGAGGAGGCCCTCTACGACGCCGTCGCCGTGTGCGCCCTCTTCAACTTCATGAACCGAATCGTCGAGGGGACCGGAGTCACCACCACAGCCGCAATCGCCGCAGCCCAGCTCGAACGCGCTCGATCGATCCAGCAAGCAAGCGCCACACCGTACATGGAGTTCGGACGCCGCATCGGAGTGATCCCCGGGGACCAGTGACCTCCGCACACCTCCCCGACCTCTCCTGCACTCCTCACGACTCGGCCCCATGGAGCGTCGTGCGTACGGCGGATGCGGCGCGCTGCGGAGAAGACGAGATCGACGTCCCCCCCTGCGGGCGGTGCACCGGGAGCTTCGGGCAGCCGTGGATGTCCGTCCCGACCGGTCGCCGCCGCCGGCGCTTCTCCACCTTCGCTGAAGAGATGGATTGCCCAATACATGCAGGCGTCTGGACAGAACGTTGGATCTTCCGGGGCCGCTTCGGGTATGCTGCGTCATCGCCGAGCGGTGCGCCTTGCCAGTGCGCCGCGATCTGCTCACATGAGTGATTCCCCCCCCCGAGAGTCTGGAATTGAAGAACACACTGGGTCATGAAGCTGCCCGTCAGGCGCTTCAAGTCATGCTCACGCTGCTGTGCGCAGCCGCTCTCGCCGCGTGCGGCTCCGACAGTGACGGTAGCGTCTCGGCAACGGGAACCGCTGAGCCGACGGAGGTGGAGGACACCTCGGACGGCCCGGACAGCGGGGGCACGGGCATGGGTTCGAGCGTGCCGGATGTGTCGAGCGCTCCTCCCTCGGTCGACTCGCGGGACATCGACTCCTCGTCGGGAGTCCCGAGCAGCAGCGGGAACGGCGGCGTCGAGCCGACCGACAGCGGGACCCCGACCGGGACGGGCGGGACGGACGAACCACCGCTCCCGGCGAACATCCTCCGGGATTTCATCCCCTGCGAGGACAATCTCGACTGCCCGACCGGCTTCGGCAACTGTGTGCAGCAGCTCGTGTTCAACCGCACGGACGCGGACGGCAGAACATCCATCTCCGTCGCCGAGCTCGACCCGGAGGGCGAGATCAGCGGCATCTGCACCCTGGCCTGTACCGCCGGAGTGGACAACTGCGCGACGTTGAGCACCCGGTCCGCGGACGGTACCGCCGTCCCGTGGACGTGCCGGCTGGTGGCGGAGGGGAGCCCACCGTACAGTGGAGATCCGCGTGCGCCCGACAACGTCGATGTGTCCGCCGAGATGGCGCTCGGTGGATCCTTCGCAGCCATCTGCATCCCGCCCTTCGGGCTTCACCCTGACCACCACCCCGAGCTGTGTCAGGCATGCGGACCGGGCGAGGGCTCCTGCGACGGCGGGCTGTGTTTCGACTTCCTGACCGAGGCCGCCGCGGACGAGAGCACCGTGGGGTCCTGCCTCCAGGCGTGCGACGACCCCCTGGACTGCCCGCTGGGCTACCGGTGCGAGGCGCTCGGCGACGACCTCGGTTCGTTCTGCCGTCCCGTGGCCGACACCTGCGACCATTGCCGGGACCTCGACCAGGACGGGTTCGGGGCCGGGCTCTGCCTCGATGGACGGGGGGTGACCGCATGGGACTGCGATGACCGCGACCCCACCTTCTACCACGACCCGGACCAGCCCGATCACGCCTTCCCGGAATCCTGTACCCCCTTCGACACCACCTGCAGCGGGATCGCGGACGATCTCGAACAGATCGGAAACAGCGACATCACCGTGGTCCTCACCGATGACTCCGGGGACAGCTACGAGGCGATCGCCCACTGCAACGCCTGTGGAGACCGGTGTGGTGGAGTCGCGGCCAACAACACGTCCTACATGTGCCAGCCTGCGGTGGTGAACGGACTGACCGGAGCGTATCACGCGCTGGTCGGCGACACGCTGACCTTCGGTACGCTCCTGGCCGAACGGGTCGATCCCGTCGTGGACTTCGCCTGGGGCGAAGAGCCGCCTCACCCCGTGGTCACCTCGCCCAGGTTCGGGGTCCGCTGGACCGGGTACCTGGACATTCCCGCAGACGGCGAGTGGACCCTCCGCGTGCGCGCTCCCGACGGCGTTCTCCTGCGCGTGGGGGGCCCCGACCTGATGATCGACAGCTGGGAGGAAGGTCCCGTCAGGGACCGGGAGACCACGCAGGTGTTCGAACGCGGCATCCACGAGTTCGCCATGCGGATTTACACCACGTCCAGCCACCCGAACGGCGTCCAGCTCTTCTGGCAGCACGAGGATGATCCGGAGATGGTGATCATTCCCACGGAGCACCTCCTCGTGGAGCTCCCGCCCGAGGGGCTCACCGCCGACGACAACGTGTGCGTGGTTCGCTGCGCGCTCGATGGGGAAGGCATCGCCCGGTACGCGAATTGCGATGGCGACATGACCACCGGATGCGAGACCGACCTTGTCTCGCTCCGCTCGGAGGACGCTTCGGCGTTCGCCGAGTGGGATGGCCAGCTCCCGGTGCCGGAGACCATCCTCTGGTACGCGGACTGCGACGAGGACGGTTTCGGGGATCCGCAGAAGCCATGGCTCGGCTGCCCCGACGCGGCTGAACCGCCCCAGGCGTCGCCCCCCTGCAGTGGCGGCGGCACCTGGGTCCGGAACAGGGCGGACTGCGATGACACGGACGCCGACGTGTACCCCGGCGCTCCGGAGACGTGCAACGGCCGGGACGACAACTGCAGCGGGGTCATCGATGACGTGCCGCCGAGCTTCAACACCACCTGCGACACCGGGCAGCCCGGACTCTGCAGCGAAGGGGTGCTCCGGTGCACCAATGGCAGCCCGGAATGTGTGGCCTCCGGCGTCACCGCCGTGGACAGCATCGCGGTATGCGATGGGTACTCGCCTGGCTGCGATCCGACGGAGACGAGGACCGCCGAGGAGATCATTGACCTGGTCACGAACAACGTCCGGTGCACCCACCCGGACAACCCGGAGATCGGCGAGTGCTACAGCGAGTGGCGATGCGACAGCACCGGTATCTTCTGCGATCCCGTGGTCACCCCCGACGTCGATACCCTGCCGGATCTCTCCGGTCTGGACAGAAGCTGTGACGGGATGCCCGACGGCGTGGCCAGCGCGGGCATCTTCGTGCGACCGGCCGCGTCCGGTTCAGGCACGCGCGAGAGTCCGATGGGCGACCTGATCACCGCGATCGATCTGGCGCGTCAACGCGGCACCCACATCTATCTGGCCGGAGGCACGTATGACCTGGGCGACAATCTCATCTGGCTGGCCAACGGGCTGTCCATCTACGGGGGCTACAACCCCACCTTCACCGAGCGGAACGTGACCAGCGGCAACCATACCACGATCCTGTTCCGGGGGGGCGGAGAGACCAGCGCCAACTGGCGAAACGGGTTCGTCGCGCACAACATCACGGCGCACACGGAGCTCCAGAACATCCACGTGCGGATGCACCGCCCCACCAACCCCGGCGCAGGGGCCGTGGGAATCAACTGCCTGAGGTGCCCGGGCCTCGTGCTCAACCAGTTCAGCCTGAACATGGACGGTGGAGCCGATGGGGCCCCCGGGACGGACTGGGAAGGGAACAGCGCCGGGAACGGCGCCAACGGCAGCGGCGGGGCCGCGGGCGTCGACTTCGCGCGCGGGGGCAGTGGCGGCGGAGCCAGGGCCTGCGGTGGCCTCGCCAGTGGCGCGGGCGGCAACGGCGCCAACGGCACTGCGGCCTTCACCAACGGCGCTCGAGGCAGCAACGGCACTGCCGCGAGCAGAGTGGCCGGTCACCCGTCCGGAGCGGGGGGCGGCAGCGGAGGCAGCGGCCACGCCACGAACGCGAGCAACGGCGCCAACGGAGGCCGGGGCGTGGCCGGACCGCGCGGTGTCGGTGGCGTGGGCGCGTTCATCGACGGCGGGAACCTGCCCCGGGCCAGTGCAGGCTCGGCGGGCACGCGAGGCAGCGGTGGCGGCGGCGGCGGCGGCGGCGGAAGCATCGCCTATCAGGCATTCGCCGGATCCGCCGGCGGCGGCGGCGGCGGCAGCGGCGGATGCGGGGGGCGCGCCGGGGGCGGAGGCATGGCCGGTGGCAGCTCGTTCGGGATTGTCGTGCGCGACACCCCGGATGGGCCTCAGGCGATCAACTCCACCATCTTTTCGGGTAGCGGCGGCACCGGTGGCGCCGGTGGCACCGGCGAAAACGGCGGAACCGGAGGCAACGGAGGGGCCCGCGGAGAGGTGGGGAGCGCCCACGCCGGACGCGGCGGTACCGGCGGCGGCGGAGCGGGTGGAAGCGGTGGCGGCGGCGGCGGCGGCGGCTGGTCGTTTGCCGTGCTCGTCCAGCCCGGCAGTGACTTCCGCGTAATCGGAGACGGCATGTCCCCGGGTTCGGCAGGCGGCGGCGGCGAGCCCGGGAGGGGCGGACAGGGAGGCATGGGCGGGGGCTTCTCCTCCACGAATCAGGGAGCCGCCGGTATTCCGGGTACCCGAGGTGCGGACGGACGAGAGGGCGCCATCAGCAACCCGACCAACGACTGGCCGTAGCAGCAGGGCTGAGGAACGCGGTCTCGGGCCCGCCGCCGATCAGCACGTCGGCCTCGAACCGGAAGCACCGCAGGCCAAGCTCCTGCCCCCCTTCCCGGACATCATCGAGGCGGTATCCCTCCTCGCCGATCCGGATGCCGTGGACCACAGACGTGCAACCGATCGGCCGAGCCCGTCGTGGACCTTGCGTATCGCGGCGGGCTCGGCACCGCGGGCGCTCGATCCGGGCGTGCTGGACAGCTGGTCGGACGTCCGATACCCGTGTCCCGCGTTCCTCCCTCAAGCGACGGAGTCCCGATGCGAAGAGTCCTCCTCGCCATCCCGCCTCCCTGCGTTCTGGTCGGGTGCAGTGTCGGGTCGCATGAACGCGGCCTGGCCACGCCTGCCGAACGGATGCGCGCTGTCGCGGAACCGGACGACGCGCATTCCGATCCCGTGGCGCCCCGGGCGGATATTGCCGGATGGGTTGCTTGCTCCCGGAGTCCGGCGAGCAGCCGTGGCCCGTTCTCGACGGTGTCCGCGTCCGATCGATGCCGATCGGCGGCGTCGGACAGGAGCTCGCTCCTCGTCCACAAGGGAACACGCCATGAGATACAGGAGGAACAACACGATGAGTTTCCATGATTTCGTCCGCGCACGACGACTGATGCCTGCCACGCTGGCGACGTGTCTGGCCTCTGCGCTCCTTGTGCCTTCACTCCAGGCCGACGCGCTGGTTGACTCTGCACTCCAGGACGAGCCGGAGCCCTCCTCTCCGCTCGTGCGCGTCCTGGCTGGCGCCACCGGGTCCACGGAGCCGGTGGCGTTGCTGGAGCCGTCCTGGCCGGGGCTCCATGCGCTGGCGCGTTGCGGTCGGGAGGCGCTGGACGCGAGCGATGCCCCGGAGGAGATCTGGGTTCGCGTCGACCTGGCTGTGCAGGCCGACGGGAGCGTGTCCGACGTCGAGCTGATGGAGGTGATCCCGGAGATGGCCACTGCGTCTCTGCATGCTTGCCTCGATAGCCGAGCGAGGGAGCTGGTCATGGCGGCGGGGGAGGGGGACACCGACACAGCGGTCTCCCTGCGCCTGCAGCTCACCCCGGAGGGTGCCGTCTCCCCGCAGCTCATTCCCGCACCCCGCCCGGGCGAGGAGCGGGGGGCCATCGCCACGCTCCGTGACGCGCCGTTCCGCCTCGGCGAGACGCCCGAGCAGGGCGACGTCATGGCGATCGGAGCACTCCCCACGGCGTTCGAAGGCAGCGGGCCAGCGGGCCTCGAACTCCAGCCTTCGAGAGACTGCGGCGCGGCGCACGTGCGGTGCCTTCCCTCCACGGGGCAGCAGAGCGAGCCGGAACGTGTGGCCGAGCGCGAGGCGACGCTCGTCCCGGGCGAGGTCACGGTCATCGGCGAGATGGAGGAGTCGGTCTTCCGCACAGTGCTGCTGCAACGTCGCCGTGAGCTCCGCGAGTGCGTCAGGTCCACGCAGTCGGCAGACGACCTGTCATCGGGTCGCCTGTCCATCCAGGTCGTCGTGAGCCCGGAGGGGGAAGTCGCCGCCGCCGCCGTGGTGGAGCGCACCGGCGGTGTGCAGCCCGTCGAAGCGTGCGTTCTCCAGCGGGTGAGGGCGTGGGAGTACCCCGAGCCACGAGGGGGAGGCATCGTGCGCGGGGTCTTCACGCTGGTGCTGACCACCCCGGAGTAGCGACGCCCATGCCTCGGCCGAGGGAGG
>REDH01000038.1 GCA_007693585.1 Deltaproteobacteria bacterium
GGTGGTGGGGGGAGATCGGCTGACGGCGGCGGCGGCGAATTCGGTGGTGCCGTAGGGTCGTCGAGTATCGTTGACGGGTGTGGGGCGCCGAGTTAGGTTCCCGATACGCGTCGACTGCGTGAGTGGTCCCTTGCGGGGTGATCAGGTGTAGGGAACAGGGCGTTTCCGATTGTCTATGGAGGGTTGTGATGTTCGAGAATCGACCGCTGTGGATGGGGTGTGCGACGGCCTTGGTGCTGATGCTGGTCGTGAATGGCTGTGGTGATTCGTCTCCGGGCACGGATCCCGAGACGGAACCGGGTGGGCTGTCGTGCGCGACGGACTTCGACTGTCCGTTCGGGCGTTGCAGTGGCGGGGTCTGCGTGTCGGATTCGACCGATGGCGTGGGCTCGTCCTTTTCCGGGTCCAGTGACGTGAGCGACGGCCCGAACGCGGATGTGGGTTCGACCGCCGCGGGTCCGGACGCGTCGGAGGGTCAGAGCGGAGGGCCGTCCGAGGTTCAGCTCTACCGCCGCTGTACCTCGGACTCCGACTGCCCGGTGGTCGGGACGCGGTGTCTGGTGGAGCTGCCCGTGAATCGGGAGGTTTTCGATACCACCAATGCCGGTTGGCAACGGTTCATCCCGGTCACGTCCATCGTCCGAGCGTCCCCGCCGGCGGGGCAGCCGGCGGGGGACGGGGTGTGCTCGCTGGACTGTGCGGTGGAGGGGCCCTCGGTCTGCGATGCGATCATCGACGAAGAGCCGTGGACGTGTCACGTCGTGGAGAAGGTGGACGTCTACGACGGCCCGGAACAAGGTGCGCCCACCCCGGAGCGTCTGGCCGACCTTGCCGCGGGGGCGCCGTTTTACGCACTGTGCAGGCCGCCGTCCTCGCGTCTCGGTGCAGCGGGTGCATCGCTGTGCGCGCCGTGCGATCGGGACGAGGATTGCGGCGACGGTCCACCGGGACGCTGCATGAGCGAGGAGCTCACCACCGGGGAGTTCTCACCGGGCTTCTGTGCGGTGGAAGCCTCGCTGCTGTCCGGCTCGTGCCCCGCCGGTTTCGAGATTCGAGAAGGCTTCTGTGTTCCGTCTCTGGGTGGCTGTCTCGGGTGCGTGGACCTGGACGGAAACGGCCGCGGGGTCGGGCACTGCCCCAACCCCGGGGTCGACTGCGATGATCTGGATCCGACGGTGTACTTCGCCGAGGGTAGGGTGCCGCCTCGATCGCTGTGCGACCGGTCGGATCGCAACTGCAACCAGCGCTGGGACGATGAGGAGATGGTGGGTCCCGACGGGACGGCGCCGCTGCAGCACTGCCGCGAGTGCGACGATCCGTGCACGGACGAGGGGATCGGCCTCGAGTCCGATGCGCCGAACGTGGGGGCGGAGTGCAGGTACGAGAACGATGAGCCGATGTGCCTGCCGGGGTGTGCCTCCGGCTGGGCGAACTGCGACGAGGATCTGGACAGCGGATGCGAGACGGATCTTGGCGCAGAGACGAACTGTGGGGCGTGCGGCATCGAATGTGCGGCGCTTCCGGGGGTCGATTCGGCTTCATGCGTGGACTTCGGCGACGACCCCGACCGCCCGGCGGCGGAGCGCGGTCCCTACGGATGCGCGATCGTGCTGTGCGACCCCGGGCGCGCTTCGTGTGATGGCGACGCGAACACCGGTTGCGAGGTGAACGTCCTCGGCGACGTGGACCACTGTGGCGCGTGCGGACAGGCTTGTCCGTCCGTCGTCAACGGTGAACCGGCGTGCGAAGCTGGACAGTGCGTGGTGGGTTCGTGCGACGGGACGACGGCCAGCTGTGACGGGGACTTTGCCACCGGGTGCGAGACCGACGTCGGTACGGCCGTTCGGAACTGCGGGGCTTGTGGAAACGACTGCATGGGGCCGAACGTCGCCGAGGCGAGCTGCGAGGGGGGGGACTGTCGTATCGAGGCGTGCGTCTCCGGCTGGGGCGAGTGCGATGACAATCCCTCCACCGGGTGCGAGACCGATCTGCTCACGGCCGAGGCCCACTGCGGAAGCTGCGGGAATGACTGTGGCGCACTTCCCAACGTCGCAGCCACGTCGTGCGTGAACGGAAGCTGCGCCATCACCGAGTGTCAGCCGCTCTTCGCGAACTGCGACGGGGAGGTGGCCACCGGATGCGAGACGCCACTGGATACCGACAGCAACTGCGGCGGCTGCGGAAATGCGTGCACGGACGATGACTTCCCCGGCCCACTCGGGTCGCAGTGTCAGGTGGACGGAGACACCGCTTCGTGTGCCTGTGTGGATGCGCCGGGCACCGACGGGCGTCAGCTCTGCAACGGGGAGTACAGCCTGTGCGGCCAGGACATCGATGAAGGCTGTCCCGCTGCGTTGCATCCGGCAGCGGATGCCTATCGGATGCGATTCGAGAATCTCCAATGCGCAGGGCAGACGTCCTGCTCACCCACGGCCATCCGAACGGATTGCACCTCCGTGGGGGGCCGTGTCGAAGAGGCAGGCATTTGCCGGTCGTGTAACGCTGAGGCCATTGGCGGTGGTCAGGAGGTCGACCACAGCTGTCCGCAGAGTGCCCGTGGCTTCCTTCGCGCGCTGCACGTCAAGGAGTGGGGAAGTCGGCCTACACTCGCCTCGCAGGGTGCTGTCTTCGGTCCCGCCGTGCAGGGCATTGAGTTCGAATGGTACCGTTTCGAGGACAGGCTTGCGCTCGAACCGGTACCCGGCGCCCCTGCATCCGGTGACCACGCGCGCTACCGCATTTCCGGGAGCGCGGAGTCCGAAGGAGTGAGGGAGGGAGCCGTCGGAACGATGTCAGGAAGTGGGAACACCTGGACGCTGTCCTGCAATGAGTCGGCAGGCGAGCTCCCGGTGTCGATCGCGTTCATTCTCGACGACTTTCGTCGGCTGAATGCTGTGGCGCTTGGCTGCCATGCCTTCGAGCTCAGGAGGGTGCGCA
Organism: Deltaproteobacteria bacterium; assembly: GCA_007693585.1. Taxonomy (GTDB): domain Bacteria; phylum Myxococcota_A; class Bradymonadia; order REDH01; family REDH01; genus REDH01. The sequence goes on from REDH01000038.1 coordinate 2,938, forward strand.
ATGCGATCAACCCCGTCGACCGGTATCGGCTTGAACCCGTCGGCGCCCCGCGCTGGGTCTTTCCGCAGAGTCATTGGCCGCTGCTCACGGAAGAGATCCTCGACCGGCAGGCCGGCTCCTGCTCGGGCATTCTCCTTGCCGGTAGCGCCTGGCCGTACGAGGGAGATGACAACGGGAGCCGCCTCCGCGCGTACGCTGGACCCAGGCAACGCGGCATGTGCGACGTCCCGATTGTGCCGCTCGCGGGTGGCGTTCGGGCGCTGGTCCGCACCGAGACCTCCGCCGGCGTGAGCTTCCCGACGATCCTACGATTCCAGTATGGATTTCTCGCGAGTACGGCCGGCGAAGACCTGAGGCTCGATGTGCGCTGAGATTCCAGCCGCACAGCGCTCGGACAGGACGTAGCCGTGGTGCTCCGGCGCGGTACGCGGCGCCTCCGACACCTCTCAGCAGGCTCGGTCGCCCTTCTTGTGGCGATCGGGCTCGTTGAGGTCGTCGGAGCGCGCTGGGTGCTCGACCGGGCTCACCAGAGAGCGAACGCGTTCGGCGTGCAGTGGACTGAGGGCTCCGCATCGCTCTTTCGTGGAGTTACACTGCGGGAGATACGCTTCACCCGGAACGCGGGCCGCTGGACCGTCTCGGGCGAGATTGATCGCGCGGAGCTGTCGCTGCGAGAGCTGATGCTCGGCGGTACCCTTCGCGTTCATGCGCGGCACGCGAGCGTGACCGTGGTCCGGGCGACCGGCACCGAGGATCCGGGCGGGTCGAGTGTTCGGCGTGGTGAAGCCGGGCGTGCGCTCCGCATCGACGTGTACGCCTGGACGATCGAGGGTTTGGCGCCCGGCGCGGTCGCGACCGGCAACGGGCTGCGCATCGAGCATGGCCGCGATGGCTGGCAGGTGAGCAGCTCGCGTGTCGAGTCGGGGCGGTTCCAGGCCTCGGGTGTCGAACTCTCCGGGCGCTTCGGGGCGATGGAGACCGGGAGCTGCCTTGCGCTGGAGGGGGCCATGCGCTCCTGGTCCGTGGATGGGGAGACAGAGACGCTATCGGGCGGACCACTGCGGTTTCGTCCCACGGTGCATGATGGCTACGGCGTCCTGGGCGCCGGCACTCGGTCGTGGGCGGTGGGTCTGCGTGCAGGGCGATGTCGCGCCGTCGTCGTGGGGGCGGCGGGCTGGTCGCGGCCGGTCGCGCGGTGGCTCGTCGGTGTGGGTGTGCAGGCGCCGTGGCAGGAGCTCGCTGGTTGTGTGGCGGCCCTCCCGGCGGAAAGTGGTCGGATGCTCGCAGGTCTGGAACCGGTCGGGGATGTCGAGCTGGGTGTCGGGTTGGTCGTGGCCGTGGGTGGAGGTCCATTGTTCCGTAGAGATGCGGAACTCCGTCGCCTTGGAGGCAGTGGGCTGCGGGTGCGGGGCGTGGGCTGTGCGTCCGGTGCTGCGCACCCGGCCTGTGTCCTGCTGGACAACGGGGGGGAAGTCGCGTGGCGGTTGCCTGCGGATGCGGAGGCGCGCCTGCTGCGGGTTCCGTCTCGCAAGGAGCGTGCTGCGGGCGCGCAGGGTCCGGTGTCGACGGTGCAGGGGCGCTGGGTGGCATGGAGCAAGCTGCCGGCGTATGTGCGCGAGCTGCTGCGGGAGGGCGAGGACCCGGCGATTGGCCAGCACCCCGGGGTACAGCTCTCCCGGTACGAGCGGATTGTGGAGCGCAGCCTGCGGGAGGGTCGCGTGGTGGCCGGCGGGTCCACCGTGGCGATGCAGCTGGCGCGCAACCTGTTTTTGGGCATGGATCGGACGGTGGCGCGGAAGCTGGCGGAGATGGTGGTGGCGCTGGTGTGGACGGCTCGGGTTGCGGAGGAGGAATTGCTCGAGGTGTACGCCAACGTGGTGGAGTGGGGGGATGGTGTGCACGGAATCGCGGCGGCCGCTCGGCTGCATCTGGGGGTCGCACCCGAGGCGCTGACGGTGGTGCAGGCGGCGTGGCTGGTGTCGATTCTGCCGGCACCGCGAACCCTTGGTGCGCTGGGGGAGGCTGGTCGGGTGCGCGCTGAGCACCGCTGGCGGGTGGAGGAGTTGCTGCTCAGGTGGATGGACGGGCAGGCCGAGTGGACAGCCGAGCAGCGCGCGTTGAGGGAGTTGCTGCGCACGGCGGAGGCGTTGCAGGTGCGAGAGGGGGCGGCTGATCAGCCGCAAACGCGGTGACGATGACGCCATTGTGCTTGACCGGCCATACGTGTCGCGGTTATCGTCACGGCACCGCCATGCAGGTCCTTTCTGGCTACCGTTTGCAGCGAGTAGTGCGACTTCGGCAGGGTGGTGCGTGGCAGGTTGATGAGCATCCGCCGCGTCATGGACAGGAACGAGTGTGGGGCCTGCTCCTTCGGGAGTCGGGCCGTGGATCGGCCTTCGGGCGATTATGCGTGTTCTCTCTGTTGTTCGGGGACTCTTCTTCCCTGTCTCTTTCATGAGGTGGACTGGATGCGACGACTCACTTTTCCATGGCTGCGCGTCGTGCGCACTCTTCGTGTCTTCGGGCCTTTGCTGCTGCTGCCCCTGCTGCTCACCTCGTGTGGCGGTGAGTCTCCTCCGGGAGGCGCCGGGTCCGACGACTCCCGTGCTCCGGGAGTCCAGTGCGAGCTTGACTTCGACTGTCCGTTCGGGCGCTGCGACGCCGGACGTTGCGTTCATGACTCGTCTTCGAGTGGGGATGTGGAGGGCGGGAGCGACACCGGTTCGACGCCGGCGCGGTCGGATGTCGATGCGACGGGACCGGGCAACACGAGTGGCGACGTCGGCGAGACCACGTCGGGGCCGGGTCTGGAGCACGGGCGTCTGTTCCGGTCTTGCGAGACGGATGCGGACTGTCCGGTGCTGGGGACGCGGTGCATCGAGTCGCTTGGCTTCAGCCAGGGGACACGGAGTTGGGGGGACGCGGGGCGGTTGCTCGTGGCCGATCTGTTCGAGTCGGGAGCCTCGGGCGCGAGCCCTCGCGTGTGCAGCCGCGACTGCGCGGAGGACGGGCAGGTCACGTGCGACGGGCTTGTCGATGCGGCGGGCTGGACCTGCCAGGTGGTGGCGGAGATCGACATCTACGGGGAGGCGATGCTGGCGGGTGAGGTTCCCGACGTCAACCTGTTGCAGGCGTTCGAGCGCGGCACGCCCTTCGCGGCCTTGTGCAGGCCGCCGTCGGAGCGGCTCCCGGACGGTCAGGCCGTGCTCTGCGATTCGTGCACCGCGGATGCGGACTGCGGGGCCACCGGGCGATGCATTCGCGTGGCACTTGCGGACGGATCGCGGAGCGCGGGCTACTGCGCTCCACCGTGTCCGGCGGAAGGCTGTCCGGCCGGGTTTGTCTGCGAGGATGCGCATTGCGTTGCGATTGCAGGGACGTGCGACGCCTGTCGCGATCTGGATGGCAATGGTCGGGGGGTGGGTCATTGTCCCGTTGACGGCCTCGACTGCGATGATCTCGATCCGGACGCATACTACGAGGCCGGCCGGGCCCCGCTCGTGGATCGCTGCGGCGCTCATGATCTGAATTGCAATGGTGTCCCGGACAGCGAGGAGCTCGTCGGCCCTGACGGACTCGCCTCGTCGCACCACTGCATGGCGTGTGATTCACCCTGCACGGCCGAGTCGATCGGCGCGGCCACCGGCCTCCCCAATGCGGGTGCGGAGTGTGTGTGGGAGGACGAGGCGGCGGGAACGGCGGCGTGCGTGCCGGGCTGTCAGGCGGGGTTCGCCAACTGCGACGGCAACGACGCCACCGGTTGCGAGACGGACCTGTCGCGGAACGAGTCGTGCGGTGGGTGCGGCGTCGACTGCGCAGATGCTTCGCTGCCGAACGTCAGCGCACTCACCTGCGAGGACGCGGGAGGCTCGCTGGATGGATCGGGGCCTTACGCCTGTCGTCCCGCCGAATGCATCGCCGGCTACGGCTCCTGCGATGAGGATTGGGAAACAGGTTGCGAGACGGATGTCCGCGTGACGGTGGACCACTGCGGGGAGTGCGGTCATCGCTGCCCGGAACGCGCGAACGCGATCGCAGGATGTGAGGGCGGAATCTGCGTCATCGCCTCGTGCAGGACAGACTTCGGAAACTGTGATGACAATGAGGAGACGGGGTGCGAGTCGGACTTCATGTCCAGCGCGGAGCACTGCGGTGCCTGCGGGGATACCTGCCTGGGCGCCAATGTCGCGTCGGCCACCTGTCTCAATGGCAGCTGCCGTGACGTGCAATGCGCCGAGGGATACGACTCGTGCGATGGCGCGCTGAACACGGGGTGCGAGACGGAGCTGGCTTCCACCACGGCGCATTGCGGGACCTGTGGCAATGATTGCGGTGCCCTGCCGAACGTGGCGAGCGCTGCGTGCAGCGGTGGAGACTGCACGATTCTGGCGTGTACGGAGGGCTTCCGCAACTGCGACGGCGATGTGGAGACGGGGTGCGAACGAAGTGTCCGCACGCTGACGGACTGTGGTGACTGCGGAGAGGCCTGTTCTCCTCCGGATGCGAATCTTGGGTCGGACTGTGCCACCGGAACGTGTGTCTGCCTGGACGCGAGTCCGATCGAGATCTGCGACGGCCGCCGCTCGCGTTGCGATCATGTCGCGGATGAAGGGTGCCCTGCGGATCTCCGCAGCCCGGTCACTTCACCGACGCGTTCGGTCATGCAGGGTGCAGCGGAGCCGGCGCGGTGCGATCAGGGGGGACAGAACTGCATCGGGCCTCTCGCGAATCAGAACCACAGGGTGGTCACGTACGGAGTGCGCCCAACCTCTGGCGTCCATTGCCCCGCATCCGGGCAGTGCCCTTTCTCCGCCTTGTCGCTCTGTCCTGAACCGACCGAACCCATCGTGGGTTTCGAGACACACCACGCCTCCAACGGTCGCGTGATCGCCGTCACACCCATCTACGCGACTTTCGATGTGGAGCCGGAGTCGGCGACGCATCCGGGGACCGGAAACCGTCAGCGGTACGCCGTGACCGTGCGCCACCGGGACGGAGCGAGATACGGCGAGCCAGGTGCTGAGGTCCGGAGCAATCGGCTGCTGTGCACTGGAAACCAACTGCTGACCGCCATCGACGCGATAGGCGACGGGACGACGGTGCATGGCTTCCGACTGCGATGCCAGCCGATCGAGATTCGCCTGCGCACGAGTGGACTGAGCAATCCCGATCCGATTGCGCGATACACGGTCGGCACCGCGGGGTCCCCCGTGACGCGGGAGACTCCGGTGACGCACCATCGGCTCGGCAGCCCCACCTTCCGCACGATTCTCGCTGCCTCCGGGGTGAGGCACGCGGTCGCCTTCGAGTTCCTCTTCAGGCAGACGAACGATCAGTGCGGAGAGATCATTGCGGCCTCGGCTGCCCTGCAGTTCGTGGCGGTGTATACCAGGAACACCCTCGAAATTCTGCCGTAGCTTGAAGACGGCATGACCTGCTGAGCGAGTGTCGGCATACCGACGGGTCCTGCGGACGTGGCGAGCCGCTCCGGGGAGGGCCGACAGGCCACCGGGTTCAGGGAGGCGTGAGGATGGGGTGATGGAGGTCCTGCTCGACTTCGATAGTGGTTGACTCGGCCGGTTCGCCGAGCGACTGTTCAGCCCACGTCGAACACCACGCAGCTGGCTGCGTATGCCGCATTGGCCGCACAAGCGGCACCTTGCACGGATGGATGCCATGATGAACAGCACGTCAACGCAGATTTCCGTTCTCTGCAGCGGGCGCAGGATGACGCCCGAGATGTTCCGCCGGCTCCGAAGCCGGTGGCTACGCTGCGTTGGAGCCCTGGCCGGAGTTCTGGCACTGGTTCTGCTCTCCTCCTGTGGAGGAGATGACTCCGGATCGGACGACGCGTCGCGTGACGAGCGGGGGACGTTCAGCGCAGGACCCCGCATCGGCAGCTCTCAGGGTGGGTGTACGACGGATCGCGACTGCGCGGTTGGGCTGCACTGCAGCGTCGGGGAATGCGTCTTCGAGTGCGCGCAGGATCGCGACTGCCGCACGAACGAACGCTGCGATGCGCGCGGCCGCTGTGCGGCGGGTGCGGCCGAGTCGGGGCCTCCCCGTGCTGGAGACGGTGCGCAGCCATCGGGCCCGTCAGCCTCGGTCATGCCGCGCGACCTGTTCTTTGCCGTGGCGGAGACGTGGCTGCTTCCCGAGGCAACCGACGTCATGCTGCCGGTCGTGGTGGAAGGGGAGTTGCCCGCGGAGGGACTGAGCTTCTGGCTGGAGCGCTCCGACCGGCGCACCGGGCAGGCCGTAGCCAGGCGGTCGGCGCGTCTCATGCCGGGCGAGAGCGAGGTGAGCGTGGAGCTCGGCGAGGGCTGGGCTTCCCGGGGGGCTGTCGAACTGGATCTTCGGTGGCAGGGGGGGCGCACGACGACGGTGGTTCGGCCGGCGGTCGGGCATGATGGCGAGTGGCAGGCCTCGGTGCGGCTGAGTGGCTTCGGGAGTGCCGAGATTCCGATGGCATTTCGGATCGTGACGAGACCGGCAGGGAGCGACCTGGCCAGCGCGGATGCAGCGTGGCTTGAGCTGAGCGATGTGGACAACGGCTTCTTCCGGCCGCGTGGAGACGGGCTCGACCAGGTGGCTCGCCGGCCGCTTGAGTACGATCCGCGTGATGCGGCGTGGGTCGCGCGTTTCGAGAACGGGTGGCCCCTTGCCGAGGGAGCGATTCCTGCGGTGAGACAGCGCACTCGGGTCAACCGGAGCTTGCGTGTGGAGCTGCGGCTCGATGGGGAACGCGCGATGACGGGCCGGATCGTCGACCGGTGGCGCGGACTGGTGGATCGCGAGCTGAGCAGCGGTGAAGTCGAGGTGGACGTCGTGGAGCTCGAGGGGCTGGTCGAGGCCGTGTGGGTCGCGCCGGCCGAGACTCGGGAGGACACGACTCTGCCCCATCTGACCGTGACACCGAGCGTTGCTCCGTTGCCTTCGGTGGAGGCGTGCGCGGACGTCGACATCTGGCAACACCTGCCGGAGGACTTCACCCCATTCGTCCCGCAGTCGGTGGAACAGTGGGAGACCCTGAGTGGCGCGGTTCGCGCGGATGCCGTCGAGCGGGTGAGCGAGGGGGTGCTCGCGACGTCGAGTGCGATCGGGGACCGTCTGCGCGGCCTCTTCGACTCGGCGGATGCAAGCCCGGGCACCATCACGGAGCTGGGGGAGGAGTGCGCGGATGTCGGTGCCTGTACCGAGCAGGCCGAGCTCCGCTGTGTCCGCCAGCTCGTGGCACTGGCCGTCCGACTCGAGCCCGACGGAGCGGCCGTGCCCAGCCTGCTGGGCCGCTATCTGGAGCTGTTGCGCGAAGCCACGGTCGGAAGGCAGATCGGGGCGTTTCATGCGGACCAGCAGACCCGCGTGGCCTGGCTGCAGCGGCTCGAGATGCCCGGATTCGCTGCATCGCAACTCGAGGCGGAGGTGGTGGCTGACCTGAAGGTGTGGAAGGAGGCTGTGCTCGAGGTCCATCGGACCGTGTTGCGGGACTTTCTGGATGAATCCACCCTTGCATTGCTGGCTCTGCGGGCCAGTGACGCAGTGAGGGGAGACGCGCTTCGACAGATGCTCATGGACGCGACCCAGTCGTGGCAGGCGTCGGTTTCGGCGGTGGGTACCGCTGCCCGCTGGTACAACCGGGCGATCGAGGCTCCAGCGGATCGGCTTGAGCAGGCCACGGAGCTGCGGGAGCAGCTCGGCGAGCTCTATCTGGCCGCGGCGATGTTGCGTCAGTTTCAGCAGAGATTCGGGTTGACGGGGTGGGCCGATGTGATGGCGTCCGGCTTTGGTCCTGCGGTGCTGGCGGTGGAGGAACTCGAGACGCCGCGAGAGCTTCTGGTGCTCAGGAGGGAGGGAGAGGTGGTGGTCAACACGTCCCTCGACCCACTCGTGGGGGATGGGGGTGTGCTGCGCAGTCTCGAGGAGGAAGCGATGCGGATGGTGGAGCGATCGGCCTCCGTCGTTGGCAGCAGCCTGGACGAGCTGGCCGCCACCGCCCTGTCGGAAGCGCAGCTTCGGCAGCGCATGGAGCAGGACATCCGCGCGGCGCGTCAACAACTCGTAACCCTCTGCGGGCTTCCGGGCGACTGTACGGTCTCGATGGCCCAGGACGGGCAGTGTGCGCTGCCCACCGAAGTCGGCGAGTGTGGCTTCGCGACGGATGGGACCGAAGTGACTGGCTTTCAGTCGGAGTCGGGCGGTGCGTCCGAAGCAGCACGTGCGGTGTCCCGGGTGCGCGATGCCGCGTTGGGCGTGGTCATGGCAGAGGACGAGCTCGACAGCCTGTTCCAGCGGGCCTCGCTCGCCCTGGCGGAGATGGAAGCCCACGCCGAGGACATCATCTGGCTTCGAACGCTTCTCTTCGCGGGGGTGGAGCGCACGGAGGGGGCCTTTGCGGAGATGCGCCAGCTTCGTGAGGACGGCGTCGAGAATCAGCGGGCCATGCTCGCCGAGCAGCTGGACGTGCAGCTGGCTGGAATGCAGGAGCGGGCGGAGCTCGAGGACGCGATCGACCGGGTCTGCTTCGAGAACGTGTCCATTCAGCAGCGAGCCAATCAGGATGTCGTACGGGTGCGCGAAACCCTCGTCGAGGAGCAGCGCAGCGAAGTCGAACGGTGGTTCACTCTGAGCATCGACTCTGCCGAGCAGTCCTATGCGGACGCACTCGGTGGACTGGAGCTGCAGCGGGAGATTCGGCGTTTGTCCCGCGAGGTCGGTGGATCGTCATGTGGGTCGAGGCAGAGCCGGGGGCAGATATGGGGCGGTGCCGGCGTCAGTGCCGGCCAGCAGGCGATGGCCAACGCCAAGGTTGCGCCGCCTTTCGGAGCCATCGCTGCCGGGGGCGCAGCACTCATTGGCAGCCTGCTCAAGAGCCGAAGCCGCAACCGGAAGGTCAAGGAGTGCAAGAAGAACCTGGAGGCGCTGGAAGAAGCATCGGACGAACTCGTCGTACTCAACGCAGCGCGGGAACGAGATGCCGGGCTTCGTGGGGCAGGGATCCAGCTCGCACGGGACGAGTTCGCCGTGCGACAGGCGCAGGCCGGGGTGGAGGAACTGACGATCCAGGCTGCCGCCAGCCTCGAGCGCGAGATCAACCAGTGCCGGGTCGGGGTCATGCAGCGTGCGGTGCAGCGATCCCGAGAGCGGGAGTCGTTTCGGATCGCGGAGCTTCAGGCCGAGTGGCAGCTCGACCAGGCGGAGCGGCAGGCACGCCTCAGCCGGATGCAGGACCAGCTCCAGATCGACCAGGCCATCCAGTCGGCCGAGCTGGCCCTGCGTGCCGAGATTCGCAGTCTCCGGGCGAAGCAGATCCAGTGGCAGCAATTGCTGACGCAGATTTCGGGCCTCGAGCTGCGCATCGCCAGGGCGGAACTCGCCGTCGAGCAGGCCATGAACGAGTACGAGGCAATCGTGGCCCGGGCGCAGCTCATGGACGACCAGTTGCGATGGCTGGAAGCGCAGCGGGAGCAGGTGGTCCAGCTCATCGGCAGTCCCTCCGTCGTGTTCAGGCGTGCGAACCGCATCATGGCGGCCGAGGAAGCGGTGGAGCAGGCCCGCGAGCGACTGCTGGACTGGCTCGTGGCGCTCGAGTATCAGGCGGTCCGTCCCTTCCTCAGCCAGCGCGTGGCCCTGCTGCTCGCCCGGTCGCCGGGCCAGCTCGAGGATGTGGCCGCACAGTTGCGGCAGCTGCGTTCGAACTGCGGCGGCAACATCAGCCGGCAGACCGCAGCGCTCTCCCTGCGCCATGACGTGCTCAACCTGACGGAGCCCTTCGAGGACCTCGTGACCGGTGAGCTGCTTTCGCCTGGCGCACGACTGCGCGAGACGCTTGCGGCGGCCCGCATCCCCTTCAATCGCGAGACCCGGTTTCGGGTCGACAGTACGGTGGGTGATGCCCTCTCCGACCGCTCCCGCCTGTGGGCCGCGACGGCCGTGGTCGACCTCGACGATTTTGCCAACCTCGGCGGCAGCTGTGCGGCCCGCATCGACGGGCTCGGCGTGGAGCTCGTCGGCGACGTCGGGTTCGCGCGTGCGTCCGTAAGCATCCTGTACGATGGCGCCGCTCGGATCCGAAGCTGCCAGCCGGATCTGGATGCGCTCCTGGAGAGCACTGGCGCCACTGCATCCAGCTTCGCACAGGTATCCACACTCCGTACGGTCAGCCGGCCGGTGTCGCTGGTGGCCAGCCTCAACGAGCCACCCCCAACCGATCAGCGAAATCGGGGCCTCACCGGCCTTCCGCTCGCCTCGAGCTACACCATCGTGATCGACCTCGAGGCGGGCGAGAACGCGCAACTCGACTGGTCGCGACTCGAGGACATCATCCTCCACGTCGACTTTGCCTACCAGGATCCCTTCGTCCCCGGGCAATGCAGGTAGTCCCGGAAGGTAGATGGAAATGCCGTCAGCCGCACTCTCTCGCTCCCGGAGTGTCGTCGTGAGCACCCGCTTGATGTTGATCGTGGCCCTCGGCCTGTTCGGTACAGCAACCCCCGTCATGGCCGACGTCTTCGAGGCGTCTCCGAGCACGCTGTCGCTTCCCGATGGACCCGGCTCCATCATGGGCATGGGCGAGGAATTCGACGTCGCTCCGGGGACGGGTATCGCCACCTACGGACTTCCGGTCCCGCTCCTGCCCGCCCCGGGGAGCTTCGTGCCTTCTCTCGCCCTGCGCTATCAGTCGGGAGCGGGCAACGGACCGCTCGGCATCGGCTGGAGCCTCGAAAGTGCCAGGCTGTGCCGGAAGACCGATGCCGGCGCCCCGTTGTACGGCGGTGCGGAGGATGGAGATGCGTTCTTTCTGGATGGTTCCTCCAGTTCCGGGGACATCGTGCCCCTCGCGGAAGAAGGTGGCCGTTGGGGGCCTCGTGTGGAGGGCTCGTGGATCCGGTTGCGACCGAACCGTGGCGGGGATGGCGAAGGATGGGAGCTCACCCATCCCGATGGTCGAACGTCCTGGTACGGCACCACCCCCGATAGCCGGGAGGGACCAGTGCCTTCCGACTTCGGCGGCACGTTCTGCTGGGCCCTCTCCCGGCAGGAAGACGCGTTCGGGCGGGCCATCGAGTATACCTATCGAAGGGACGGCGGACGACTCCACCTGTCGGAGGTGCGCTACGCGGTGTCGACACCCCATCCGCGGAGCGTCCGGCTGTCCTACCGCGAGCGCGACGACCGGTTCACCGACCATGTGGCAGGCTACCCGCGAGAGCACCGGCTGCTGCTCGAATCCATCGAGAGCGTCGTCCTGGCCTCCAGCCGGAATGGAGGGGAGCGGATCGTGCGGCGCATGGAGCTGGAGTACGCGACCGACTGGAACGCGTCGCGCCTGATCGAGGTGCGCATGGAGGGAGAAGAGGGGCTCGCGCTCCCGCCACAGTCGTTCCGCTATCAGGTGTTCGACCCGGGTCGCGCGTCGGTGACCGAAGAGTTCGACGCACCCCGGATCGCGCCGGAGGACGGGCGGCATCGGCTGGTCGATCTCAACGGCAACGGAAGGCCGGACATCCTGCGAATCAACGAGGCCGGGCGCTGGGCCTGGTACCCGAACGAGGGCGGACGCGGATTCCTTGCGGAAGCCATCGATATTGCCAGCGCTCCCACGCTGTCCGCGACAGCTGACTGGATCTTCATGGATGTGAACGGCAACGGACGGCGGGATATCCTGTCCCGTACCCTCGACGGCAGTGTGGAGGTGCGCTGGAACCAGGGTCGTGGTGGACGCCATGTCGCATTCGGTGTGCCCGAATCGCTCGGCGTCTCCGTGCCCGTGGCCCTGCGCTCGCCGCAGCTCCATGTCATGGACCTCAACGGCAATCGGCGGCCAGACTTCCTGTGGTCGGCGGGCGGCCAGCTCTGGATCGCACAGTCGCGTGTCGAGCGAGAAGCCGACGGGCGGATCCTGCCGGGATCACGCATGGAGTGGCTGGAGGCAGCACCGGTGGCCGACGCCGAGGGCGGACAGGGCAGCGGGGTCACGGGTCTCGATCAGGTGGATCTGGGCGCAACGGGGCAATGGTTGGTCGACATGAACGGCGATGGGCTTCCCGACCTTGTGCGGGCCATCGGCGGCGCGGGGCGTACCACGGCTCTGGTGGTGCATGAGGGAATGGGGCGCGGGCGCTTCGATGGTGCCCGGGTCGAGATTCCCGTTCCCGAAGGGGCCCGGGGCCGTGCCGCGGAGGCGCTGCAGCTCGTCGACCTGAACGGCAGCGGCCTCGCCGATCTCGTCTGGGTTGGTCCGACCGAGGTCCAGTACTGGCTCAACACGGGGGGCTCGGCCTTCGAAGGGCCTCACGCGCTTCCGCTGCCCGCCCGCTCGCCCGAGGCCCGGGTCGCGGTCACCGACCTCAGCGGCAACGGGGCGATCGACTTCGTCGTGGTAGACCCGCGCGCAGAGAGGGGGTGGACCGTGGTGGACCCGGTCGGTGATCAGCCCAACGGATTGCTTCTCGAGGCAGCCAACGGTCTCGGGGGGACCTACCGAATCGAGTACGCCACCCTCGATGGGATCGAGGCGGCGTCCAATGAGATGGGGCGCCCCTGGCGGTCGTGGACCCCCCAGCCGATGACCGTCGTCGTGGCGCGTGAGGCGCGCGATGGGCGGGGAACACGACAACGCACCGAACACATCTACCGCGACCCCGTCTTCAACGAACGTCAGGGGCAGTTCCAGACCTTCGAAAGTGCGACGGTCACGGTCCTCGGAGACGACCAGGCGGCGAATCAGGTCACCGACCACGTGTTCTTCCGCGGCACCGAAGGAGATCTTGACGGCTTCGGTGGTGCGCTTGCCGATGAGAACCCCGGCTTGCTTCCGTCCGAGGTCGATGGGCTCGGTGGCCAACCCCGTGCGGTGATCGTGCGGGAGTCATCCGGAGCCCTGATACGACGCGAACTCACGCGCGTCGACATCCGGACCCTCGAGGACGGTCGCCACCAGATCCTCGTCACCGGAACCCTGGTGGATCAGGCGGAACGGCTCTCCGCCGCGCCGGAGCTCGGGGACTGGACAGGTGAGGGTGTCTGGCCCGAGGCGCGCCTGCGCGCCGCAAGGGACGGGGAGGAAGAGCGACGGCTCACCCTCTCCGAAGTGGAGCACGACGGATGGGGCAACCCGCGCCGGGAGATCGCGTGGGGCTTCGTGTCCCCGTCCGGAGAGCCGTTGAGTGACGAGCCCATGGTTCGGACCACCACCTGGATCAACGACATCGAGCGCTGGATGATCGGGTTCGAGCTCGCTCAGCAGGTGGAGACCCTCGCCGGCGATGTGCTCTCCCGCACCCGACAGCTCTACGACGGACCCGCGTTCGAAGGACTGCCCCTCGGCCGACTCGAGCGGGGACTCGTGACCCGCACCGAGCAATGGTTCGACGAGGAACAGCGCTGGATCCCAATCGGCCGCAATGCGTTTGATGAACACGGCAATGTGATCGCGAGCCTCGACGCGCTGGGCCATCGCGTGGAGCTGGAGTACGACGACGCGCTCCACATGTTTCCCGTGCGCGAGCGGCTACGCCTCGATCTCGGCGATGGGGCGACCCACCGCGCTCCGGATGGTCCGGCGAGCCTGGAGGTGCGCGCCGAGTACGACACGGACCTCGGACTGATGACCGCCATGCGCGACTTCAACGGACAGGTGACCCGACTTGTGCACGATGGTCTGGGGCGCGTGATCGAGCGCCATCTCCCCGGGGATGCCCCGGGCGAGCCCGCTGTGCGCTTCCAGTACATGTTCGGCAACCCCGTCTCGTGGGTGGAGACGGCGCAGCTCGAGTCGTTCGACTCCACGGAGCGCCTGCGCTCCCGCTCGTACGTGGACGGATTCGGTCGCGAGATCACCACGCTCCGCGAACACGGCGAACGCGGCTCCGGTCAGTGGATCGCGTCCGGGTGGACCACCTACACGGCGACCGGTGCACCGGCGTCCGTCTTCCTCGCGTTCCTGGCCCCGTCGATCGACCTGCCGGACGGCCCGGACAAGGACGTGGGCTTCGCCGCGACCTTCTACGACGCCGCCGGCCGAGCGATCCGCACCGTGTACGAGGACGGCAGCACCGAGAGCGTCCGGCATGGGGCCGGCACCACCTGGACCTTCGACGCCAACCGCAGCGACCCGGCGAGTCCGTTCGTGGACCTTCCGGAGATGGTCGTCATGGACGGGCACGGCCGAACCGTCCTGCACCGGTTGCAGGTGGACGGAACCGCGGACGGCACGCGCGACTATCGCTACGGCTACGACGTCCGCGGCCTGCCGCTCTGGCGCGAGCTCCCGGACGGCAGCCGCACCACCTGGCGGCACGACAGCCTCGGCCGAACGCGCGAAGCCTCCGACCCGAACGCCGGCACCCACCGCCGGCACTTCGACGACCTGGGTCGCGTCATCGCCCTCGAGGATGCTTCCGGCGGGCTCGTGCTCCACGACTTCGACGCAGCCGGCCGCCTCGTCCGAACAGCGTTGCAGACGCCCGGTGGCGAACCCGTGGAAGACGCCCGCTACCACTACGACGTGGCTGTTGAAGGCTTCCCATCGAACTTCCCCCTCGGCCGCCTCGTCGCCCGTCACGAGTCCGGCTTCGACACCTTCCTGGACTACGACCGCCGGGGACAGGTCTCCCGCATCTTCCGCCGCTTCGAGGACCGCATCTACACCTCCGGCGCCTCCTGGGATGCCGCCGGGCGCGTGGCCGCGCACCACTACATGGACGGTACCTCGCTCCAGCCCCGCTACGATGCCCAGGGCAACCTGCGCCAGTACGGTGACGTGGTGCGCGAAGTGGACTACACCGTGGAAGGCCAGCTCGAGCGCATGGCGTTCGGCAACGGCCTTGAGCAGCGCATGGCCTATGACCAGCGGCTGCGCCCGATCCGCTACACCCTCGGCACCCCCGGCAACACCCCCCTGCTCGACCTCGAACAACGCCACGATGCCGCCGGCATCCCCACCTCCCTGCACGACCACGTGACCCCCACCGGCCTCTTCTCCCAGT
>REDH01000125.1 GCA_007693585.1 Deltaproteobacteria bacterium
ACGGAGACATCATTATCTTGAAGTAGGGCGAGCAGAGCGCTGTCCAGGATTGTGAAAGGGCCGACAATCGCCTGAATTTGCAGATCGGGAACCTGGTATCGCAAGGACGGAACCAGCTGCAGCATCCAGGTCATCAGGGTCAGCTGGTCCCCTCCACCAGTGAAGAGCGTCAGTCTCAGTGTCCGTCTCTCTGGCTGTAGACTCTTCTCTCGAAGTGCCTGCCTGAACTCGGGTCGGAGTAGCGCCCACTTTGGCCCGAGAAGCAACTCGGCACTCGTACGGCCGCGATAGGCATCAGCAGTCGCACCCAAGTTTGGGTTCAAGAGCAGCCGACAGTTCCAGTGCGAGACACGGTGGCCGTCATCTATTGCGAGTAGTTTGTTTCCGGAGCCGTGCACGTGCTGTTGCCAGTCAGGCCCAAGATCATAGCCGTCGCAGACTGTCCAGGCTGCGCCTAGTTTTTCAGCCAAGTACGCTGTCTCCAGTGCATCGTCGAGGCTTCCTGCTGCGGCGTTGAGTCGCACCACTGTGTGACCGCGCTCCTGCCAGCGCACTGCAAGGCCTTCTCTTAAATTGGAGCTGAGCAGCGTCGCACGATCACCACTCTCTTTCCAGCAATCAGCCAAGGCGAGGCAGCGGAGTACATGACCGATACCGCGGGTTGCGTCTGCATCTGCTCGGACGAGCAAGGACATTACTACACCACCTTTTGTGTCACGCTAGCATTGATGGCGCGAAGCCCGGGGGTGGACTCGAGTCGCCGCAACAGGTCCCGGGAGGAGAGGGGGGCGTCACCCCCCGTCCAGCCTTCGAGAAGGGCCTGCAGCAGTGCGAAGTCCTCTCGGGTGTCCACTGTCCAGCGCTCGGTCGAGTGATCCGCCGTGTCCACGTACTGTCGCATCCGAAAGCGCTCCGGCTGTCGCCAGAGAAACGGGGTGACATGTTCCCGGTCGGAGGCACCCGTTGCCTCGCGCGCGGCCGTTTCCATCGCCTCGCGGGAGAACACCTCCGTGTCGAGCCCGCGCGGGAAGGTCCGTTCGAGGGTGTTGGAGACGTAGTCCACCCTTGGCTCTTGGAGGAAGAGCTCGAGCACGGCGGTGCTGACGTCCGGGTCCAGGACGGGGCAGTCACCTGTGACCCGCATGATGATGTCTGCACCGGTCGCCGCTGCCGCCATCCGGTAACGCTCGAGGACGTCGTCTTCGGGGCCACGGATACAGCGCAGCCCCGGCCAGGACTCCGCCCAGGTCGCAAGCGGATCGTCGCCGGGCAACGACGAGGTGGCGAGGACGACCTGGTCGACGCCCCGGATGCGGGAGGCGCGGTCGACGACGTGCGCGATCATCGGCCAGCCATGGAGATCCATCAGGACCTTCCCGGGGAGTCGGGACGAGCCCATGCGGGCCTGGATGATGCAGACCGTTCGGCTCACGCGAGCACCTCCCGCACCGCCTGGCGTACGCGGGCGATGCTGCTCTCCACGTCCTCGTCGCTCATGGCCGGGTAGAGGGGGAGGGAGACGGACCGGGCATAGAATTCCTCGGCGGCCGGGAACTGACCTTCCCGGAAGCCGTGTTCCTGCCAGTACGGGTGGAGGTGGACCGGCAGGTAGTGGACCTGCACGCCGAGGCCCAGCGCCCGCAGCCGTTCGAAGAAGGGCCGCCTGCGCTGCGCATCGCCGGCGACAAGGACCACGTAGAGGTGCCAGCCGCTGCGGGCGCCTTCGCGCTCCGTGGGCAGGATCAGGGCGTCGAGGTCGGCGAGGGCCTCGGTGTAGCGTGCGGCGAGGGCCTGGCGGCGGGCGATGAAGGCGTCGAGCCGCCGGAGCTGGCTCAGGCCGAGGGCGCACTGCAGGTCGGTGAGGCGGTAGTTGTAGCCGAGGGTCTGCATTTCGTAGGACCAGGGTCCGTCGATCCGGGTCATCGTCTCCGGATCCCGCACGATGCCGTGGCTGCGGAAGGTGCGCACGCGCCGGTCGAGGTCCTCGTGGTTGGTGAGGACGGCGCCGCCTTCCGCGGAGGTCAGGGGCTTGACCGGGTGCATGCTGATCTCGGTGAGGTCGGCGAGCTGACCGACGGGAACGCCGTTCAGGGTGGCCCCGAAGGAATGGGCGGCGTCGGCGACGACGAGGGCCGGATGGCTTCCGAGGACCTGGCGCAGGGCGGGGTAGTCGGCGGGATGCCCGGCGAAGTCGACCGGGGCGACGATCCGGACGCGGTCGTCGAGGGCGTCGCGGAGCAGGTCGGGGTCGAGGTTGCCGGTGTCGGGGCAGACGTCGACGAGGCGCACGTCGGCGCCGAGGTAGTGGGCGGCGTTGGCGGTGGCGACGAAGGTGAGGGGAGAGGTCACGAGGACGTCGCCCGGTCCGAGACCGGCGGCGAAGTAGGCGGCGTGGAGGGCGGAGGTGCCGGAGTTCAGGACGCAGGC
The DNA here is from genome assembly GCA_007693585.1 of Deltaproteobacteria bacterium. Lineage (GTDB taxonomy): Bacteria > Myxococcota_A > Bradymonadia > REDH01 > REDH01 > REDH01. The sequence goes on from REDH01000125.1 coordinate 2,428, forward strand.
GTGGGCGGTGCCGGCCCTTGCGGCGAGGTCGGCCTCGAAGCGGTCGACGGCGGGGCCGGTGGTGAGCCAGTCGGAGCGCAGGACGTCGATCACGGCGGCGACGTCGTCCTCGTTCACGGACTGGCGCCCGTACGGGAGAAAGGGGGGGGTGTGCGGGGGAGCGCTCATGCCTGTGGATCGAAGGGGCGGATGATGTCGCGGAGCTGCGCGGTAGTGAGCCAGGTGTCGTTGTTGTCGGAGCTGTAGCGGAAGCCGTCGGGGACGGGGGTGCCGGAGGCCCGGTGGGGCTCGCCGCGCTTCTTCCACCAGGAGAACTCCGGCTGGAGGATGAAGTGGCTGCCCATGTCGAGGGTGTTGCGGGCGTCGTCCTCTGAGATCATCACCTCGTGGAGCTTCTCGCCCGGGCGGATGCCGACGATGTCGATCTCGCAGTCGGGGCCGATGGCCCGGGCGAGGTCCATGACGTTCATCGAGGGGATCTTCGGCACGAAGAGCTCCCCCCCCTGCATGCGTTCGAGGGAGTCGAGGACGAACTGCACGCCCTGCGCGAGGGTGATCCAGAAGCGGGTCATGGCCTCGTGGGTGACGGGCAGTCGGCCGGTGGCGCGCTGCTTCACGAAGAAGGGGACGACGGAGCCGCGGCTGCCGACGACGTTGCCGTAGCGTACGACGGCGAAGGCGGTGTCCTTGTCGCCGACGTAGTGGTTGCCGGCGATGAAGAGCTTGTCGCTGCAGAGCTTGGTGGCGCCGTAGAGGTTCGCGGGGTTGCAGGCCTTGTCCGTGGAGAGGGCGAGCACGCGTCGGACGCCGCGCTCGATGGCCATGTCGATGATGTTCTGGCCGCCGATCACGTTGGTTCGGATGGCCTCGAACGGGTTGTACTCGCAGGCCGGGACCTGCTTGAGGGCGGCGGCGTGGACGACGACGTCCACGCCGTCGAAGGCGCGGAAGAGGCGGTCGCGGTCGCGGACGTCTCCAAGGAAGAAGCGCAGGCGCTTGTCGGTGAAACCGTCGCCCTGCATTTCGAACTGCTTGAGCTCGTCGCGGCTGAAGACGATCACCCGCTCCGGCTCGTGCTCGGCGAGGACCTTGCGGATGAAGGCCTTGCCGAAGGAGCCGGTGCCACCGGTGACGAGGATGGATGCGCCGTTGAGGACGTTCATTTCGCGTGTTCCCTGGGATCATCGTCTCCTTCGGCCATGGCGCGGAAGACCGCGCTCGTGGCGAGGAGCTCATCGTAGGAGCCTGAGGCCAGCACTCCCCCCCGGTCAAGGAGATAGATCGTATCGCACTCCCGCACCGTGCTCAGCCGGTGGGCGATCATGATCAGTGT
>REDH01000220.1 GCA_007693585.1 Deltaproteobacteria bacterium
GTCGTGATCACGGGAGAGGGCTCGGCGGTGATGGAGATCCCTGCGCTCCCGCAGGTCGCCGGAGCGGGATTGGTGACGGTGATGTCGAGGTCCTGCCCTCGCAGATCGACAGGGACGACGAGCTGAAGGGTCTCACAGGACTCGACGCTCCCCTCGCTGGTCGTCTCGATGAGGGTGCAGTCCTCCAGGCTCTCGACAGCCATATCTTCGCCGTTGATCCGCACGTCGGGCAGCGCACCGTCGATGCGAAGGAAGAAGTCGCCCCGCAGCGTCACGTCGCCGTCGAATCCCTGGCCGGAGCAGAAGGCGGCGGGCTCGGCCCGGTCCACGCGGGGCGGGCCCGCGATAAAGAGGGGGAGACTGTCCACGCTGCTGCAGGCGGCGGGCATCGGGTTGGTCAGCGAGACCTGCTGCGGTCCGGTAGGGAATGCGTCCTCGTCGAGGTCGAAGGTGAGGGTCTCGCAGGTCTCGGTGCGCTCGGCCGGATCCCCCAGCAGCGTGCAGTCATCGAGGCCAGCGGGGTCGAGCTGGCTGTCGCCCACGAAGACCGTGGGAGCCGCCCCGTTCTGGCGCAGGAAGCCCGAGCCGCTGAGGGTGAAGCGCTGGCCTTCGCTGCCGAGGCAGGCGAAGTCCGGCGTGATCGCGGCGAGCACCGGGGGCGGCACGAACCACGCGTCCAGTGTCTCGGTAGAGGCGCAGGCGGCCGGCTCCGGGTTGGTCACCGTGACCGACTCCGGCCCCTCGACGAATGCGTCCTGCGCAATGGTGATCGTGAGCCGGTCACAGCGCTCGACGGCGGCGACGGCGGCGTGAATCGGCACCGCCACGCAGCCCTCGGCCGCCAGCACGAGCTGCTCCTGCGCGCCGACGGAGACGGTGGGCAGCACCTCGTCAATGATCAGGAAGTCGCTGCCGGCGATCTCAAGAACCTGGTCGCTCTCCGCGGTACACAGGGGCTGGGGCGTGACCTCGCTCACTGAAGGCGGCGGGACCACGGTCAGCGGCACCGACTCCTGAGATATGCACGCCGCCGGCGCCGGGTTGACCAGCACCACGTCCAGGTCGCCCGGGTCCGCGAGGTCGCCCTCCGGCACGGTGAGGCGCGCCGTGCTGCAGGAGTCCACGCTCACCGCGAGCCCCGGCACCTCCGTGCAGTCGTCGAGCTGCGCGACCGCGTAGACGGTCTCACCGACGCGGACCTCCGGAAGGTCCTCGCCCTGGCGCAGAAAGAAGCGCCCCGTGACGACCAGCTCGTTGTCGAACTGCGCGGTGCACATGGGGCTGTTGACCTCGAGGACCTCCGGCGGCGGAACGATCGTGAGATCCACGTCCTCGACGCTGGTGCAGCCGGCCGGGTCGGGGTTGCGCACGCGCACCGGCGCGGTTCCGTAGGCGACGTCATCGGCCACGTGGCGCGCCAGGGCGCCGGGGTCGACCGCCACAAAGGCGTCCGTGCAGCGTCGCGCGAAGGGCTGGACCGCGCGCTCGATGGGCGTGCAGCCCTCCATCCGCACCGGCGTCCAGGTCTCCTCGCCGAAGGTGACGGTCGGGAAGACCTCCCCCTCCTCCCCCTCGACCACGATGAAGCCCTCGCCGGATACGCGCACCTCGTACTCGAGCTGCTCGCCGCACAGCGGCAGCGGCGACACCTCGGACACGGCCGGCGGCGGGACCACGACCAGGTGGACGTCGTCGTCGCCGTGCAGGCTGCTGCACGCGCCGGGCTCCGGGTTGTCGATCTCCACCTCCCATGCGCCGGGTTCGTGGGCCTCGGCGGGCAGCAGGATTTGCAGCGTCTCACAGCGCTGCCAGCCCCCGAAGACGGCAGGAAGTTCCCTGCAGTCCTCCGCGGCCGTCGGCGTGTAGACCTCGTCCCCGATCCGCACCGTGGGCAGAAGCGTCCCGTCCGTCAGGAAGCCGCTGCCCTCGATGGCGACCGCGCGCTCGCCCTGCGCGACGCAGACCAGGTCCGGGCGAACCCCCGTTACCTCCGGGCGCGGGACGATCCCCAGCGCCGCGGGGAGCACCACCGTGTTGCCGTTCGGGTTGCTGACCTCCAGATCATAGACGCCGGGCGCGAGCGCATGCTCCGGTCGAATCCGCAGATCGAGCTCCTCGGCGGAGAGCCAGCGGATGTCGCCCCCGGGCTCGCCGTCCAGGCTCTCCAGATCCAGAGGCTCCCCGTCGGCCTCCTCCCCGTCGAGGTCCGCGCTCCGACGGAGCTGCACCTGCGGAAAGAGGACGCGGGCCTCCTCCCTGCTCGCGATGGCATCGGTGACCAGCGGGCTGAAGCCCTCTCCCGCGAGCCGAATCCAGGTCTCGACCTGCTCGTTGCACGCGAACGCCGGCGTGGTCAGCGCGACATCGGCGTCGGGCGCTGCCGCCGGCGTGGGACCTTCCACCTCGCCCGCGCAGCCCGCTGCGAGGAAAAGGGTGACGGCGAACAGGGACGGGAAGCGAAGACCGAATCGGCTCATCGATGTACCCCCTCGGGATCGGCGCAGAGTCCACTCTGCCGTTATGGGAGAGCCGGGGCCGTAATTGACGCAGCGACGCCCCGTACACTCTCCGAGAATAGCGGGAAGGGTGTACGGCGGCAACGGCCTTGTTTGGGCAAGTGATTGAAACCGCAACAGTTGCGCACGCACCTGCTCGGTCGTTCCGCTCCGATGGCGTCGGGCGCATCGCGCGCCGTTCCCGAAAACGATCCGAATTCCAACTGGGTGCCCCCGGCCCTGCGCCTGTGTGTGGCGTCACGCGATCCTGCCCGCAGCGCCCCGCGGGCGGAGCCTGCGGGGTGCGGAGCCATCGGGGATGTGCGCCCCTGCAGCGGCCCCGGCGTGCGCATGACCGACGAGGGCGACACCCTGGTCGCCAACAGCGCCGGCGTGGTCGCGCGCCTCCGCTGAACCGCCTACTCTTCCGGCAGGTCGTCGCTGCCGACGAAGGCGTAGGCGTTGTGGTCGTGGATGGACTCCTCGTTCTCCGCCTCGACCTCAAACCAGGTGATGCGCGGCTCGGCCTTCAGGCGCAGGGCGATGTTGCGGGCCAGGTCCTCGACAAAGACCGGGTTGTCGTAGCTCCGCTCGGTGACCCACTTCTCGTCCTCGCGCTTGAGCAGGGGCCAGATGCCGCACGAGGCGGAGGCTTCGGCGATGGCCGCCAGCTCCTCGATCCACACCAGCTCCCGAAAGCGGATCTTCATTCGCGCCCGCGAGCGCTGGCAGTGCGCTCCCCGCGCAGAGATGGCGCGGCTGCAGGGGCAGAGGGTCATCACCGGGACCTCGACGCCCAGCGTAAATTCGGCCTCGCGTTCGTCCGCGCTCCCGTCAAACCAGCACTGCAGCGCCAGCGAGGACTCCTGGCCGGTGACCGGGGCCGCCCGCCGAATGAAGTAGGGGAAGGCCACGTGCACATGCGCGCGCTCCGCGTCCAGGCGGTTGCGCAGCTCGTCCACCAGGTCCGGCACCGTCTCCAGGCTCACCTCCCCGCGGTGGTGCTCCAGCGCCGTGATGAAGCGGCTCATGTGCGTGCCCTTGTACTCGCGCGGCAGCTCCACCGTCAGGCGAAAAGTCCCGATGGTATGCTGGCGCTGCTGGTCGCGGTCCCAGACCACCATCGGGTAGCGGAGCTGGCTGATGCCGGCCTTGCGGAGGGGGACGCCCCGGTAGTCGGGGCGGCTCTGCACGTCTTCGAGGGCTTCGGTCATGGCGCTGGGGGGGGCTGGGGGGGGGGGGGGGGGGGGGGGGGGGGGG